>SCKQ01000043.1 GCA_004124535.1 Fidelibacterota bacterium
AAGGAAGCATTTAGACATAGCCGGTGATTGTTCCGCATGGGCACGCCGCGCCCCGTTAAAGCAATACATCTAATTTATCTCTATTTATTTTTATCTAGCGGCTGTGTTGACCTCAGTGATGATGATAAAACGACACTTGATACATTGCCTATTCAGACCTCATTCATGGTGGAGGATTTTACATCGGCTGAGGAATGTGCGGTGTGCCATCCCCTATTCGGAATGGTCCAGTTCAATGCACGCCTATAGTGTTACGGATCCAGTGTGGATCAGCATGCAGCATAACCAACAGGTTCACTACTTGGCCAATGGCGTGCAAATAGATGATTTTTATGTCCAATGCCATAGTCCTGTTGCACTATGATGATACGGATAACTTTGTGATCCAGTCCGCACCGGAATATCCTTATTGTGGCCAGAATCTGGTGCCATGCCCAATTCCATTCTCTAGTTCAGAACAGGAAGACCTGTTAATCGGTTCCAAGGCCGTGCGGCCTGCAATATATGGAATATAGTACACTAGCGATCCAGGATGACAGTAAAAATCATCCTGCAGATTTCAGTATCAAAGCCGTCTACCCGAACCCCAATAATGGTTATTGCAAAATTGATCTGGATATTGCTAAAGCAGGGTTGTACGAAATATCGATTTATGATTTGCAAGGCAGATTGGTCAGAGTTATCCATCAAGAATCCTTAAATAGTGGACGCTATACTTTTACTTTACGTACGAATATTCCCTCAGGTATATACTTTATACAGGCTGAGACTGATGAGTTTTCTGTTGTCAAAAAAATGATTCGCCTAAAGTAAAAGTGATCTTAGACACACTCGTAAGCAATACTAGCAAATTTCGTTGATTATCAGGGGTGATACATTAAATTCGGGGACATTATTTCTCGTCCATAGTAGAGACTTTGGATCAAAATACATTTATCCGCTTGTGTGGAGAACTCAATGTCGATCGGAAAACTGACTAAAGCACTGATTCTACCCTTGTTACTGGTTACATTCGTGATTGGTCAGGATTCTCGAGATGAAACGATCCAAATCACCTACCCTACAACCGGGGCGGTGATTGATACCAATTTTGTTGACGCTACATTCACCATAGCCGATTATTTCGACCTGGGCGCACCTGGCTGTGCGTCCTGCGATGGCTTCATTGAGGTCTTTGTTGACGGGTCATCCGTTGATTCGATCTATACCGCAGATGCCATTATTCCGCTAACAGGTCTCTCAGAAGGTGATCACACACTAATTGTTGAAGCGGTAGACCCCTCGGGTAACAGTTATTCAATTCCGGCAACAGATACATCTTACTTTGCGGTCAATATGGTATCTGTGGATGACTTCTGCCCGCCCTGGCACTTTTCCGTTGCCGCCGGAGATGAACGCAATTATCTTAGTTGGAGTTACCCCAGTGCTGAGCCTCCTGCAGAATGGTATTACGCTCATGATGGTAATTTTGAAAATGCCTATGGATCTTTTGGTGGTGGAGAGGGCCTGGGACAGTTGTTCATGCCCACCGGTTATCCAGCGACGATTCAATCAGTTCGTTTCCATGTTGATGGCGGTGGCAATTATACCCAGGATATAGAAGTAAATGTTTTTGCTGATAACGGCACAACACTTCTAGCTGGACCGTACACTGTAGGCGGTGATTCTGGTTGGATCGAGGTGGATATTGATGATGCTGTTATTGAATCAGGCGGTTTTCTTGTAGGTACATATAATGTCTCCACTGGTGGTCCCTATATATCAGTCGATTCTGATAATTCCAGTTCCAGCCTGTTTTTTGGTAACGCTACGTCCGGCTGGAGTGAAATGGGCAGTAGTTATGGTATTTTTGCCGAAGGCAGCCATGAAGCGCTCATTTCTGCACCGGGAGGCAGAATTACTTGGACCAGCAGCGTTTCCAATAATAATATGGGCGATAATCTACCACAGCCGGGATATGTCGTTGTAAATGCCAGCGGACTTATGATCAATCCAATTGCTACTCAAGATCTTGGAAATCAAAACTTTGTAAATACAATTTACCCACCGGCTATCGAAATGATCGCCCGCTATCCATTGAATTTTAATGGTGTTGTGTATTCGCGTCTGCCAGATAATATACCTAATAATGATAATTCTTCCCGGGAAGAGATAATTGGTTGCGGCGACCTGTCAAATTTCAGCATCTATCTCAGTGATGGTTCGCTCGTTGTGGTAGTAGACACCAATTTTTATGTGCATGAAAGTTTGACCAATGGTAATGAATACTGCTACTATGTGGTGGCCAATTACAGTGGCGGTTCATCTACCCCTACGGAAACAATTTGTGTTACACCGGCAGGTTTTTCACCGCCCCCGATAACCAACCTTTACGGCATTGGCCTGGATGAGGAAGTTGCCTTGGACTGGACCTCGCCAGATGTACCCCAATTGGGTATACCCTATGGTGAGGATTTTGATTCTGAACTGTTGGACCTATGGACCATGGAAGGGGATAACTGGTCTATCAGTACTACTGCAGGCAATCCAGCGCCCTCCGCTTATTTTGCCTATTTTCCAACCCAGACCGACTATGAATTGAGTTTGACCTCACCGGTTATCCCGTATAGCGGGGGTGGATCGTATTTGGAGTTTGATGGGATTGATGATTATGTGGATGTAGGGACTGTAACCACTGATTTCTCTCAAGGTATGACGGTTTCTTCTTGGGTATATTTTAATGGGTTTAACCATTGGAGTAGAATTATTGATTTTGATGTAGCAATAGATCCCGCGCAACATAATGGAATCCTATTGGCCAATTATGGTGCAACGGATGATCTTACATTTGAAGTATATGTTGATGGAACAAGTGGAGGTAAAGTAACCGCTAATGATGCTTTATTTACAGGAGTGTGGATGCATCTTGTTGTGTCAATGGATAATGCTGGAAGTGTTATTTTATATAAAGATGGTGTACAGATCCATTCGGGTACAACATCAGTACCTGCTGTAATGGATAGACCGTCAAGTTTTATAGGTAGAAGCAATTGGTCAGTGGACGGATATTTTAATGGTTCAATTGATGAAGTTGCAGTATGGAATTCAGCATTAACCGCATTAGAAATTAATGCTCTATATAATTCTGGCGCTGGGTTGGGGGCATCTTCGAACTCAGGTGATTATACATCGGCTGTTGATTTGGTTGCTTACTGGGTTTTTGATGAAGGCGAAGGCATAACAACAACAGATGCCACTGGGAATGGTAATGATGGAACAGTTTATGGCGCTACCTGGGTCGGTAGTAATGAAGACGTTCTGCTTACCTATGATTTTACATTGGATAACTGGAGTGCGACCGGATCGGAGCACCTGGCGGTGGAGTACCGCGATGGCGCCAGCTGGTATACGTTAAGAGATTTTGTCAATACGGCCGATGTCCCCTGGGATACCTTCACCGATACAATACCTGCATCAGATGATAATATTCAGGTGCGTTTCCGGGCCTATGGTGAGAATTCCTTCAATATCGATGCTTTTATTGTTGATAATGTAGCCCTTTCAACTATTTCCGGGAGTGGCTCAAGAGATTATGTAGATGGAGACTTTCTAGGTTATAATGTTTATGTAGATACTATTTCTGCCCCAGCGAATCTGGCCTTGCTTGATTCATCCGGTTATATGGTAGGTGATCTCAATAATGGACAAACATATACTTTAGGTGTAACAGCAAAATATTTTCCTGATTATGAGAGCGAACGGGTTGCTGTAGATGTGTCCCCAACCTGGTTGTACGGGGATGTTTCTGGTACTGTGACTGATCCTAATGGCAGTGCGCTGGATAGTGCCATTGTCACTGCCGGCAGTTTATCAGATACAACAGGGACGAGCGGTACTTATTCGTTGATGGGACTTGTCCCTGGCTTAACAACAGTGAATGTAAGGCGGGATGGTTTTGATAATGACATCGATGAGGTTACAATTTTTGCCCAGGAAGATGCTGTGGTGCATAACGTCACATTGGGTCCAAAGATGGACAAACCGCGTCGGTTGGAAGCTGAAGCTGGTGATCACCAGGTCATGCTGCAGTGGAACAGTCCCAGCGGACTGGATGAGGTAGAGCTTTATTATGATGACGGTACCTGGGAATCTTCAATTACTGGCGGAGCTACAGATATTGAGATAGTTGTGAAGTTTACCCCAGAGTCCGCAGGTGAGCTCTATACAGGTAAATTCTTATTTTCTTCAGTTGGTCAGACCGAATATGTTCTGGAGCCGATTGAGGTAAGGGCTTACAGCGTTGGCTTTGATGGTTTGCCGGCTACTTCTCTATACATCGCTGACGAATTCACGGAGGTAACAGTAGAGGACCAATGGATTGAGGTCGATCTCAGCGGTGAGGGAATTATTTTTGATGATGCAGGATTTTTCCTCGGCTTCAGGTTTACAGCTACAAGCGGACCTGGAATTGCGCGCGACCTGGATGGCTATATCTACGGCCATAGTTATGTATACTTAGGCCAATGGTTTGAGACGGGCGATATTGGTTTTTCCGGAAACTATATGATCCGCGCCGTTGCTGGTCTTGAAAATACTGGCCGTGAAGATGTTCAAGAACTGGTTACTACTGCAGATGTGATCCATGAGAATATGGAAAATGTTGCCGCTATAATCGATGGAAACTCAACCGGTTTGCCGAGTTACCAGATTTCTGGTGAAGAATTAATCACATTCCCTACACAGTCTGCTCGTACCGATAGTATGACTGGCTATAATGTTTACCAGGTCCTGGATGGTGTTGATACATTGGTAGCAACTACAGAACCTAGCGATACAACTGCAACAATTACCGTGCCGGCCAACTATGTAGAATATTGTTACGCTGTTAGTGCCAGCTTCCAGACCGATAGCTATGGTATTGTAGAATCAAAGAAATCTTCCGAGGCTTGTACGGTACCTTATACACTTGGTGACACGGATTTTGATAGTAATGTATCTATATCAGATTTACTGGCAGTTGCCGATTATGTACTTGAGGCGATTGAGCCAACCGAGGACCAGGGCCGTGGCGCGGATGTTAATAAGGATGAACTGATCAACATTCAGGACGTGGTGCTCATCGTAGATATTATTTACGGTTCATACGGTCGTCGCATAGCGACGGATGTAGAGTCTATCGCTGAGCTATCTTTGCGTAATGGTGGTGGTACGTCATTACTGCTGGATCTGGCCTATGATGGTGTTGTCCGGGGTATACAATTTGATCTATCAGCGGATATGTCCAGTCTTGCATTTGGCAGTCCATTACTTAATGAGTTACAGGAAGGTGTCATGATCAATTCCCATACACTTGAGGATGGGTCAACCAGAGTACTGGCTGTCAATATGAATGGTGGCTTACTTGCTTTTAGTGCGAATGGGTTTATTACAATACCGGTAATGATCAACACTGGTCGTGGTGAGCGTGTAAAGGTAGATATAAGCGGGGTACAGTTAATTGGCCAGGATGGTCAGGATATACCAGTTCAAGCCAAGGGTGATGGCAGTGTTGCCTTGGAGTTGATCCCGATGCAGTATACGTTATACCAGAATTTTCCAAATCCGTTTAACCCGGTAACGGAGATCCAGTTTGATCTCCCCGATTTAAGTACGGTAGAGTTGGTGGTGTATAATTTGATGGGTCAGCAGGTGCGTCGGTTGGTGAGTAGTGAGCTTCAGGCCGGGTATCATCGTATTGTATGGGATGGTTTGAATGATCGTGGTGAGTCGGTGAGTACTGGGGTGTACATATACAGTTTAACATCTCCCAGTTTTCATAATACTAAGAAAATGGTACTGCTGAAATAAACCATTATACAAATATCTTGTTTAAAACGGTCTAATTTAAAGGCCGTTTTTTATTGGAAACTTTTTTATAATAGTTTCATAATAATGGGTAAGTAAATTCACTAACGGAGAATATCAATGAGAAAAAATTTGTTAATCGTCTTTTCAATCATTTTTTCAGTTGGGTTTGCACAACGATCTATTATTCGTCAATTCAGCGAAACATTTGCTAATGTTGCGGAAAAAGTAAATCCTGCTGTTGTAACTATTTCAACCGATAAAATAATTAAGATAGACCACTTCCAAAATCAGTATCCTTTTAATCGTTTTTTCGGTTGGGACCGGGATTTGGATCAGGATCGGGAATTCCGAACAAAATCCCTTGGCTCAGGGGTAATAATTGATGCCCACAAAGGCTATATCGTAACCAACAACCACGTTGTAGAAGATATGGATAAAATCACAGTAAAACTCATGGACAAACGTACATTTGAAGCAACAGTAGTTGGCTCTGATCCAAAATCAGATTTAGCTGTTTTGCAAATAGAAGGGGATGACTTAACTGAGGTAGAAATTGGTGATTCCGATAAGCTTCGCGTTGGTGAATGGGTGCTCGCTATTGGCAGCCCCTTTTCCGATAATTTAAGCCATACTGTCACGGCAGGTATTGTAAGTGCTATGGGCCGCAGTGATATCATTTCCAGGCAGAATTACGAAGATTTTATCCAAATAGACGCGGCAATCAACCCCGGGAATAGTGGCGGTGCGTTGGTCAACCTGAATGGTGAGTTGATTGGAATTAATACAGCAATCGCTACGGGTGGATACGATCGATCTAACCGCGGAGTTGGTTTTGCCATTCCAGCAAATATGGTTAATAAGGTCATGAATGATCTTATTAATAAGGGGTATGTGGTGCGCGGATGGCTTGGTGTTGCCATACAAGAAATAGATGATTCCTATGCCAAGGCCTTGGACCTCGATTCGCGCGATGGCGCATTGATCAGTAATGTAGCGAGTGCGAGTCCAGCCGATAATGCTGGATTGATCACTGGAGACGTGATTCTTGAATTCAACGATATTTCCATAAATAATTCCAGTCACCTGAAAAATGTCGTTTCTTCAGCAGAACCAGGTAAACGATATAAAGTCGATATAATACGTGATGGAAGACGTAAATCTATATATGTGAAATTGGGTGAGTTACCGGATGAACCTCAAATGGCGTTTATGCGCACTGAAAAATCAAGCAGCCTGGGTCTCACAGTTCAAGACCTGGATAATTCACTTCGTTCCCACTATGGGCTGTCATCTCAAGAGCATGGTGTCGTGGTTACAGAGGTCAATAGAGATAGTGAAGCATACCTTGCTGGCATCCGCGAAGGTGATCTGATCACGAGAGTGGGTACCGATAATGTACGAAATGCGGATGAATTCAAAGATCTGATAAGAACCAGCAGCCGGAAAAATACCGTATTATTACTGATAAAGAGGGATGATGTATCACGCTTTTACGCGCTAGAGATTGATAGTTAATTAAGTTATCGTAATCATATCACCAGGCTTTCTTTTCAGAAGACCATTTTATTTATACTACCTCGAACTGATTGATACCGAAGGGGAACGCGCCTAAATTATCCGCCGATTATCTAAGCGAATTTTCTGTATTGCAATATAGTAAATGATCAAGAGAGTAGATCCACAAGTTGATTTCGTAAAGCTTGAACATTCCATCCTCAAGTTTTGGGAAAAGAACGACATATTTAAACAACGTGTTGCCTTGAATCAGGGTAAAGAACCATGGAGTTTTATTGATGGTCCTATAACAGCTAATAACCCCATGGGTGTACACCATGCCTGGGGACGCACCATTAAAGATATAATGAATCGCTACAAGGCCATGCAGGGCTTTGACCTGCGTTACCAGAACGGATTTGATTGCCAAGGTCTGTGGGTAGAGGTAGAGGTTGAAAAAGAACTCGGGTTTGCATCGAAGCGAGATGTGGAAGAATATGGCATTGAAAAATTTGTAAATCTCTGTAAGGATCGGGTTCGTAAATATTCAGCGATTCAGACGGAACAGTCTAAACGTCTTGGGTACTGGATGGATTGGGATAATTCCTATTTCACCATGTCTGATGAGAATAATTACACGATTTGGGCTATGCTAAAAAAACTATTCGAAGACGAAAAAATTTATCGTGGTACTGATGTAGTACCCTGGTCCGGGAGATCAGGAACTTCCTACTCCCAAATGGAAATTATCGAGGGCAGAAAACTTGTTACACATGAATCTGTTTTTGTGCGTTTTCCCCTTGTGGACCGGGACCAGGAGTATCTGCTTGTGTGGACCACAACACCTTGGACATTGACTTCAAATGTTATTGCTGCCGTGAACGTGAACCTTGATTACGTTAAACTGCGCGCAGCAGATGGTTCATTATACTATTTTGCCAAGGAGAACCTGGAATTTCAGCGACTGGAAAAGCAGTTCAAGGAAAAAAAGCAATGGATTGATGGAGTCCCAAAACTGAAAACAATCGCACAAATATTCAAGGAACGGGGTGGTTATGAGGTCGAAGGTACCATTAAGGGTACGGAAATGGTAGGCTGGAAATATACAGGACCATTCGATGATTTTGAGGCGCAACAGGAATTAGGTGGTTATCCATTCACAAACGAAGAGTTGAAAGCCCAGGGCTTGAATGGTGTAAACTGTCATCAGGTGATTGATGGTGGCAAGGATAGTGTAGGCAATGATATTGTTGTGGCTGGTGAAGGAACTGGCATTGTACATATGGCGCCTGGGTGCGGCGATATTGATTATCAAATTGGTAAGAAAATGGGTTTCATTAACATCGCGCCACTGGATGCCGAAGCAAAATTTATGGATAAATTTGGGTGGCTAACTGGTCTGAACGCCACTGAAAAAAGTACTGTTGAAAAAATCACTACCGATTTGAAGGAAAGAGGCTTTCTGGTTTATTCAGAACAATATCCTCATATATATCCCCATTGCTGGCGTTCTGGTGACGAATTGGTATTTCGTATGGTCGATGAATGGTATATCAATATGGATTGGCGTGATAGAATCAAAAAGGTTGTGGATGATATAGAATGGATTCCGGAATGGGGTCAAGATAGGGAACATGAATGGCTGGACAATATGGGAGATTGGATGATTTCCAAGAAAAGGTTCTGGGGTCTGGCATTACCTATCTGGGAATTTGAAGATGGTTCATTTTTTGTTGTGGGGTCAAAGGAAGAACTAGCGGAACTTGCAGTGGAAGGCTGGGAAGACTTTGAAGGGCAAAGTCCCCATAGACCGTGGATTGATAAAGTAAAGATCAGGCACCCTGAATCAGGGTTGATTGGTACCAGGATATTGGATGTGGGGAACCCCTGGCTCGATGCGGGTATTGTGCCATATTCCACTCTTCACTATAATGATGATCGAACATATTGGGACAAGTGGTTCCCCGGCGATTTTGTTGTGGAAAGCTTTCCTGGTCAGTTCCGTAATTGGTTCTATTCATTGCTTGCTTTATCAACAGTCATGGAGGACAGGGCACCGTTTAAAACGTTGCTGGGCCATGCGCTTGTAAAAGATGAGACTGGTCGTGATATGCACAAATCTTGGGGAAATGCAATCTGGTTTGATGATGCAGCTGAAGAAATAGGTGTGGATGTAATGCGCTGGATGTATGCCAATCAGAATATTGAAAATAATTTACTGTTCGGATACGGACCGGCGAATGAGGTTCGTCGCAAGTTGATTACATTATGGAATGTCTATTCATTCTTTGCCACCTATGCCGCTGTAGATGGTTTTTCGCCGAGTAAATCGAAGCTAAAGGATGATGATTTGACCATTCTGGATCGATGGATTTTGGCAAAATCCAATTTGCTCATTCAGCAGGCAGTAGCGGCATTTGATGGGTATCGGGTGGATAAATTCATTCGTCACTTCGAACGATTTTTGGATGATTTATCCAATTGGTATATACGACGCAGTAGAAGACGGTTTTGGAAATCGGAAGATGATGCCGATAAACAGGCAGCTTATCACACGCTTTATCAGGTATTGCTGACGAGTATCAAGATTATCGCGCCAATTCTGCCATTTATGACAGAGGAAATTTATCAGAATCTGGCTCGTAACACTGATCAATCATTGCCCGAAAGTATCCATTTATCCGATTATCCAAAGGTTGATAAAACAAAGATCGATCTAAAACTGATCCAGCAGGTGGACACACTGCGAAAAATTGTAGAGTTGGGACGCTCCGCGCGAAACAAGGCTGAATTGAAAATAAGACAGCCTTTGGCAGAACTTTGTTTTCATCTGGATGATAATGAATTGGTAGAATTTATCCTGGAGCAACAGAGCATTGTACTGGATGAACTAAATGTAAAAAATATAAAGTGGGTTGATAATAGTAATATTCTCATTGAGCGTGAAGTAAAGCCCAATCTTCCTGTAATCGGCAAAGAAAATGGTCAATATCTTCCCGAGATAAAAGAGGTGCTTGTTGCTATGGATGGCAACGAAATATTGCGTGATCTAAATACAACTGGTGAGGTAACATTACAATTGCAATCAGACACACTTGTGTTGACAAGGGATGCATTCCTAATCGTCACGAGGACAAAACAGGGTTTCACTGCAGAATCAGATGGTGGGATTACAGTTGGATTGACCATAAAATTAACGAAGGAATTGGTTCAAGAAGGTGTTGTGAGAGATGTAATTCGTCACGTGCAAATTATGAGGAAAGATGCTAATTTCGCGGTCGAGGATCGTATCAATATTTATGGCTCTTTTGAAGGCACAGTTGGAGAAGCGGTTCGCGCATATAAGAACTATTTTATGAATGAAACATTAACTATAAATATGGCAGATGAATTCAAGTCAAGTGAATATGAAGATACTTTTGAGGTTGGTGGTGTTGAAGTCAGACTTGGTATTGACCGTGTATAATTGATTGAAAGGATTTACTATGGCAAAAAAGTATTCTAAAGAAAAACTGAAACAATTTCGGATATCTATCGAAAAAAGAATGGAAGAGATAGCAGAAGATATGGGAGATATCCATGAAGGTATACTGGATAATGGTAATAATAGCGAAGGGTCATCTCAGGAGGCCGTCTTCAGTACTCATATGGCTGATGCAGGGACAGACTCTTTTGAGCAGGAAAAAAATTATATATTAATGGGCCGTGAGAGCGATTATTATAAAAACCTTGAGGTAGCGCTTGATCGTATAGATGAAGGGATATTTGGGATATGTAAGATTTGTGCAGAATTGATTCCTGAAGAACGTTTGCTGGAGGTGCCCAATGCTACCAAGTGTGTTGGTTGTAAAGAAAAAGAAAAACTTGGCCTAGTGTGAAAGTAATGCTTGTGAGTGCTGTAATCGTGGTTATCGATCAGATCACGAAAGCAGTTACTCGCAGTGCGATGATGCTGGGTGAGTCAAAGCCAGTCATACAGAACTTTTTTCATTTTACTTATGTTACCAATGATGGTATGGCTTTTGGATTGAATTTTCCTGGCGGTATTTATTTCTTTACTTCAGTATCACTGCTAATGACTGTATTTCTCGCCTGGTATTTTTGGCAGGAAAAGGACAGCGATTTGACACTGCGATTGTCTTTGGCGTTGATTTTAGCAGGCGCGATCGGCAATCTGATTGATAGAATGCTTTTTGGTACTGTTGTAGACTTTTTTGATTTTATGATTGGTAGTTATCATTGGTATATTTTCAACGTTGCTGATGCATCAGTAACAATCGGTATGATTTTATATATTTACAATGCCGTATTAAAACAATCTTCCGTAAAACCGTCAACCGAATCTATATAATTGATGGTAAACCTTACTGTCCCGAGCAGCATTGACATGCGGCTGGATAAATATTTGTCAGAACAACTTGTTGATTATTCTCGATCACAAATACAGGCTATGATTCAAGATGGCAAAGTCATGATTGATGGACAAAAGGAAAAATCCAGTTATCGCCTACAGGGTAGTGAAGCAATTGTTGTAGATCCTGCACAATCCAAAACGTCTCCAGTAATAAATGAACCACAGGATATACCAATGTCAATTGTTTATGAAGATGATGCTATTCTGGTTATCGATAAACAACCGGGATTGGTCGTCCATCCCGGAACAGGTGTAAAAGATAATACATTGGTTAATGGGTTAATGTTTTATACGTCTGCATTGTCCGATATTAACGGACCAACTCGAACGGGAATTGTCCATCGTCTTGATCGGGATACATCTGGAGTGATGGTTATTGCCAAAACGAACCTTGCCCACCGTAAAATTGCTAAACAATTTGAAAATAAACAGGTCATAAAAACATATATCGGTCTAACCTGGGGAATATGGACAGAGAATGAAGGTTTAATTGATGAACCGATCAAAAGAAAACGTTCTGATCCCACGAGTTTTACTGTAGACGAAACCGGTCGAAAAGCCACTACTGGCTATAAAGTTGAGGAAGCTTGGCGTTATATATCAAATGTACGATTCTACCCAAAAACAGGCCGAACACACCAGATAAGGGTCCATGCGGCTCATATGGGTCATCCGATCGTGGCGGATCAAAAATATGGTGGCGGTGAGAACCGAACGAAGGGATTTTTGCCTGAGGTTACCAGGGAATTGCACCAAATATTAACTATTCTTGAACGTCATGCTTTGCACGCTACGAGCCTGGAATTTGTGCATCCCGAAACAGCAAAAACCGTTTCATTTCAAGCACCATTACCTCAAGATTTCAATGATAGTATTACATTACTCAACGAAAAATATGGCTGAATCGATCAAGAGCATAATTCAGGGATTTCTTATTACCCTTGAAAAGGAGCGCGGTTATTCAAAACTTACGATAAAAGCCTATAGAAATGATCTCAATCGTTTTTATGATTTTCTGAAAAATTATCATGGCCAAGACAATTTGGATTTGGGTAGTATTGATCGACAAACAATTCGTCACTTTCTTGGTAGGGAATACGAAAAAGAGTATTCCGCTAAAACGGTTGCTCGTCGCCTAGCATCAGTGAAATCTTTTTTCAGATACCTGGTAAAAGCAGAAGTAATTGAAGATAATGTAACTGTCCATGTAAAAACACCAAAAGTGCCGAAGAGTTTACCGAATTTCGTGAGTAAGAATTTAATTGAGACGCTGATGAACGCTCCGCCGGCGGATACAATCGCGGGTCTTAGAGATAGAGCTATTCTCGAGTTATTTTATAGTACGGGAATTCGTTTAAGCGAACTGGTCAATTTAAATATCGGTGATTTTCAGCCGGATAAGAAACTGGTCCGTGTACTTGGAAAAGGAAATAAAGAACGTTTGCTTCCATATGGTAAAGTTGCCGAAAATTCGGTAGTACATTATTTAAAAAAGCGTAAGCTTAGTCTTAAACCTGTATTTTACGATAAACCATTATTTGTGAACTCCAAAGAAAACCGTATATCAGGGCGAACAATCCAGCGCAGAATGAACAAGTACATCCAGCTCGTAGCTGATGGAAAGAGATTAGGACCCCATTTATTACGGCATACGTTTGCAACACATGTGATGGAGAGCGGAGCAGATATTCGAGCGGTAAAGGATTTGCTAGGGCACAGTAGTTTAAGTTCGACGCAAATTTATACGCATGTCCCAACTGAAAAATTAAAAAAAGATTATAAACAGGCACACCCGCACGGGTAATTTATCAATTATGGAAGAAAATCGTTTAGGAATGGAAAAAATTGGTCTATCGAAAGTAAGGGATGTACATCGAAATCTTCCTGTAGAAGTCCTTGTTGATCATATTGTGGATAATCAGGAAGGCCGGATCGGTTTACGCGGTGCGGCTATGGTGGATACAGGTATTTACACCGGTCGGTCACCCAATGACAAATATATCGTTGATGAATCAAGTTCAAATGATAAGATCTGGTGGGGTCCTGTAAATAGGAAGGTCGATGAGGACATTTTTAATGAGCTTTATGAGAAAGCAACTGCCTTCTATAACTCCAATACTTCAAGGACGTATATGTTTGATGGTTTTGCTGGTGCAGATCCAGCGTACCGTATCGCTGTGCGTATTATCGCTAAAAAGGCCTGGCAGGCACATTTTGCGCATAACATGTTCATTCGCCCCGATGCAGGAGAACTTGAAGGATTTGTCCCTGACTTCACAATTATTAATGCCTCCGATATTCAGAATGATGACTATGAAAAGCATGGTTTAAATTCAAAAACATTCATATTATTTCATCTTGGGCGCCGCGTAGCAATTATTGGTGGTACTGAATATGGTGGCGAGATGAAAAAGGGTATTTTCTCTGTATTACACTATATCTTGCCGCAAAAGGGCGTGCTTTCTATGCACTGCTCAGCAAATACGGACAACAATGGGCAGAATTCAGCTATTTTTTTTGGACTTAGCGGTACGGGTAAAACAACGCTGTCTACGGATCCGGATCGGCCCTTGATCGGTGATGATGAACATGGCTGGTCTGATAATGGTATATTCAATTTCGAGGGCGGCTGCTATGCCAAAGTGATCAATCTCAATCCCGAGTATGAACCAGATATCTATAATGCCATTCGTGAGGGAGCCCTGCTTGAGAATGTTGTTTATGATGAAAACACAGGAGAGATAGATTTTATGGACGACTCAAAAACCCAGAATACCCGTGTGTCTTATCCCCTGGACCACATTGAAAATTCTCTTTTTTCACAGGGGCAGAACAGTGTTGCCGATCATCCGAAGAATATCATATTTCTGACCTGTGATGCTTATGGCGTTCTTCCTCCTGTAGCAAAGCTTACGCCGGAACAGGCCATGTATCATTTCATCAGCGGTTATACTGCCAAGGTCGCCGGTACAGAAAGAGGGATTACAGAGCCAGTGGCTACATTTTCACCCTGTTTCGGAGGACCTTTCTTAACATTGCACCCGCTGCGGTATGCGGAATTATTACGGGATAAAATGAATAAATTAAATGTCCCGGCATATCTGGTGAACACGGGTTGGGTGGGTTGCAATGCAAGTTCTGGTGCTGCAAGAATTTCTTTACCAATTACCCGTCAGATAATCCACGCAATATTGGACGGCAGTATTCAATCGTCTAAATTCGCGGAGGATCCATATTTTGGGTTTCAGGTACCTATAACACTGGCCGATATAGATCCCGGTATTTTAGTTCCAAAATCTGCCTGGGCAGATGAAAATGAGTATACTAGTACTGCCCGAGTTTTGGTTCAGAAATTTCAGGATAATTTTAAACAGTATGACCGGGGTGATGAAGTTGTGAAAAATGCAGGTCCAACTACTAATTAAAAATCAAAAAAATGGGTATTTTCCATAGGGGATAGTTATTTGGTTGTAAAAGTTATTATACTGTATATTTGCCGGCTATTTTTATGAAGAAAACAAAAGAGATAACAATTGAGTAGATTTACATTTACTTCGGAATCTGTAACCGAAGGTCACCCAGATAAAGTCTGTGATGCAATATCAGATGCATTAGTAGATGATTTACTAAGGCAGGATCCGGAATCTCATGTTGCTTGTGAAACTTTGGCTACCAAACAACTCGTAGTCGTATCAGGTGAGGTGCGTTCAAAGGGGACAGCCGATGTAGAAGCAATCGTTAAAAATACGCTTCAAGATATTGGCTATACGGACGAAGCCTGTGGGATGGATGGTAAAGCAGTGGAAATATTAGTTAAGATCCAGGAACAAAGCAGCGAAATCGCCCAGGGCGTAGATGAATCGGATGATCATGAACAAGGCGCCGGCGACCAGGGATTAATGTTCGGGTATGCCTGTAAGGAAACGCCTGAATTGATGCCCTTACCCATCCACCTTGCTCATCGTCTGACGAAACGACTTGCGCAAGTAAGGAAGGACGGAACGCTTCCCTGGCTGGGACCAGATGGGAAGTCTCAGGTTTCAGTGGATTATGAAAATGGGCAACCGGTATCAATATCAAAAGTAGTTATTGCCACCCAGCACAATGATATGCTTGCGGAATACGGCACGGAATCGGCTGAGCATGAGTTTGTACAAGAAAAAGTGATCGAATACGTAATTAAACCGGTTCTTAATGAATTGGATTTAGAGAATTCGGGGAGTTTTATTGTCAATGGTACTGGCCGCTTTGTTTTTGGTGGACCGGATGCTGATACAGGACTTACTGGTCGTAAGATTATTGTAGATACTTATGGTGGTTACGCACCTCACGGAGGGGGATCCTTTTCCGGAAAGGACCCCTCAAAAGTAGATCGTTCAGCGTCGTATATGGCACGCTATATTGCCAAGAATATTGTAGCAGCTGATTTGGCTGATAATTGTGAGGTGCAATTCTCATATAGTATTGGCGTTGCTGAACCGACATCGTTTTATGTAAAGTCATTTGGTACTGGACAAATTTCCGATGAAAAATTAACCGATATAGCGCAAAAAGTGTTTCCACTAAAACCAGGGGCTATAATTGCACACCTGGATCTTAAGAGTCCCCGCTATCGTCAAACAGCCGCTTATGGTCATTTTGGTCGTGAAGGCGAACAGTTCACCTGGGAAAAAACAGATATGGTGGATAAATTAAAATCTGCAGCAAATGAAAGGAATATTTAATGGATACTGCTACAGTAGCTAACACCATTGTTGAAGAATTACAGCATAAAGTTGCGGATATTGATCTTGCTGATGATGGCCGAAAAGCAATCGCTATTGCAGAAAAAGAAATGCCCGGTCTTATGGTAACTCGTAAAAAATACGGGCCGGAAAAACCATTTGCTGGTAAAAAACTCACTGGTTCATTACACATGACCGTTGAGACAGCTGTATTGATAGAAACATTAGTTGAGCTTGGAGCTGATGTGCGTTGGGCCAGTTGTAATATATTTTCTACCCAAGACCATGCCGCTGCAGCCATCGCAGAATCAGGCGTACCGGTTTATGCCTGGAAAGGTGAAAGTTTAGAGGAATATTGGTGGTGCACGCTGCAGGCATTAACATTTAATGGTAATGAAGGACCCGACCTGATTGTTGATGATGGTGGTGATGCAACAATGCTCATTCATAAAGGGTATGAGCTTGAGGAACATTTTGCGAAGCACAATACAACACCAGAAATAACTACAACAGTTAAAGAAGAACAGGTTATTGAGGCATTGTTGCGTGATGTCCTTGAAAAAGATCCCATGCATTGGCACAAAGTAGCAAAAAATATAATTGGCGTATCTGAAGAAACTACTACTGGCGTCCATCGCCTAGTGCAAATGGCTAAAGACCAGACGCTGTTATTCCCGGCCTATAATGTCAACGATTCTGTCACAAAATCGAAGTTTGACAATATTTATGGCTGTCGTGAATCATTGGCTGATGGCCTGAAGCGATCAATGGATGTAATGGTAGCTGGTAAGACAGTGCTGATCTGTGGCTATGGAGACGTCGGTCGCGGTTGTGTCCAATCCATGCGTGGTTATGGTGCTCGTGTATTGGTTACGGAAATTGATCCAATTTGTGCCTTGCAAGCAGCCATGGAAGGATACGAAGTAGTTACCGTTGAGCAGGCAATACCGGAAACAAATATTTTTGTGACGGCTACAGGTAACCGTGATATTATCACCCTGGAACATATGAAAGCGATGAATGACCAGGCGATCGTTTGTAACATCGGTCATTTCGATAATGAGATCCAGGTAGATAAACTAAACGAAGATCCTAGCGTAAATAGGGAAGTGATTAAACCCCAGGTAGACCGATACACATTTGATGATGGTCATGATATTTATTTGCTGGCTGAGGGACGCTTGATGAACCTTGGGTGTGCTACAGGACATCCCAGTTTTGTAATGTCAAATTCGTTTACCAATCAGGTTTTAGCGCAAATTGCCTTGGCAACTGAAAAACCTGAATTGGGCGTCTATATGCTGCCAAAAGAACTGGATGAGGAAGTGGCTAGGCTGCACTTGGGACATCTAGGTGTGACACTTACAGAATTATCTGATGACCAGGCAGATTATATTGGTGTTTCTAAAACAGGACCGTATAAGGCTGATCATTATCGCTATTAGGAACTGAATTCAATTCTGTTTTAAGGCCCCGGTATAACCGGGGCTTTTTTTTGTAGTAAACCTCATGAAAATTGGAGAATTTCAGTGGGCCTTTCCCATTTATAAATGGAACGAGATTACCTCAGCAGTTTACTGAATCTCTTTCGCAAGCGAATAAATAAAATATTCGTTGGTCTGCTTGTTATTATTATTGCGGCCTGTGATTTTGATAATCCCGCCGATTTTGTAGTTCCTACCTGGTTTATCGATATCAAGCTACCGCTGATCTCAAAACGGTTTCCGATGGGGGACTTGGTAGACACGACCAATTTCATTTACCCAACGGATGATTCTGCAGGATTTCAACTTCTATTTACCGGTTTAATCGATCCGCCTGTTAGTACGGAAGAAATGGAACTAGGTGTTCGTTTTCCTGGTGGATATATGGAGCAGGTTATTCCAGAAGAATCAATAGGAGATGGTCCAGACGGAAGTGCTATTGAAATTGAAATTCCCGGTTTTGAATTTCCAATTGAATATAATTTTCCTCCTTTTTTTCCATTTTATTCTGAAACAACCCAGGTTGAGGTAATTCCAGGTTCGGGACAGTGGGTTCAAGATACATTTCATTTACCTATACAAACACCCAAAGTGATGTATGGCTACCAGTATAATGAATATTTCGTTCGCCCTTTGAATTTGGCATTAGATGCAGTTTTCAGCGAATTAAACGGATTGTTCCCCATGGATCTTGGTTTATCATCTTTAACTGCGGCTATTACTGAACCACAGATAACTATAGATACGCTGCTTATTTCAGGAACTGAAGAAACAAGTTATTTAAGGTCTTATTTTGAAAATCACGGCTATCCCACAAAATTAAGAGACTGTTCCGCGTTCTTTATAAGTATTGATGTCATTCAACCTTGGCTCTCAATAAGGGATACAATCGCACCCCATTTTAGGTCAGAGGTTGGAAGTATCTTTGACACTGTCGATTCAATATTCTATATGGGCGCTTTTGATACTACTACTAATTTGTCGGTTGAAGGCCTTACGGATAGTGTACAAATATTTACCTACTTTCAGTTAGACTCAGTCCACCCAGATTCATTTGTAACACTTTACCCTACTAATGATGGAGATATGTTTATTGGTTATGCATTCGATTTTAGTTTTAATGGAATCGATAGTGCAGTGGTCAGTATTGATTCATTTAATATTGATTTGAGCGATCAATTAGACGCTATGCAAAGCCAGTTAAATTTTTCCAGTTCCTTGCCTGAGATGGAGGGTATATCTTTTGACATAAAAGAAGCGGAAATGCAATCTTCTGGTTTTCCAGATGATGAACCTATTCCAAATCAATTTAAAATACAGAATCTACATAGTTCATTTCACTGGGATATCAATTTTTACATGAAGATTCCTAACTTCATTTCACCCAGCGGTGAGAACCATGTTCTTATTGATGAAGTACTCAGAAACACTGATGATCCATTTGAAACAACGATTAAGTTATATGATCCTTTGATCCCTGCAGGAGATCTTTTAATACCACTACCTCCAGATACTACAATTGGATCCGTGGACTTAGATTTGCAAGTCTGGATACCTGGCCAGCAGGTGACAATTCCCCTTGATGGTTCATCCTTGGGAGGTTTCGGTGTAACTGTACAATTTGGATCATTGTTCTTTGAAGAACTGAAGGCCTATGTCAATATGGATTTAACTGCAGATACAATGGATATTTCCGGTTTTCCACCAGAGCTTACTGGCGTTGGATTTCCCGAGCTGGAATTTGAATTTGAAATATTTAATGAAATTGATTTTCCGTTATTGATTGATATTAATATGCTGGGAACAAAACCAAGCGGAGTCCCGGTCGTGTCCAGGTTAAATGCAAAACTTGGGGTTCCATCTTATATTGAGAGTAATTATGGGATCGATGTAGATACAGTATTAACTAAAATTCTCTGGAGTGACGCGGGCACCGAGATATCTTTCTATGCACCACCGAGTTCGCCCCAACCGACAGAGGTTACCCTCATTCCTCCTGCACCTGGTGAGTTTTCAATTATTGATTTCTTTGGTTCAATGCCTCTGGTCGCCATTGCGGATATCAAAACGAGGATCAATGGTACTGCTGGAATAACGGGCAAGGAATCGCAAATATGGGGCAGTTTTACAATTAAAATGCCTTTTTCGGTAACCATGAATGCACCGCCATTCATTCCACCAAGCGGCATATCAAAACTTGATGAATTCAGCCATGATAACAGAAATAAAATACGCCATTCCCTTATAGAATCTGAGTTCTCCACCAATATAGAAAATAGTTTACCATTAGGTGGTGAGTTTGCAATTCTGCTATCGGATCAGCCTTTTTTCCCTAAGGATATAACCACTGAAGCATTAGGTACTTTTCGTGATACGATGATTACACAATATGGCTGGGATTCAACTGATGTTTTATATATTGTTGATAAATGCGATAGCCTTAGTCCGGCCAAAGGCAATATCTATGTATTTAATGTGATGAGTGATTCCAGCCAGTGTGTGGATGGTATGAAATACCTGGTAAAGCGATCCCTGGATTCAGAAGTAGATACGGTAATATCCTATGTAGATACTTTATTTCGGATACTACTGCCTAGCCCGCTTGAATATTACTCCGATACATCTACGGTGGGTCACCCTGGGCAGGTTGCTGTACCGGGTGTAACGGGTTACAGTAGTGTACTGGATACCAGCCGTATCTTCCTGCTTACCGATTATGGAGATCACTATGTTGTGCCAAGGTTTTCCTTTAATCAAACAGGTGATCAAGCCGTATTTTTTTCTAGGTACGATGCGATTGATATTAGATCCTTTATCACGTTTCGTGTCGCCAGTACAGGCGTGTTTGGGGCAACAGAAAATGATATCGTGATCCTGTATCCAAATGGAGGTGAAAATTTGGTGGCAGGGTTTCAGGATACGATCCGCTGGAAAACATACGGGCCAATTAGTAATGTAGATGTGCATTATGCTATTGGTGCAAATCCCAGTGATGATGATTGGGAAGAGATTGTTTTAAATATAGTGAATGATGATTCGTACGCATGGACACCAACAGAAATCGCTGATAGCGTGCGCATTAAAATTACGGATTCAAACTCTGAATTAAATGATGTCAGTGGCTGGTATTTTAATGTTTCCAGTACTTTACTTGGCAGAACATCAACGGGTAGGGCAGTGATAAATAGAGGAAAATTAAAGCGGTCTGGAGAAACCCGTCAATGAAGCGCTTAGTTTTTTACTTTTTTATTTATTTTTTG
>SCKQ01000081.1 GCA_004124535.1 Fidelibacterota bacterium
TGTCAGCTTTCGATCCGGAAAGGGTAATGTCTACTCCCGGGGAATCTTTTGTTTTTATTGTTAACGTATCGGCTGGTTTAGCAATTGCATAACCGATACAGTCAAACCCGCAGGAAACGTTGGCTACCGAACCAGTGGCACATACTTTTAGGGACTTAACCGCCATTGATATAGCTTCTTATTAGTAATAGATTTGTCATAAAGTTAAAAGCTCTATTAACATCCAGTATTATTGGGTGAACATATAACATTAATTGCCTTTATAAGAATAATGATAAAAATATTAAATTAGAGTGGTACAATAAACAAATTAGTTTTTCAAGGCAAGCGACATTAAAAATAAAATAAATATAGCCCTGTTTGGTTTCGGCCGCATTGGTCGTAACATATTTCGGCTGGGCTATACCAATCCCCATCTAAATTTTGTCGCCATAAGTGATTTGGGACATGCTGATGTTCTGCACTATCTTTTAATGCGGGATTCGATATATGGCACTCTGAAAGATGAAGTCAAGCTGGATGGCAATTATTTTATCACTGAAGGTCAGCATGTGCGTGTCCTTTCCGGTGGCAAGCCTGGTACAATTCCCTGGGATACATTTGGTGTGGATGTGGTTATTGACGCAACCGGCCACTATCTAAAACGCGAAGAACTGGAACAACACCTGGAAGCAGGTGCCAGACGAGTCTTTGTAACCCGGACGCCGGAAGATGAGATCGACCGTATCGTAATCCCCGGGATTAATGAGGATCTGATCAAGGAATCTGATCAACTTATTTCTGCTACTTCATCCACAACACAAGTATTAGCCTTAATGCTAAAAATATTGGATCAGCACTATTCTGTCAAAAGGGCGATGATGACTACCATCCATGCCTATACAGCGGATCAGCCCCTTGCAGATGCAGTAGGCCTAGATCTGCGTCGCAGCCGCTCGGCGGTTGAAAATATTATCCCTAACACGACAGGCGCGCCAGAGATCATTGAGCAATTAATGCCTGAATTTGCAGGTAAGCTAGATGGTATTGCATTCAATGTGCCCGTTCCAAATGGTTCCTGCGTTGACCTTACTACTGAATTAGAGACCATGCCTGCGGTGGAAGAAGTTAATCAAGTCATGAAACAGGAAGCAGAAAATGGGTACGCAGGTTTAGTCGGGTATACGGATGACCCCATTGTATCCAGTGATGTGAACGGCCGGGAAGAAACAATGATATTTGATGCCAAAGCAACAATGATCACAGCAGAAAAATTGCTGAAGACGATCTGCTGGTACGATAATGGTTGGGGGTTTGCAAAAAGAATCCTTGATACAATACTGCTTTACGGAAATGAGGATGCTGCCTAATGCGGGTTGCAATTAATGGATTTGGCAGAATTGGACGTTCTGTATTTCGGGTCTTGGATCATCATAAGGAAATTGATCTTGTTGCCATTAATGATATCTTTGATAAAGATGCCCTTGTCTACCTTCTAAAGTATGATACTGTTATGGGTCGTTTCCCTGGCGACGTTGCGCTGGATGGGGACATACTCAATGCCGGGCATCAGCAAGTTAAGTTGCTTTCGGAAAGGATACCTGAACAATTGCCCTGGGGTGATCTTGGTATAGATGTTATCGTAGAATCCACTGGCATATTCAGGCAAAGAGCCCAACTAGAAAATCATCTGACGGCGGGTGCAAAAAAAGTCATTTTAACGGTACCGCCGAAGGACGAAATTGATTATATGGTAGTTCTAGGAGTGAATGATGATGGATTAACAGCGGATCACAGTATAATATCTAACGCCAGTTGTACGACGAATTGTTTGGCCCCGATGGCCAAGGTACTACATGAAGCATTTGGAATTGAGTTTGGGGTCATCAATACTATCCACGCCTACACCAATGATCAACGGTTAGCGGATGTTCCGCATTCAGATTGGCGTAGAAGCCGTGCAGCCGCTGAAAATGTTATTCCTACGACAACAGGCGCAGCACGAGCTGTTGGAAAAGTGTTACCGGAACTGAATGGCAAACTGGATGGTATCGCTATGCGGGTACCTGTCCCGGATGGTTCAGTTGTAGATTTTAATGTACGTTTAGAACAGGATGTAACCCCCGAAAAGATCAATGATGCTGTCCACGCGGCAGCAGATAGTGGACCGCTTGCAAAGGTGCTGGAATATTCAATTCTCCCAGTGGTGTCCACGGATATTATTGGTAACAAGCACTCATCTATATACGATGCTCCATTTACTCGAGTAATCGGCGGAAATTTCATAAAAACACTGAACTGGTATGATAATGAATGGGGTTATTCCAATAGGGTAGTAGACCTTATGGGTCTATTGAATAAATTCGTTTAATTTTGTTTGAATAAGATTTTACGCGGCAATTCAACAATTGCCATTCAAACAGGATAAAAAAAACAGTCCTTGAGAAGAAGTTCTCTGAGACTGTCGTTTAGCGGGACCGACGAGACTCGAACTCGCGACCTCTGGCTTGACAGTACAGAGTTTTCAACACGAGTAGATCCGTTCTGTGTCCACCAAAAGTGTGTCCACTTTCCCGAATTTGACTGTTTTATGGTATGATTCTGCAAGTGACGGAAAATCAGTTTCAAGTCGTCGCATATTGAACTTGGAATAGATTTCAGTTGTTGTGATTTTACTGTGTCCCATCGCTTTCATTACATAATAAATGTCATGGGTCATCAGATACCTTCTAACTGCAAAGGTATGTCGCAAATCATGAAACCGTCGATCTATTCCAATAGTTTTGCAACAATGCTTGAATTCCTTGGAGTATTTTTCAGCAAAGTACTTTAGGACTGGTTTATTCACTTTTTGCTGCCAAGATTGATAACGTTTCTGCATCTCCATTACTACAGCGACATGCTTAACATCTAATTCAATCTCTCTTTCCACTCGTGATTTTGATTGTTTTGCAGGAATAACAAGAACCGTGCCGATAAGTTTTCCAATGAATGGTTCACTTAAGCGGCAACCAGTATCCCTGTAAAATTGGAATACCTGCTTATAATGCTCATCTAGCAATTCCAATTTCATAATTTCTGCAAAATCACCATCAGCAATGTAGGAGGGAAGTGATTTTTCCGTTTTTACCATTGAAAAGCAAAGTGCTTTGATGATGTAATCGCTTCGGATACACCAATTTAAGAATGTACGCAGGGCACGGAGATTGATGTTAATTCCGTGAGGTTTATAACCTTTTTTCCTCATCACATCCTTATACATATCGATCGATTCAATAGTAATTTGTGATAGCCTGATGTTTTCACCGATAACACTCATGATTGATTTGAGTGAGTACTCGTTCCGTTCAATCGTTCCATTAGCAATCCCATCTGATTTACGTAGTCGCAACCATTTATAAACAGTATCCTTAAAATTGAAATAATCAATTTTTAAAATACCATCATCGTTCATCCACGGGAAGCTGTAAGATTCACCTTTTGTGTGTAGTTCAATGATTTCATCACTGTGTTTTTCCACTTCAGACATGCGTTTGCGGGCAGTGACTTTAGAATCAGTTCGGAGTGGAACCTGTTTTTCTTTTTTCATCCCAGTGTTATCATACCAAAACACTCTTGCATACCATTTGTCTCTGCGTTTTTTCAATGTAGCCATAGCTACCTCCTAACGCAGATTATTGTTATTATTAAGTACACCAAATTTACCAAATCTGGGTATCAGTTTGTTCCATTCATTCGATGATAAGAGTGTCATATTTCATCTTCTTTTCAATCCTTTCGGTCCCGTCTTTTTCAACAACTATTACTTCATCATCAGCAAGCTCTTCCAAAGTATCACTGAAACCAAAATCAAAAACTCGAATTGGCTTATATTCACTCACTAATTCAAGACGCATAGGAATTGGTCTGCCATCCACTCTTTCAAAAATCCACTTGATCGCCTGCATATCACCATCCAATGCAAGCTGAATGGCTTGATCAACAATCAGATCCGCAGTAGTAAGCCATTTATCACCAATTAACACGTCCTCAATCATTCTTTCTTTAAGAATAGTGGTTAGGGTGTTCTTTGGTCTGCCGCCAGGGTTACCAGTATGACCTTTCATATATTGTCCTTTTTCATCCCTGATTACTTCATGTTTTGAGGTTGATTTTTTCTTATTTTCCATGACTATTGTCCTACTTTTGTTATTGGGTTTCTAAATGCTGCTAATTCATGTTTTCCCACCATTTGATCACCACATTCTTTACATAGATGACTATAGGTCTTATTCACTGGCACTTGCTTTGTAAAGTCGCAGCCAACACAGTAAAGCGTGGTATGTGTTGGTTTTTCCTTTTTCTTCAAATTCATTCCTTTTCTATCGTCTTCCATTACCCACAATAAAAACCCGTTTTCATCAACAGGTCTGCCCTTTTCAATACGGAAGTTCCTATAACGCATGTATGAATGGTTAACATCAATCCTTGGGTATTGCGTACCGATTTCATCAACCCAAGGGGGTATATCAGTGTGGTGTGAGTGTGCATCCTCTACTACACTCTCCTTTACTTTAGTTTCCTTTCCTTTACTTTGTGAGTTTCCGTAGAGAAAACCCCCGTTTTCGGGCGAAAACCCCTGTTTTCGGGTCGGAAACCCCGCTGACGTGGAGTTTTCGGGTCGGAAACCCTCTTTTGTGGGCAATTGTGTAATGCGTTTTTCATAGACTTCCGCAACCGAATCAACGAAGGATTGAACCCAAATTTTCTTTTCTTTCCATAATTCTTCATCGATTACACCAATCGATACAAGGCGTTCGATGTATACTTCTAACTTTTGCTCATCAACTTCAGTTTTGCTGACCAGATATTGATAATCAATCGGTTTGCTGCAATCATATTTATGATCTGGGGTTACACCTAATAACTCCAGCAATCGGAAGTAAAAAGCATAACCCTCATTGCCATGCTTATTAATG
>SCKQ01000044.1 GCA_004124535.1 Fidelibacterota bacterium
ACGGGGTACGTTTGATCCGGGTTATTTGAATTACAATATTGGAAAACTCATGATTCAAAAATTACGATCGGACTGGTGTGCTGACAAAGGTGGTCGCAAAGCCTGGAAAACATTCCACGACACATATCTTTCCTATGGCGGTCCGCCAATTCCATTGGTTCGAGAAGACATGCTCGGTGCTGCTGATGATGGAAAATTGTTTTAATTAGTAAAACATCAACCCCCGCCAATTAGCGGGGTTTTTTGTTTATAGACATTTAGGACTGGTGGGGTGTAATATTGGTTTCTCAAAGATAATAAAAGGATAATAAGATGAGCAAGATATTACCAATTTTATCAATTCTAATCCTGTTCTCTTGCGATAAGGTGTTGCAAAAGAAACAAATGTATTCCGTTGAAATCACTTCTTGTCTTTTTAAAGATGATGACTTTAATCGCTCAGAGATCACAGGTAAACCATTACCTGTTTATATGTATGTATACGAGAGTGAATTTCTTATATGGGAAGCGAGATTAGGTAAATATCGGGGGCTCCACAACTATGATAATTCGAGTGTCGAAGATAGAATTGCTCTTATATCATATAATCCCGAATATAAATATCGAATTGAAATACGAGATAAGGCTATTATATCAGAAGAAAAGGGATATACTAAGACATGGGCAAAAGGATTTCCTTTTAAGCCTACATTAGAAAGACTGAGCGTGGGGAATTATGGTTCACAGATTGGATTTAAAAGTGTCGCTCTTAAAACAATGGAGTATCGCCCTAACAAAAGATTAAAGAAATATAGTTCTGATCAATGAGGATATATTAGATATTAAATGGGTGATAAGTATTTGGCTAACTATATCTAATTATCGAGCCCCGCCCATTAGCGGGGTTTCTTGTTTTAATTATCCCGCAAGCTGATAGATAGGTTGATCATAAGTCGGGTTCATAACCCAAATGGTGCAGGTTGGCTTTTGCTGGTATTGCCAATAACACTAAATTCTAACGTGCCTTATATTTCAAGGAATCAAATAGACTTATTACTATTGAAAGTGGTCCATGAAGCATAAACAGAGCAGTAAAATTTCAAGGCGTAGATTCCTGCGTTCAAGTACAGCAGCAGGGCTGGTACTAACGCCACTCCATTCATTATTGAGTGTTAAGAACATAGATACAGGTTCAACAAAAAGTATTGTTGTGATCGGAGCTGGTCTTTCTGGTATCAGTTGCGGCTATGAACTCGTTCAGCATGGATACGATGTAACCGTTTTGGAAGCCCGTTCCCGGCCAGGAGGAAGAGTCCGGACATATCGGGATCCTTTTGCCGATAATCTCTATGCCGAAATGGGCGCAGAATATGTAAATGAAAGTGATCAGTTTGTTCGCAGCTATTGTGACAAATTCGGATTAGAAGTGTTGCCCGCCAAGCAATATGATGGAATTTACCTGCGCGGTAAACGTTACGTAATGGCTGATTTCAAGCACTTTAAACAGGCCTTACCTTATGCGGGAACGCAAGGAGGGAATCTATTTGGCCAAGAATATCCATATATTGAAAGATGGGTCACTATGATTAAATCAATTGATGATCTTCCGCAGAAAGTATTGGACCTGGATAATATATCTGTGGCAGAATTGCTAAAACGGGGTGGCGCACCAAAAGATGTGGTAGAATTGTATTCTTATACCAATGCGACGGAAAGTACCGCATTGCCTAAGAATATGTCCGCATTATCCATGGTCCTGGCAAATTACCAAGCATCTGCTTTTAGTGAAAATACGGTAGAAGGGCGCATCTTTGGTGGTAATGACCAATTAGCGAAAAAGTTTGCTAAAATAATCGCCGCTAATGTGCACTATAATTGTCCAGTGAGGAAGATCAAGCATAGCAAGGACGAAATTGAAGTTTTCTTTGAAGAAAGTGGCAGAAGAACATCTATAAAAGGGGATCGTTGTGTAATTACTATGCCAGTGTCTATGTTGCGACGAACGGCCATTGAACCCTATTTTCCGGATGATAAGATGCATTGTATTCGTGAGCAGAGTTACGGTCACGTCATGAAGATTGCTATGCAGTTTAAACGCCGTATATGGGATGAATCTGGTAGTATTGGCCAGCGCGTATTTACCGATACACCATTGCGTCGAGTTTATCATCATTCCATAGATCAACCAGGTCCGCGTGGCATACTGCTCTCATTTACGTCTGGGGCTGATGCTATGAAACTGGGCAGGATGCAGGAAAATCGACGCTTAAAGGTTGCCCATGATACCGCTGCAAAACTGTGGCCAAACGCCCAAAATACATGGGAATCTGGCATAACCAAATACTGGAACGAAGACCCTTGGCTGCGAGCTAGCTATTCAGTTGCCGGTGTGGGGCAAAAAGACTTCCGTGATATATTAAAAAGACCGGAAGGACGCGTGCATTTTGCAGGCGAACATACATCGATTTACCGCGCGTCTATGAACGGTGCTATTGAATCTGGTGTTAGAGCCAGTCAGGAAATTATCGAAACTGGAAACTAAGCGATAATTTCTCTGTAATTTGATAGGATTTAGTAATAGGAGAATGTATGGTATCCAAGAGATTCTTTGGTACTTCAGCTTGTGGCGGTGCGACACAACACTTTCCTGTTTTTTATCAGGTAATCCTATGTTTGGTGATGATTATAACAAACCAGTTTGTGCTAGTATTTACCTACATCAGATACAGGCTGGGGAATACCTGCAGACCAAGAAGATGGTACTATTGAAATAGGTTCTTTAAATAGTAAAACATCGAGCCCCGCCAATTAGCGGGGTTTTTTGTTTATAGACATTCAGTTGTCTAGATTAAAAGCCTCATTGTATGCCCTGTAACCACCTTGTAGAAGTGCTACAAACGCAATTGCAGATGATGTCATTTACCGATAGAAATAGTCCAATCCACGATGACGATTCAACCTACTACGAGAAAATACCAGATCACCTTTTTTATATTATATAGCAAATAATTACTTTGCCAATGCTTCCTGTAATTTTATGTTTGTTTCGCGGAGCCTTCCTGAAAGCATTTTAATAATTTGTTGCATAATCTCAGAATTTCCAGCCATTAATTCGTAAAAACCATCCTGTGCAATTTTTAGGACTGTTGTTTCCGCTTCTGCAGTAGCATCCGCTGAACGAGGTTCTTGATCCAAAAGCGCCATTTCCCCCAACACCGTACTCTTCCCGAGGGTCACAATATGATGTTCTCCCTTATGAATCCTCACGTTTCCATCTACCACGATATACATGGAATCACCATAGTCTCCTTCAGAAAACATGAGTTTTTCATCAGAGTGATATATTTCTTCAGAAATTTGAGCGATTCTGGTAAGAACATCACCGGGGATATTCTTAAATAAATCAACTGATTTTAACAGGATAGTTTTTTCGAGTATTGAATACATATCGGTCTCCTTGTTCAAACTGAACTTTTCTAAAGGAATTATCTCCTTAATTTTACCGGATTCATCTTCAATCCGGCTAAATAATTGATCAATAAAAATTGTCTCCTGGATTTTATCCCAGTCGATCTTTTCTAATAAGTCCTGGCGATTACTTTTGATAATGTAATTAAGTGCGATTGCGGCTTTCCACTTATGCGCACCATGAATCCAAAAGAGTATCAAATCATCAAATTCAACTAGTAATTCATTAAACAAATCTTTTCCAGCTTTTACTTCATCAATATCAACATCGATGAGTGGCATAGTCAGTTTGCGGTTTCCCGGGGAAAAGGTGGTATCCACCAACTCCAACACATAAGGCATTAATTCCGAATCTTGGTTGGCAACATATTGAATATAGGTTTCAATGGGTGTATTTGGATCATGCAAAACACCCAACTTTAACATAATTTGAATAAATTTCTTTATATCACTTTCTATGTGGTCTCTGATTAAAAAACAATTCTCATCATCAGGTAAACATTGTAAAAATAATACCAGTTGGTATGGTCTTTTAGCAATGGAATCCAAGTTTATATCTATCCCTTTTATAAAATCCTCAGATGGATGATCTTCCCTGGCCACAGACAATAATGAGTTGGTTACTTCTGCCAAGATGTTTAGATAAGTTTCGTCTAACCCTTTTTGTAATATCTTCGATGAATTTTCCACTTTATAGTGTTTTAAACAGCGAATAATTCCCATTCGCAGTGGGAATTCGCTATCCTTTTTATATAACCATTTATCCAGATTATTTAATACTAATTCTTCATCAAATCCAGATAAAGCATGTCGAGCTTGCATGGCAGTTTTTGGATAGGCCAAATTTCCAATTATATGATCCGTTAAATCCGGATTGTCTCTGGTTGAAGCAATCCGCAAAGATTCTTCCCGAATTTCTGGTGAGTCACGATGTAGAAAATCAATCAATTTTTCATCATTCATGATCCCCATGGGCTTATCTAAAAACTGGAGGCCTGCTTTTATCTTTTTCACATCTGGACTGTTCAATAATTTCTGTAAAACTGTCTTGGCATCATTTTCATGACTATTCATTTTCAATAATGAACAGGCACTGGCTGATCTGATCTCCAAATCAGCACTTGATAGGTTCTGATGTAATTCATCTGAAACTGGTGAAAGTTTTCTTTCTCCTGCTACGGCAATCGCTTCAGATTTTATTTCTTCACTGTGTTTAACCGCATCGATAATAAATTGGTCCTCAATAATACTGGGTTGACTTCCTGCTAATTCAAGAATTGCTTTTTTCACATTGGTTGATCCATTTTGAAATAATTCTGCTAATGTATTTTTCCATGGATCAAGAGGCATTGTTTTAATCAGATCTATTCCAAACAATTGCTTGAATTCATCCTTGTCCAATAATGTTTTATCAATAGTTTGGATGATGTGATTATCCGTTAGATCAAATTCTACATCTTCCAAATTCAATTGTCTTTTCTCAATAGCAATCATCAGTGTTTTAACATATCCGTTTTTCAACCGAAAACTATTCCATACCCAAAATATTATCGCTACCAGTGCCATGATGCTCAGGAGATGTAATTTATCAGTTGGGACAAATTGAAATTGCACCAAAACAAAAATGAGAATGCCCACTACTCCCTCTAGTGTTGCTCTGATTGCACTATCAATGACCGGTTTTGCCTGTTTTTTTCTATCCTTAGGAACGGGTAGCCAGAGAATTTCCTGAGCGGCGCTATTGATAGAAAATTTAAACACCTGATCAGAAAATTTTGCCATAAAGACCGATGCAAGGAGTGGGATCATTAGAAAACCTGATGTTCCAAAAGCGAGTGAAATAGGTAAAAATAGAAGTCCAGCAAGTATACCAAAGCGAGCTAAAACCATCCCGGTGATAAAAAACTGCATGAAAATCGTAGCCGCTCCGGTAGCCATATAATAGGTACCGAAAAAACTTACCAAATCATCTTGGAGTGGGAATGTTTCAACTGCTGTCATTTTAAATTGATAATCGATTATCTTTGATATAAATGCTGCCAATCCGATGAGTAGAGCGATAGATTTTAAATAGGGGTCAAATTTGAATTTTGTTTTTTTCTCTTTTGATTCTACTGCGGGTTTCTTTTTTTGTCTTTGTTTATCTTCAGGCTCCTTGTATTTCTTTATGAGCATGCCCATAATCACATACAAGCAAATAAAGAAAATGGTAAGGTATAGTAATTTCTCTGATCCAAACATTTTTACAAATGGTTTCAGGGAATACCCTGCCAAAATACCTGCCACCGATCCACCAGCGCCTAATATACTGAACAATCTTTTTGCTTGCCGGGCATCAAACACTTCTCCGGCAAGCATCCAAAATTGTAATATAGAAAGGGAAACAACCACTTCCATAAATACGAATAAGAAAGGAATTAACCATTTTTCAGGGAGAGCGGTAATTGATTCACCAGCGGCAAACATGGTAAAAAGCCTGCTTAGAGAAATTTGTATAATTAACAGAGTTGCTGCAAAAATTGCCCCGCCAATGGTTATCACCTGAATTAAATCTTTTCCATCCGTAACTCGTTTATAAATGTTAATAACAATGACCATCGTTATGGCAATTGCCACAAACATCAAAGGCAGATAACTTCTGTCAAATAAATTCAGGAAGTATGCATCGCGGGCTGAACTGCCTGTGATGCTTGTTGCTACAACTGCAAAAAATTGAACAAACAGAATCAGTACCTGCTTGCGCTCGTCTTTTTTGATATTAAACAGTTTCAATTGGTCTTGCGGGTGACTATACTATGGTTAAAGATTGTTGATAATTATTTTTCAGATATTAAAAATAAAATTGAAATATTTGAAGTCTCAATATCCAAGGGAAACTACATTTTATATACTAAACTAGATCAAATGCAGCCCATTGACGATTTCAAGGCTTTCTGTTATTGTTATTAGCATCAAGAAGCGGGGTTATTTGTTTATAGACATTTATGGCTGTTGAGTGTACATTTAATTTAATGGAATTCTCAATTATTGTATTTCCCCCCGTACCCGTAACAGCTACTGATTTTAAAGACGTATTTCACAGGGGAGTGGAATGGAAAAAAATTACAGGTCACCAATTTAGTATCCATAATTGTAACGTTATTGTTGAAACAGAATGTAATTTCTAGCTGTGGCGACCAATATAAGTACGTCCAAAGATGCAACCATTGCCCGTAATTTGATCCCAATTAGTAGTATGGGCAAATGTATAATTTGAAAGTGGAATTAATTGGGTAAGATCGATATTCTAAAAGAAGTGCCGATCTTTGGTGAACTATCCGAATCAGACTTGCAGTCTGTTGTTGGTAAAATGGAGTCCCAATCCTATAAAAAAGGCCGAATTATATTGAAAGAAGACAGTGTGGGCGAACATTGTTATTTTCTTATTCGTGGCCGGGTGAAAATCACACGTATGAGTAGCGATGGAAGAGAGGTGATCCTGGCCTTATTGGGCCCAGGTGATTTCTTTGGTGAAATGTCACTTTTAAGTGGGGAATCACGCTCTGCGAATGTGATTGCGCTGGAAAAAACAAAAGCTATGACGTTGAATACGGAAGATTTCCTAAATACACTAGAATTACATCCCAAGGTAGCCATTGGTCTGTTACGTGAATTAGCAATCAGGCTTCAAAAAAGTGATGAACAAATAGCCAGTCTATCCTTGAGTGATGCTGAACGCAGAATTGCCATAACCCTTTTACGGATAGCGGAAGAACAAGGGACCATTCATCAGGGGAATGTCACAATTGATCCATTGCCTTCCCAACAGGATGTAGCTAATATGGCTGGGACGACTCGAGAAACTGTGTCACGTACCTATAGATTAATGGAAGAGGATGGCTATGTCCAGCGGAAGGGTCGGAAGCTTGTTATCTTGTATTTTAAACGGTTCTTGAGCGATTTTTCCTGACTCAGGATCTGTAACATACCCGAAATCATATCCTTAGGTTTTGATCAAATTGGTATTTTCAGGACAACTTTCCTGGTAGAATAAAGTGATTCTGTAACTTACATAAAAACCCAGTCAACCAGCGTTTTGTTTATGGATATTTACGGCTTCAGGTATGTAATATTGTATAAGCAATCAGGAATTGATAACATGAAGACAAAATTAACATCGTTTATAATAGTATTATTACTTACCGGATGCCAGTATAATGCTTTCGATACAACTGATGAATCGAGGCCTCTCTGGGTTGCAAAGATTTTGGCAACCACCACAAATGATAATTTATTAGAAGGTGCCTGGTCTTATACGTCTGTATTATCCTATGAAAACGCAGACTGCAGCGGTGCAGGTGAAGCTTCCGATTTCAATGGTTCAGTTACCTACGGCGAATCAGATGCGGTGCGAACATATAATAAACTTCTTACTTTTTCTGATTTTGAACAAAAAAGGTAGGATGAGGATGAATTTCAGGAAATGTGTGTTCAAAAAGGCGGCACCCTGAATTCTAGTGGTGATTGTAATTTACCAGTTGAAGATCAATTTGAATACTACCTAAGTGATGATGGTTATTGTGAAACATATACTTATGCAGGTAAGAAAGCTTCTGATGATAAAGTTGTTACATATTGCGGTTCGATAGCAATAGCGGATGGTAGTGCAGAAATAAGCTTTTCGTGGCAATCAGATAATCCCGAAAAATCTGGATGTAAAGAAATAGTTATTACAGCAGACGAATAAAGCAGATATAAATACATCCGATCGAAACCCCGCTCAGTAGCGGGGTTTTTTGTTTATAGACATTTAAGATGGTTGAGGCGTAATATTGCGCTGCTGGAATAATAACTGTCCTAAGGAAGTGCTATGAAACACATTCTAATTAGTTTTCTACTTTTTGCAACAGTTATCTTTCCAACTCGAATTCTTTTTGGGCAGAATTCAATTACTGCCCATACCATCTCAGACAGTGCGAATGGGGCTCGTTCTGTCTCTGCAGCCGATATGGATGGTGATGGGGACATGGATGTACTCTCTGGGTATTATAACATTGCCTGGTATGAGAATGATGGTTCTGAGAGTTTCACACCCCATACCGTCTCAGCTTCGGCAGCTTCATCTGTTTATGCGGTTGATTTGGACGGTGATGGGGATATGGATGTGGTGGGGTCATCCGCCGGTAGTGTTGGGTGGTATGAGAATGATGGTTCTGGGAGTTTCGCCACCCATAAAATCTGCAATCATTATTATCATCGCGGGTTCAGATCTGTCTATGCATTGGATGTGGATGGTGACGGGGATATGGATGTGGTGACGGCTTCATATTCGCCCAATGACAAGATCATGTGGTATGAGAATGACGGTTCACAATATTTCAACCACCATATCATCGCAGACAGTGTAATTGGGGCTCGTTCTGTCTCTGCAGCCGATATAGACGGTGATGGAGACATGGATGTACTCTCTGGGCATAATAACATTGCCTGGTATGAGTATGACGGTTTAGAGAGTTTCAACACTCATACCGTCGCAACCTCAGGTGTTTCATCTGTCTATGCGGTAGATGTGGATGGTGATGGGGATATAGATGTGGTAGGATCATCTGCTGGTAGTGTTGGTTGGTATGAGAATGATGGTTTTGAGAGTTTCACCACCCGTACCGTCTCAACCTCGGGAGCTTCATCTGTCTATGCGGTTGATTTGGACGGTGATGGGGATATGGATGTGGTGGGATCATCCGCTGGTAGTGTTAGTTGGTATGAGAATGGTGGTTCAGAGAATTTCACAACTCATATCATCACAACCGCTGCAGATGATGCACAATCTGTTTATACAGCGGATGTCGATGGTGACGGGGATTTGGATGTGCTATCTGCAGCACTCGGCGACAGCAAAATTTCCTGGTATGAGATTAATTATTCCCCTGTTGCTAATGATACAGCTATAACCTCGAGCGAGGATAGAGATTACACTGGAATATTATCAGCATCCGACTCTGATGGCGATGCATTAACATATAGTATCATAATTGGTCCAGCCAATGGAAGGGCGACAGTATCTGATAATGCCACAGGTACATTCTCGTACCGCCCGGTGGAAGACTATACAGGGCTGGACAGCCTTATATTTAGCGTTACCGATAGTGTGCTTTCGGATATAGCAACGGTTTCAATTACGGTTACTGCAGTAAATGATGCGCCAGTAGCGGTTACTGCAGCAGTGACAACCGAGGAAGATATGGATTATGGTGGGTTAGTATCTGCTTTTGATATTGATAATGATCCATTGACTTACAGTCTACTAACTGAGCCATCGCATGGTACGGTATCTATTACTGATAGCTCAGCTGGTACATATACCTACAGTCCTAAAGTAAATTATAATGGCAGTGATTCATTTACCTTTACTAGCAGTGATGGTACGCTTTCGGATACAGCGAAAGTTTCAATTACAGTAAATTCTGTAAATGACCATCCAGTAGCGTTTGCGGAAAGAGTAACGACCAGTGAAGATACAAAATACAGCGGATCAGTATCTGCTTCTGATGTAGAAAACGATATACTGACATATAATATTCTCACCAATCCATCAAATGGTACCGTATCTATTACCAACAGTTTATTGGGGACATTCACCTACAGTCCAACGATAAATTACAACGGGAGTGATTCGTTCACATTCACCGCCAATGACTATAATTATTCAGATACAGCGACGGTTTCAATCACGATCACTGCGTGGAATAATTATGCGCCAGATCGATTACCAGCCGTTCATCTGGGACATTTACCTACAGTCCTACGGCAAATTATAACGGTAGTGTGTCCAGGTATTTACCTATATAAGATACAAGCTGGTGAATACATGCAGACCAGGGAGATGGTGCTGTTGAAATAGTATCATTAAATATGTAAACATCAAGCCCCGCCCACTTGTCCAGCGTAACGCAGTGCAGATGGAGCGGGGTTTTTTGTTTATGGACATTTAATACTGGCGGGTTGTAATATTGCTCTTCAAGGAGGGTGACATGAACGAAAATTATGATTTCGTAATCATTGGTGCCGGTTCTGCCGGTTGTGTGCTGGCTAACCGACTGAGTGCCGATGGTCAAAATAGCGTATTGATCCTAGAAGCCGGCCGGAACGATAAAAAACAGGATATACATATTCCTGCTGGTTTCCCAAAACTTTTCAAGACTGAATTTGACTATGATTACTTGACGACACCACAGGCAACCATGAAGGACCGGGAATTGTATCTGCCCCGCGGAAAAACCCTGGGAGGATCCAGTAGCATCAATGCCATGGTCTATATTCGTGGCAATCGACAGGATTACGACGAATGGAGTGCCCTGGGCAATGAAGGATGGTCGTACGATGAGGTTCTTCCATACTTCAAGAAGGCAGAAAACCAGGAAGTGATCAAGGATGAGTACCATGGTCAGGGTGGACCACTGAATGTAACCAACCGCAATTACACCAACCCGTTGTCAGATGTCTTCGTTAAAGCAGCGCAGGAATTGGATTATGATTTCAATCCTGATTTTAATGGAGCGCAGCAAGAGGGATTCGGATATTACCAGGTAACCCAAAAAAACGGTGCCCGCTGTAGTACGGCTGTGGCCTACCTGCACCCCGCCGCTGCCCGCAAAAACTTAACTATTGAAGTCAATGCGCAGGTCGAGCGCATCCTGATCGAAAACGAACGGGTAACTGGTTTGATCTACCACCAGAATGGACAAGCACACGAAGTACAGGCCAATAAGGAAGTGCTCCTGAGCGCAGGAGCCTACAACAGCCCCCAGATCCTGATGTTATCTGGCATTGGTGATGGAGAAGAATTAAAAAAGCATGGAATATCGGTAGCAAAGCATCTACCCGGAGTGGGAAAGAACCTCCAGGACCATATGGTTTATTTCACTATTTTCAATTCGAGCTACAAGGATTCTCTGGATTCAGCAGAAAACTTCCCTGTGGTGGTGAAAAACTTGCTCAACTACCTTCTTTTCAAAAAAGGACCATTTACCAGTAATATTGCCGAAGCGGGTGGGTTCGTCCAGTCTTCTCCGGATCAACCTGCTGTGGACACACAGTTCCACTTTGGACCCAATTACTACGTAGAACATGGTTTTAGCAACCCTGAAACAGGCAACGGGTATTCTATTGGAGGTGAATTACTGAATCCCACCAGTAAGGGAACAGTTACATTGTCATCCTCAGATTTTAAGGCCAACCCTGTCATTGACCATAATTACCTCAGTACTGACGATGATGTACAACGATCTATCTGGGGATACAAGGTTACAGAGAAAATCGGTTTAGCCGAGGCCTTCAAACCTTATCGTTCTGGTTACTTTATGCCGGAAGAGCCGCTAACCGATGATAACGCTATTGAGGATCTGATTCGGGAAACCGGAGAAACTCTGTACCATCCTACAAGTACCTGTAAAATGGGTACAGATGATATGGCGGTGGTTGATCCAGAGTTACGGGTGCATGGCCTTACGGGATTACGAGTAGTTGATGCAGCGGTAATGCCCAATGTAATTCGCGGCAATACCAATGCTCCCACGATCATGATCGCCGAGAAGGCTGCTGATATGATCCTGAAATAGCTCGATTTATCCAATAATATTATGAACTTGATCCTACTGCTGGTAATAAGTCTTTGGTTTTGTCCCGCAGGTATGGCCCGTGATCTGCCGGAGGACACTCGGATGGAATGGTGGCGGGAAGCCCGTTTTGGTATGTTCATTCATTGGGGATTATATTCCATTCCCGCTGGCGCATGGGAAGACAAGACCACCCATGGTGAATGGATCCGACAAACTGCCCAGATTCCTATTGAAGTGTATGATCAATTTATCGGTGAATTCAACCCGCTAAAATTTGATGCAGATGAATGGGTTCGCATGGCGAAAGCTGCCGGGATGAAATACATTGTTCTCACTTCCAAGCATCATGATGGATTTTGTCTATTTAATTCCAATTATACTGATTTTGACATCATGAATACACCGTTCAAGCGGGATATATTAAAAGAACTAGCCGATGCCTGCCGGGATCAGGGGATCAAATTGTGCTGGTACCATTCCATTATGGATTGGCATCATCCCGACTATCTGCCCCGCCGCAGCTGGGAAGACCGTTCTGCGGATGGTGCCGAATTAGATCGATATATCACGTACATGAAAAACCAGCTCAAAGAATTAGTAACCAATTATGGTGATATTGGGGTACTCTGGTTTGATGGAGAATGGGAAGATACGTGGCATCATGAGTATGGGCAGGATCTTTACGATTATGTGCGCAGTCTGCAGCCCAGTATTATTATTAACAACCGGGTCGATGTAGGCCGCTCCGGCATGCAGGGTTTAACGAAAAAGGGATCTTACGCCGGGGACTTTGGTACACCCGAACAGGAGATTCCCCCTACAGGTATCCCTGGGGTGGACTGGGAAACCTGTATGACGATGAATGATCATTGGGGCTACAACAAGAATGATAATAACTGGAAATCCGATGTGGACCTGATCCGCAAGCTGGCTGATATTGCGTCGAAAGGCGGTAACTTTTTACTTAATGTGGGACCCACTGCAGAAGGTCTGTTCCCCCAACCCAGTATTGCTCGGCTACATGCAATTGGTAGATGGATGCAAGTCAACGGGGTTGCGATTTATGGAACCAGCGCCAGTCCGTTCAAGGATCTCTCCTGGGGACGCTGTACCCAAAAATCCATCAAGGGGAATACCCGCCTCTATTTGCATGTGTTTTCCTGGCCAGCGGATGGTCAGTTGGTCGTCCCCGGCATTTACAATAACCCCGGTGACGCTTTTCTATTAGCCGCTCCGACCAAGAAATTGGCTGTGTACCGAAAAGAGGATGCTCTGGTGATCAATCTACCTGAAACTGCGCCCGATCCCATAAATAGTGTAGTTGTCTTGGATGTAGCCGGAAAGCCTGATGTGAACGAGCCACCAATTATTTCTGCCGACCATGATATTTTTATAGATGCATTAAGTGTATCCATTGCCTCAGAACGGGATAATATTGAGATTCACTATACGCTGGATGGCAGTACCCCAACTATGACATCACCGGCAGTAACCGGGTCGATTGATTTGCTAGAGACAACGGTTGTTTCCGCTGGTGCCTTTCGCGATGGTCAGCCGGTAAGCGAGAGTGCGCAATATAAATTTATAAAGGTGAAGCCGCTGCAGGGATTGGCAGTGCGCGAACGCCGCAAGGGGTTGCGCTACGGATATTATGAGGGCTCGTGGGATCAATTACCTGCATTTGGTGCGCTCGCTTCTGTAAAGGAAGGCGTGATCAGCGATTTTGATTTTTCACCGCGGAATCAAAGCGAATACTTCGGCTTTCGATACGACGGGTTCATCCGTTTACCGGAAACGGGCATTTATTCGTTTTTTACAGATTCCGATGATGGGAGCCAGCTGTTTATCGGGGATAAACTGGTTGTGGATAATGACGGTTTACACGGCATGACGGAGGAAACAGGCGTCATTGCACTTCGTGCTGGTTTTCATCCCCTTCGAGTCACTTTTTTCGAAAAGACAGGCGGGGATGAATTACAGGTCTATTATCAGGGACCAAACATCAAAAAACAGACTATACCACCTCAGGTTTTATTTTTTAATAAGTGATTTTATCATAAAACATAATATAATACTCTGGTTTGCAAGTATCCTGGTACTCTGCAGACTGTTGAAACTCAACGGATTGTTAAGCAAAAGTTGTAGAATTGGCTGGTTTAATGACCGGTTAATGAATCCTGGAAAATCCCGTTACGCTAGATTTTTTGTTTATAGACATTTAGGTCTCTGATTTCGTAAAATGACCCTGCCTTATAATTATAGCTAACTTGAGGAGTGTGCTTTGAATCGCATTGCAATTAGTTTATCTATTGTTTCAATAACCTTTGCAGCCATCACCAATGTGCCTGCGGATTCATTAACCAACCAGGTTGGAAAAAGCCAGCCGGGGAATCGTAACGCTAGCCCTAAACAACGGGTTATTGCTACCAAAACCATCGAAAATGCTCATTTTGATTTTCTTCGTGCGCTGCATGCTGAAGAACCCAAAAAATCCGGTAAATTTTTGGGCCGTTTGTCCCGGGCTTCTAAGGACCTTCCCGGCTATAAGATTAAAGAATACAATTCATATCTTAAATCCTATTTCCCCAATGCTTCTTCCGACCATGTTCAGTGGTATATGATTGAATCCTACATCGTACAGAAAAAGTGGGATGAAGTCCAGGTAGGCCTTTTGAAGTTTGCCTACCTTTATCCAAATTCTTCCATCTATAAGAAAGTGTTGGATAATGGATATACCTTGCTGCAAGAAGAAAAATATTTTGGGTCCGTTCGGGATAAACTTATCACATTGTTAAATGATGCGCCGAAAACAGGGAAGATGCATAGCCGTTATTTTGATTTCCTTGCGGCAGTTCACGGCTTTAAAGATAAAAGGCTAAGGTCAATATTTGAGCGGGAATCTTGGGAATTTCTTACACGGTATGCTAATCGATCCAGGGGTAGCACGGTTCTCATGTGGCTGGCGCAATTAGAACAGGAAAATAATAACTTTCATCCTGCAGTTATGATCTATGAAAAGTTGATGACCTTGTACCCAGCGAGTCAGGATTATGCAGCAGCATTATATCAGGTTGCAATGCTTAAACAGGAAAAATTTAGCGATTATAATGAAGCGACAGTTAGTTTTCGCAAATTTCTGAAGCAATTTCCGGAACATAATTATGTAGCACATGCCCAATATCGCATTGCAACTATGGCTGATAAAAACTTTAGTGACTGGTCAACGGCTATTGAGGAATATGGAAAGCTTGCTGCCAGCCATCCCAACTTCAAGTACACGATCCCCAGTTTGCTCCGCATCGGCGAGATTCAAGCCACAAAGCTGAAACTGAAAGAAGAGGCTATTAGCACGTACAACCGTATAGCTTCTGAGTACCCCGACAGCACAATGCAAGCCACGGAAGCGCACCAACGTGCTGGGAAATTGTACGAAAATGGCAAGGAATATGAAAAGGCCATTGATCAATACATGGCTATACATGAAAATTATCCCGGGACAGAAGGCGCTTTGGAAAATCTGGGGAAATGTGCAGTTATTTATGAGAAAAAACTGAAGCAGAAAGATAAGGCCATTGAAATCCTAAATACTATTATTAAGGAATTTCCTGAATCCAAAAACGCAAAGCGGGCAGCAAAACGGATAAAAAAACTCAATAAATAATAACCGGTTTGCCTACAGAATTTGAAAATGAAACCAAAGCCCCGTTCAGCGGGGTTTTTTGCTTATAGATATTTAGGATCAGTAGGGTGTAAAATTGATCCAGATTATGAGAAATATTATTTTAACCCTGTTGTTTGTCCCGATTACTTTAATTGGACAGGATTGGCCCGATTTAAACCGCTACAGGGATGATAACGCCAGGCTTGGCTTGCCGGCAGCAAACGAAACCAGAGTAGTCTTTATGGGTAATTCAATTACGGAGGGCTGGTCAAATTTTCTTCCAGAATATTTTTCCGCCAAGTCATATATCAATCGCGGGATCAGTGGGCAAACAACCCCGCAGATGCTGGTTAGATTTAGAGCGGATGTGATCGATCTTCAACCACAAGTTGTGGTTATTTTAGCTGGTACCAATGACATCGCCGGCAATACTGGCCCAGCCACTATTAAAATGATCGCTGATAATATCATCTCCATGGCGGAACTGGCCCGGGAGAATAATATCCTGGTGATCATTTCATCAATTCTACCGGTCTACGATTATTCGTGGAAACCAGGATTAGAACCCGTGGTAAAGATCAGCCGGTTAAATGAGATCTTAAAAAATTATGCGAGTAAACATGGCCATACTTACCTGGATTATTATACAGCGATGGCAGATGATCAAAAAGGACTCAAGGAAGACTATACCTATGATGGTGTGCACCCCAATAAAGCGGGCTATCGAATAATGGCAACTCTTGCTGAGGAAGCTATAGCAAAAACATTGGACCAACCTGGGGGAAAAAGGTAGGTTATGCATAATCGCAGTCGAGCCTGGATGGCCTGTTGCGCTATGTAAAATTGTATTTTCAATAATAATTTGTGTTGCAACCAATGAATAGATTATATTTGCCATTATTTTAATCGGTTCTATTGCCCATTATTATAATATAATTAAGTTCAATTAACAGTGAGGAAATAATGCAAAAAGGAAAAGTTAAATTCTACAATACAACGAAAAGATATGGTTTCATCACAGGTGATGATGGGACAGACTATTTTTTCCATCAAACTGGATTATCTGATGATATTTATGTCAAGGATAATGATAATGTAGAATTTGAGGTTGCTGAAGGGGATAGAGGGCAAAAAGCCGTAAATATATCGCTCGTAGATTAACCGCAAAAACCCCGCATTGCGGGGTTTTTTGTTTATAGACAATTATGATCCTTGAGACTTAATATTGCTCTGCAAGGAATTCTAATTTGAACAATTACAAGGTCTATGGATTGAGTTAAATCATGGGCATATGTATCCAGACGTACGATATCTTACGGACGGAGTTATTCAAGCCGGCTGCGGCCCTAAAAGCTGATTATTTCAAACAGCATCTGCTGGATAACATATTTCAGAAAAAACCGTACAAACTGGTAGGGACCAAGCATGATGGTTCCCGGACCTTTGATGACTACCTCGATAATGACAATCTACCAGAATACTGTTTCAGGGATCAGACTAATGACAGAAAATTTTGGGTAGAGATAGAACATCGCAGCAGGTGGCGCGGAGGATACCCTCATCAATATGTGCTCTCCATCGCAGGGAAACGGTTGGCCCGCTATAAAAAATATGATGCGCTCAGACGCATGTTCTTAGGGATCACCGTTGGGGGTGAGAATAAATACGGTGATCTACTGGAATACTATTTGGTGCCGGTCAGATTTATCAATTCCGGCAGTGTAATCTACAGGAAAATGCTGCAGTACTTTGTAATCAGGAATGTGGATTCAGCAGTGCATGATCCGGAAAGTCCATTGTCATCTGCAGCGCTGTGGGCCCGTTTCAACTGGAAACGTACCGCCTCTGGCAAAGAAATCCGGCAATGATTGTCTGGACCTGGCGCTGGAAAGATGATGATGGTATCCGCTATACGGAACGGTTCTACGATGACGGTTCCAAACATGTGACCGAATATCACCCCGACTTTGTCTGGGATTATCGCGTGACCAAGGATGGCAAAAAATTGGCTGAAGTCCATATGCCCAAGTTCGATGACCTGGATGATAAATGATTGATCCGGCCTAGCCTGAAAACACCCAGCTCCTCCGCGCGCCGATATAAGCGGATATAACCTGTGAAATGTGATATAAATCATTTAATAAAAACCTCTGCGTGCTTTATATTATACTATCGGTGAATAGCCGATGTGGTAAGGGGTTAGTTTATCCCGCGGCGTTGTTACATTAAAAAGATTAAAACCGGGAGAGGAATTATGATGTTGCTTAAACGTATTCGGGTAGCGAATGTTGCCCCATTTTTGTTTTTAAGGTGGACGCCATGTCTGCTTTTTATTTTTCTGTTAACACCACTAGAAAATATCTATGCCCAGGATGATGATACTGGCGAAATATTCTGGGGTGAAGAAGAGGAAGATGAAGAATTCTTCGAGGAAGATGAGGAATTCTTTGAGGAAGATGAGGAATTCTTTGAGGAAGATGAAGATGCATTCTTTGATGAGGAAGAAGGAGAAGATGAATTCTTCGAAGATGAGGGTGAATTCGAAGAAGATGAATTCGATGAGGGAGAACTTTCCAGTACTGAATTATCCGATGAGGCCATGAAAATTGGCTATACACTTACTATCCATGGCGCATCACCGGGGCTGGTCAGTCATTCGCTCTATACCTACAATTCCTTTGCGAATTTCAGGCTGGGAGTTGAAATGCCCGTACTGATGCAGATCATGGGGATCCGTTTCCGGTTAGGGGCAGAATTGGGGACGATGAAGTTCGAGGACTATTATCCGCCAGCCACAGCCACCTATTCTGGGATGACGCTCATAGGCCTTGTGTCAATACCTGCCGGGGCCAGTCAAGTGAAATTAGGCGGCGGACTGGTGGGCGGCAGTGTCGGTATGATAGTGGAAACCACCTACGGTCTTACCATCGGCAACGCCCTGGGAATCCGGCTTGGTATGCGCTACACAGGTAGTGCTGGGGCCAAGAATTCAGAGGATGTCCCCTTTGAAGGTCCGGCCAGCTGGCTTGAAGGCGTTTTTGTCCTGGCGGTGACCCTCTAATCATCTTTGCTATTTAAGCATTAAATGAAATATAAAAGACCGCCTGCAGCTATAAAGTATTTCATAGTCGTTTATTACTGTCTGTTTACAGCGGTAATTCCCCTCTCTGCTGCCGTAAACGTTTCAGTCACATATCATCCCGATGATAGAATCATGGAAGATTATATCAATAATACTTATGATATGACAATAACCGTAACGTTTACAGGCACGGATTTGGCTACCTATAATGGCGAAAAGGCTCAATTACAAATGGATTATGTTGTTGGTGGCGGTGATATTGATCTAGCTCCCGATTTCAGTGACGTACATATTTATTCACCTAAAACTATAGATAATGGGGTAGTAATATGGGAATTAAGTGCTTCGGAAATTAATACCAAATTAATAGAAGAGGCCATCCAACAGTCAGTAGATCATTACCATCTTGATTTCCAAATTCTTTATTATG
>SCKQ01000082.1 GCA_004124535.1 Fidelibacterota bacterium
GCAATCAACGCGGCTACTGATTACGAAGTAAGCGATAAAAAAGCGGAAGAAAAGAAAAGTGGTTCATTTTTGCAGCGTTTCTTTGGCAGTTCCTAAAAGTTAATTACATATCAGGTTAAAAAAGCCCAACATAACGTTGGGCTTTTTTGTTTCTAGACATTTAGGACTACTGGGCTGTAATATTGCTGATATGAAGCGATTCCTGCCACTATTTCTAATTCTACCATTACTACTTTGGGTTGGTTGTGAAAAACAAAATCAACCAGATGTTATGGAGGTGGATGTCACGTCTGGTTTTATGGTGGTGGATGTCACGTCTGGAATCCATTTCGACCATGGAATGGACAAGATGATATCGGTTTTCGGAATAAATGTCTACAAGCGCTGGGACGTGGAGTTGTGGGCTCTGGTCCATGGGGCGAGCGTCTTCGCCGAGTATCTGGACTCGGATGAGGACGGTACGACCGACAATCCAGAGGTAATCTCTGAAATGTTGAGCTCTGACTTCAAGGAGGGGCTCGCAATCATCAACGAGAGGGGTGACATTGGGTCGGGAGATTACAAAGACAGCTTCTGGGGAGTCTCCCGTGTAGAGGGACAGGACTGCCTGTCGTGCGAAGGAAGTTACCAACGGCAAACCATCGAGGAGATGTTCCATGTCATCACCCAAGGTCTTGAAATTATCTACCCCAGTGTCTTTGGTAGTGAGCCCGGGACCGAACTCAGGCTGGCGTGCGAACAGGCCCACGGCGACTGCGAGTACAGTTCGGATTGCGCCCCAGATTGCGTACACTACGATTGTCAGGGACCAGACGACTGCGTATTCATACCAGAAAGTTGTAACGGTGCCTACCATTACGCTGCACCCAGTTGCGAACCCGGAGGGTGCATAGAGCACGAACTCTTTTACTTCGCTTGGACCAGTCTCTACGGGTTACAGATTGACAACTGTGAGAATATCATCGGTGAGTGGGAAGTCTGCACGCCAGAAGGCATGATGACCGACCCGAGAGTCGCACTACTCTACGAACTGGCGTCCGGACAGGCTGCCTCCGCGGAGATCCTCGGCTACGTTCTACCTTCGGCCGCACCCAACGGGATCTATGGCGACTGATACGAAATTAAAAGTGAAGCAATGGTGATGATGGGTAGATTTGGGTATGAAAAATTTATCTATTCTTATTTTTAATATTCTTTTTCTTATGTTTTCATGTAGTGAAGATTCTCCTCAGCAGGATAATGCTTGTGTGGATGAAGGTGAAGATATCTGTGGCTGTATGGAGATTGATGCTATCAACTATGACCCCTTGGCAACCTTGGATGATGGAACTTGTCAATACTATACCGGAGAGCTAAATGTCATATGGTCGAAGTCATACACCGAAATAGGTGGTGAGATGTGGTCCATAAGACCGGTCTCAGATGGCGGTTTTATCATGGCCCTTGGCAACGCGGGTGATTGTGTAGGATATGGTTGCGAGTACTACGGACAATTGATCAGGTTAGATAATCATGGTGATCTAATGTGGCAGAAGATGTACGAGAATTCCACTGGAATATATTCTGCTCGGGAGACCTCAGATGGTGGCTTTATTGCCGCAGGATACTATGAATGTGTAACAAGTGCGTCATGCTACCCTGATATGTTTATTCTTAAGACAGACGCAGATGGTAATGAAGAGTGGTCCAGCGTCGATGCCTCTAATGATAACAATAACGATTGGGCTAGGGACGCCATACAGACTCAAGACGGTAATTTTGTTGTAACTGGTACGTGGAATGATGATGGTTGGTATTCAAAAGCTGCATTGAGAAAATACGATACAAGTGGTGAGTTGATGTGGGCATATAACTATAGCAGCTCTGATGCGAATGAGGCCTATGAACTTTTAGAGACTGGAGATGGTGATCTGGTCTTCGCAGGATACTCTGGAACCCAGCATGGTGCGTATAAACATTTCATGGTCAAAACCAACGCGGATGGAGACCAAATATGGAAGAAAAAAGCAGCTTCTGTAGGTGATGCGATCCTATATGCCATATGTGAATCACCAAATGGTGGATATGTAGCCGCTGGTTTTTGCAATAGTTGGAGAAGCAATTTTGTCATTGAGAGAAACCCAAATCAAGGTAGTGGAAATTGGAACAGTTGTATCATAGGTGAAATGAATGTCTCGGGTTTCTATGATATTACTCCTGCCATCGGTGGAGGATACTATCTGATAGATGAGAGAAGCTACTTGACGAAACTGGATGATCAGGGAGAGGTTATTTTTACTCATAATGTTCAGGATGCAAACCTATCGGTCATTGAGTTAGATAATGGTGACATAGTCATAGGTGGTAGTGGTGCTTTTCTTGATGGTGGCTATGGTGGTGGTGCAAACATTACCCGTCTTTCGTTCTCAAACTCTACTCCTACTGCTCAATAGATCAAAGAACATTACAATGTTAGTTTCATTATTATTTAACATTTAGTTTAAGAAAGTAAACATCAAGCCCCGCCCAGTAGCGGGGTTTTTTGTTTGTAAAGATGATGATGGGTAGATTTAGGTATGGATTCATTATCAATGGAAAAAGCAATGCTTAAGAATATGTTTGAAAAGACAGGGAAGAATCTTGAAGAATGGATAGAGTTGGTTAGGGATAAACAGTTTTCAAAACATGGTGAAATTGTAAAGTACTTAAAAATGGATTATTTACTAACTCATGGATATGCAAACTTGATAGCAAGAAAATCAAGGAACACTCATTGATTAATTATTTTATAAAACCATCAAGCCCCGCCCAGTAGCGGGGTTTTTTGTTTATAGACATTTAGGACTGGTGGTACACACATTGTTGTGTAATTTTTTCAAAGCTGTTTATAACCTGTCCAACCGCTTAATACTACAAGTGTGGATTTGTATATTCAATAACTGTGATAGGGAGATTAATAGACGCATTTGATCTTTTCTTTTATAAGCTATTCCACGAATCAGACTCAAAACGTAAAGGGCAGTTATTTGAAGAACATTTGGTTGATTGGATATTTACAAAAGAGTATTATGACTTACTGCATCTTACTCAAGATGGATATACAAATTTCTTCCGCTATGTAAAGAGTTCTGAATATCCAGACTTCAAATTTCAAGATAGAATCGGTGGTAAAAAATTCTGGGTAGAAGCCAAGTATAGAACTGCATGGTTAGGTGAGTTTTCAGAACAATATATCTACTTTCTTACGGAATCGCAGTTAGAACGATATAAAGAAGTAGATAAAAAATTACCTGTATTTGTTGCAATCGGTACTGGAAATAAGGCTCACAACCCTAATCAGATATATTTAATCCCTGTTAGATTTATAAAGGTGGCACATAAGATTTACAAGCAATCCTTACTTCCGTTTGAGATTGATAGTGCTTTCAAATTCCCAGACGAAAAGAAAAATGAATTAGCCTTACCACCTCAAACACTTTGGGAAAGGCTTGATCCGTAAGCTCTCATGTGCAGGTATGGATTAGTATAATTATAGAGTCAGGCGTTGACATTTTGACAAGGGGTCACACCCACACATATTGTAATGCAATATTTTGATATTTAGGCTGGCGGTACGTACATTTACTCTGCTGGAAGATTCCGTCATAGTTTATGTAGTACCAGTAGTACCCACTGATTTATAAAAGTATATCAAAGGAGCACAAAATGAAGCGATTACTAATCATACTACCCCTTTTATTTTGGATTGCCTGTGATGACCAAAAAGATGAAGACGGATTTTCATTGCAAGGCACTTGGGTTGACCTGGAAAGTCAAATGAGTAGAAAAAATAGTGAAGTATTATTATTTGATACAAATAGTGGGAGTTTTTCTTATGCATACGTCTCACCTTCAAGTAGTGCCGATGGTTGTTATTGTTATGAAAATATGATATATCAGCAGGTTGATGGTGATAATTATAGGGTTGATTATGATGACCTGGATGGAGGTGAACCTCTCATAATAGAGGTATTAGAAAGTGGTAATATATCTGTTACTTTCGAATTGTATGAGTGGGTTGAAATAGAATTTTTAAAACAAAGTGATAACCTACAATCATCTCTATATCCAGCGTGTGAAGGTTCTTTGTGTAATTAAGGGAAATACCAACCACTATGGGTTTTTTGTTTATAGACATTTAGGATGCTGGTGGTACTGAAGGATATTTAAACCCGCCTCACCAGTTCCTCTTCCCTAGCCAGTTAGGATATATCGCAGTAGTTTTGATACTCTGATGTCCGAGAAATAAAGGATTTGTTAGATATAGTATAAATTATGTTATATTAAATACCTTATTTAGAGGAAAGATATATTATATAGGATATAGGCATTTTTAAGGGCTTTATTTTTACATTATATAGCCTGCTATTTTTTGAGGGCTGTTTTCTTTTAAGTAAAGGATTAATAATCAAGTTAAATAAAACAAGTTAAGGAATAAAAATGAGTGAAGTAAAAACAGGAACAGTTAAGTGGTTCAATGCCTCTAAAGGCTATGGATTTATCACCCCAACTGAGGATGATAAAGACTTATTTGTTCATATGAGTGAGATACAAATGGAGGGGTTC
>SCKQ01000045.1 GCA_004124535.1 Fidelibacterota bacterium
TTGAATACTACCGCCGAAACCTGGGACCAAAACCGGACCTGACTCAAACACAAAACCCGCCACTGGCGAAAACTATTTAAGCACCACCAGTTTTTTCGTTGCCAGGCTCACACCCACCAGGGCGATGACCGAACAGCAAATGGCCGGCAACACCTCATCCACAGAGCCATAAATGCCCGCCGGCAGCCACGTCCACATGACCGGGACTTCTTTCCATAACAACGTAACGACTGTTCCGGAAAGAATCGACGCCACGGCGCCTTCCTTGGTTGCATCTTTCCAAAACAGAGCCGCTACCAAGGCCGGGGTAATGGCTGCCCCGTAAATAGTGTAGGCGTAAAGAGCCCGTTCAAAAAAGCCTTCGGATTCCGCAAAGCCCTTGGACACGATGAAGGCCACAATCCCCAGGGCCAAAACCAAAAGCCGGCTCAAGAGGACTATCTTTTTTTCTGATGCCTTGGGATTAATATAATTCAAATACACATCCCGCATGAGCGTGGTGGCCGGCACCAGCAGAAAAGAGTCGGCTGTGGAAATAATGATCCCTACAATAGTGGTCATCATGATGGCACCTAAAAACGTTGGTAATAATTGGTGGGCGGCGTAGATCAACACATGCTTGCCCACTTCTGCATCGGGGATCATGGAGGCGCTGACCCAGGCGGAAGCAATAATAAGCAGTTCAATCACCAGTACTGCTCCAACCAAAATAGTGGTGGCAGATTTGGCGCCTGCAGCATCCTTACTGGCAAAGAAGCGCTGGTACATATTGGCATCGCCCAGGACCAGCAAGAACGGCGGCAGGCAAAAATTGATAATGTCCAGCCCTGAATACACGCCAAAAAACTGCATATGCTGACTCTTGCCCATGCTTGTAAAAGCAACTTCCATGCCGCTCCAGCCTCCGGCCTTGATCCATAAAATAGGAAATGCAATCATCAGTGCAACGGTCATGATAATACCATTGCCCACGTCCGTGTAGGCCACACTCACCAGCCCCGCCAGCATGGTGTAAGCGATGATGAACACCACGGCAATAATGGTGGCCATTTCGATGGAGATCAGAGAGACGCCGCTCTCATCCGTGAGGATGGTTGAAATGACGGCGCCCCCGGCGTTGTATTGATAGCTTACAATGACCATGTAGGCCATGACCAAAGCAATAACACTCAATAATCGTGCCGCCGGGCCGTAGCGATCGCCAATAATTTCCGGCACGGTGAATTTTTCGAAGCTGCGGACTTTTCCGGCAATTCGTGTCAGTAAAATAATGCCCAATGTTCCGCCGATGGGCAAGATCAGCGCCGCCATGCCCGTTTCGTAGGTCTTACCGGCGTTTCCCAAAATAGAGCCGGTACCGATCCACGTCGCCAGCATGGTACCTACTAGGACCCATGGTGAAAGGCTCCGCCCCGCCACGGCAAAGTCAGCCTGGGTCTTGATCTTTTTGGATTTATAGATCCCCACACCGATCAGCGTGAAGAGATAGAGCAGAATTATTACTAAATAAGTCATTTTATACTGTCATTCTGAACGAAGTGAAGAATCTCAAGGGTATGTTGTTGAACAAGCGCTTGAGATCCTTCTCTCACTACGTTCGATCAGGATGACACTAATCATCTATCATCATTTCGCGGATATAGCGGATGGGAATGGAACCGTAGGACAGCAATTCCTCGTGAAATTTCTTCAAAGTGAAGTTTTCCCCTTCCTGTTCCTTATAATCCTCCAGCAATTCCAGAAAGAGTATGTATCCGGTAAAATAAGTGGATAATTGCGCCGATGTCAATTGTGCCCTGCGCCATTTACCATTTGCTTCGGATTCTTCCTGGAAAGTTTCGTTAATCATCAGGTCTAGGGCTTCCTGTTCCGTCATCCGCTCGGCGTGGATCTTCTGGTCAATGATGGCATTAGCAATGCCCCGCAGCTTCCATTTTTTTTCCACCAGACTGTAGCGCGGGTCTCCGCCGCCAAGTCCGGCATTCACCATCATATCTTCCGTATAATGGGCCCAGCCTTCGATCATCACTCCACTGCCGAAAGATGCCCGCACCAGCGATGGATGGCGGTTGGCATAATAGAGCTGCACGTAGTGCCCCGGCAGTGCTTCGTGGATGGACAGGATCTTCATGGAAATGGTATTGTATTCTTCCAAAAACGAATTGGCTTCTTCATCTGTCCAGTCTTCCGGAATGGGAGACACATTATAAAATGTGGGCAGGTTGCTTTCCAAGGGTCCCGGGGACTGCAAAGAAGCTCCGCTCACGCCCCGCTGATATTCCGGCGTTTCCCGAATTTCCAATGGCTTGGAATCGTCTAAAGTTAAAAGGTCATTGTCCCGGATAAACTGCTCCAGTTCCGCGATGGTCTCCCGCGCCGCTTCCACCACCTTGTCCCGGGGTGCATGGTCTTCGGCTATACGGTCCAATACCTTTCGTGTCATTTTCAATTTATCTTCATGGGTATCCGTAGCTGGTTCTTCCCCGAACCATTCAGTGTAAAATGGCTCTGCCAAAACAAACATTTCATTTTGGACGACGCGTATATGACGTTCAGCACGTTCCATGACCTCCGGAGCGGTTATTCCTTCCTTCAGGGTATAAAATAATTTTTTATTATAAAGTTGCCGGCCAATACGAAAATCCCGAAATGAATCGTTGTTCTGATGGCTTTCCAGAAATGTAATGAATTCTTCCAAGGCCTGTTTTGCCAGACCGGCATTGTGTTCAAAATTCTTGCGGTAATCATCCTGCAATTGTTCAGCCATTTCCGGGACGGTAGCATCAAACATTCCGGCTAATCCCTTTGCCTGCTTGACAGCCGTTTCTAAATGGGGTTTAGAAAATTCAATCAAATTCTCCTGTGCTTGAGCCAAGTATTCTGATGTGGCCAAAAACCTACGAGATAAATTATCTGCCCGTTCTTCCACTGGGGCAAAATCGTAGGCCAGCAGGCTCTCGTAGGCGTAACCTAATCCCCACATGTATTGCATTGGATTCCAGGAAAAACTCTGCAGCTCATCCATGTTGAAAAAACTCGATTCAATCATATCCAATAAAATCTGGCGGTCGATACGATCATTGTCATTTAGCGTTTCAGAATCGATGGCTTCCAGCTTTTCTTTGACTTCAAGCAAATGAGCACGTTCTTTTTCACGGCCTTTGGTGCTGATGTCCGGCAATTCACCATCGTAATCGTGAATGCCGATCCACGTAGCTGATGTAGGATTATTGGCAAAATGCCAGTCCATGAAATCATCACGGACAGAATGGAATTGAAAGGTTGTTGCATTCATCATAATAAAATAAATGGTTAGTGCCACGAGGGCGGTGATAAGAAAAACATATTTAAGGGAGGGTTGATTCATCTTGCGCCTGTGAAATTAATTTTAGAGTTTGCAAATTCCAACAGTGCTATGCATCAAATCAAGTCTTTATATCTTCCTCTGCTCTTGCTGTCTATTACAGCGTGCTCTGCCAAAGAAGGTGCACATACTGTGAACCGCTTAGCCCAAGAGCAAAGCCCTTACTTACTCCAGCACGCCGATAATCCAGTAGATTGGTACCCCTGGGGTGAAGAAGCCTTTGCCAAGGCCAAAACAGAGGATAAACCCATTTTTCTGTCCATTGGTTATTCCACCTGCCACTGGTGCCACGTGATGGAGCACGAATCATTTGAAGATGACAGTGTGGCCAAACTTATGAATCAATGGTTTGTGAATATTAAAGTGGATCGGGAAGAACTTCCGGAAATTGACCATGTCTATATGTCCGTCTGCCAGGCTATGACCGGCAGAGGCGGCTGGCCCTTGACCATCATAATGACACCAGAAAAAGAACCTTTTTTTGCAGGGACTTACATACCTAAAGACAAGATTGGTCGGCGATCAGGAATGCTGCAGCTTTTACCCATTTTAAATGACGCCTGGACCAACAAACGTGATGAAATCATGAAATCGGTTGATCAGGTCAAATCTTATTTGATTCGCGCAAATACACGAACATTGGGTGATTCCATAGATGAAAGTGTATTAGAAGCTGCCTATGGATATTATAATCAGAATTTTGACAATCAATATGGTGGATTTAATAAAGCTCCCAAATTCCCTTCACCCCATAATCTGATGTATTTATTGCGTTTCTACCACCGCACAAAAAATTCAAAAGCCCTACTATTGGTGGAAAAAACTCTTAAAAATATGCGTCTTGGTGGCATTTACGATCAAATTGGCTATGGCTTTCATCGCTATTCTACAGATAAAAAATGGCTCGTGCCCCATTTTGAAAAAATGCTTTATGATCAAGCAATGATTTCCATGGCTTATTCTGAAGTATATCAGATCACAAAAAATGAACTTTATGCCAATACTGTTCGTGATATTTTTTCATATGTTTTGAGAGACATGATCAGCGAAAAAGGAGGCTTTTATTCAGCCGAAGATGCCGACAGTGAAGGCGAAGAAGGAAAATTTTATGTTTGGACCGAGCAAGAGATTCTTGATATCCTTGGTCCGGAGGATGGTCTTACTTTTAATACGATTTTTAATGTCAATCCCGAAGGCAACTTTCATGATGAAGCTTCCGGACAGCAAAGCGGTCATAACATCCTGCACTTGCAAAAGCGAATTAAATACATTGCTGAAGATATGGACATGACTGCAGATGAACTTCATGGTAAAATATCTGGATGGCGCCAAACGCTTTTTGATGTACGTGAAAAACGTATCCATCCTATAAAAGATGACAAAATTCTCACAGATTGGAACGGACTCATGATCGCGGCTTTGGCAAAAGGCAGCATTGCTTTGGATGACCCTGCTTATGCACAAGCAGCACAAAAAGCGGCTGATTTTGTTTTGCAGGAATTACGCACTGATGATGGCCGGCTTTTCAAACGACACCGCAACAATATATCTTCTTTAGATGCCCATTTAGATGATTATGCATTTATGATCTGGGGACTGCTGGAATTATATGAAGCCAATTTCAATCCGGCCAATCTGGAAGCGGCGATCTCATTAACAGAACTCATGGTGGAAGATTTTTGGAATGAAGAAGGCGGTGGATTCTATTTAGGTGCTGATCATGCTGAAAAGCTCATTGTTCGTGCTATGACCGCTTATGATGGTGCTATCCCATCCGGGAATTCTGTAGCAGTGAGCATACTGAATCGACTGGCCCGCATTACCAGCAATATGGATTGGCTGGATAAAGCAGAAAAAACGTTGTTAACCTTTGCTAGCGAACTTGAACGCAATCCATCTAGTTATACCAAAATGCTTACCGGTTTTATGTTCAGTTTGGAGGCCAAGGAAGTGGTGGTGGTTGGTGATGATAATGAAGAAACAGATTTATTTTTAAAAACTATTCGTAGCCAATACAATCCTTCTAAAGTGATTCTTTTTAAAGATGGGGAAAATTTAGCTAAAATAGCACCTTGGACAGGAACTCAAACAATGCTTAATGGAAAACCAACAGCCTATGTCTGCAAAGATTTCGTCTGCAACCTGCCCACCAATGATTTAAAACTGGCATTGAAGCAGCTTGCAGAATAGATCATTATCAAAGCAACTGGGTTCAGCCCTGGCCAATTTTCAAGATCTGTTCGATACTATCGCCAAAGTGTTCTTCAAAAGAATTAAAGAAAAACCGGGCACAGGTTTCTTTTCTGAATTCGGTGAATCCTATTATAAATCCTATGAAGAAGCCAAGCGCAATGCTGAAGATTGACAGTTTGTGATTTTATACTTACCTGCTAAATTCCCCGCCTTATGAAACTGCATTGGCAGATATTATTAAACTCAATTCTGACTAATAAGGGACTTTATTTATGAAAAAACTGAAACTTCACTGGCGTGTATTGATTGCCATGGCTCTGGGCACAATCTTTGCCCTGATTTTTAAAGAGGACGCTCTCTTTGTCGCTCCGTTGGGAACAATATTCATGCGCTTATTGAAAATGATTATTGTTCCGTTAATTTTATTTTCCATCACAACTGGTGTAGCCAGTTTAGGCGATAGCAAAACCTTGGGGCGAATGGGAGCTAAAACATTTGTATACTATTTTGTAACATCCATTTTAGCTATTCTGGTCGGACTGATTTTAACCAATATCATACAACCCGGTGTAGGTGTTGAAATTTCCGGATCTGTTCAATCATTTGATTCAAGCTCTTTGCAAAAACCGTCTTCTCTGGGAGAAATCATCATTCGAATGATTCCGCTGAATCCCATTGCAGCCATGGCTAATGGCGATATGTTAGGTGTCATTTTTTGGTCAATTGTTTTTGGATTCGCAATTACTCGGCTTACCGGAAGACCGCAGGAAATGATGACGCATTTCTTTGATTATGGCTTTCAAGCAATGATGAAACTCACTCATGGCATTATTACACTATTACCCATTGGTGTCTTCGGTTTAATAACAAAAGCAGTGGCTACTTCTGGTTTTGATTTATTTAAAGCAGTCGGATTATATATGTTTACAATTGTATCCGGATTGCTGATTCACTGGATGATTACGCTGCCCATCATTTTCTATCTGTTTACGCGCCTCAATCCAATCAAGCATTTAAAAGCCATGGCCCCTGCGTTCATGACAGCATTTTCTACTAGTTCTTCCGGTGCAACTCTTCCCGTTACAATGGATTGTGTTGAAAATGAGGTGGGCGTTTCGAATAAAACAACCAGTTTTGTATTGCCATTGGGTGCAACCATCAATATGGATGGAACTGCATTATACGAATGTGCCGGTGTTTTATTTATTTCCCAAGCAATCGGTTTTGACTTGAACATTGCACAACAGTTCGTAATTGTTTTAACTGCCTTTTTAGCATCAGTAGGCGCTGCAGCCATTCCGTCTGCGGGATTGGTAATGATTTTTGTCGTATTGGATGCCGTTGGAATCAGCGATCATCCTGAAGTGGGTGTTATCGTGGGCACCATGCTGGCTGTGGATCGACCCTTGGATATGTTTAGAACGATGGTAAACGTTACCAGTGACAGCATTGGAGCTGTGATTATTGCTAAAAGTGAAGGCGAAACAGATCTCTACCCAGATAAAATCTCCCCACCCAAAAAAGAATTCGATTAACCCTTGTTCCCGGTCGTTTGATCGGATAAATTTAAACTAGCTTTTTAACAATTCCCGCTTGAGACACGTTATTTCAGGATCTTCAATAATTACCCTTGGAAGCTCTACTCTGCCGGCAAAAAACAGGCCTTCTCTGGTTCTCTGGAGTAAAGGAAGTTTGCTGTTGACAGGAGGCCGCCACTCATGATAATCATGATCCTGAAAAACACTCAAAGCGGGATATTTTTAAACCCCGGTGTTTAGTAAAATGCCGGGGTTTTTTTATGTCAATTGACCTAAAATCTTTTGGATTTTTCTGCTGGGCCCCTTGATGGTCATACGGACACCTTCATTATAATATTCACGATGCAGCACATCCATATCATCCTGGATTTCTGAAATTGTTTTCCCATCAGTAAAAGGTATATCGACTTCTACAGTTTGGAAGCTTTCATCCATGATGGATTGAATTGATTTTAAGAGTTCATCTAAGCGAAGTTTATCCAGTGCAGAAATCATGACTGCATCTGGAAACGATTGCTTCAATTGATTCAAAACCTGCATGTCCTCTACCAGGTCGATCTTATTCAACACAATCAAATTGCGTTTATCTCCAGCAGCAATTTCTTCGAGGACGTTTTTGATTGTATTGTAGTGGTCTAAAACTTGTGGAGACGATGCATCAAGTACAAGCAATAAAAGATCTGCATCAACCACTTCTTTTAATGTGCTTCTAAAACTAGCCACCAGGTCATGGGGCAGTTTGCGGACAAACCCCACTGTATCACTTAATAATATTTTGTGAGAATCATTTATATCTACTTGACGAATGGTTGTATCCAGTGTGGCGAACAATTGGTCTTGCACGTATACATCCGCATCAGATAAGGCATTCATGAGTGTTGATTTACCGGCATTGGTATACCCCACCAGCGCAGCGCGGAAAAATTTCTGCCTGCCCCTGCTTTGGATTATCCTTTCTTGATCGATCTTTATCAGTTCTTTCTTTAATTTGGAAATCCGTGTGCGAATCAGCCGCCGGTCAATTTCAATTTGCGTTTCCCCCATACCAGCGCGTGTTCCGATACCACCCATCTGCCGTTCAAGGTGTGTCCATTGCCGGGTTAACCGTGGCAGTAAATATTCTAAATGTGCCAGTTCAACCTGAGTCTTTGCCTCGCGGGATTTGGCATGTTGGCGAAAAATATCTAGAATGATGGCACTCCGATCAATCACCTTTAGATTATCAGTCAGATTCATAAAATTCTTAGCTTGTGCAGAGGACAGATCATCGTCAAAAATGATAAGCTGTGCATCCAGTTCTTTGGCCTGTCCAACAATTTGATCCGCCTTGCCTTTGCCCACCAAAAATTGTGGATTCAATTTATTCAACCGTTGAGTGATCTGACCTACAACTTCGGCTCCGGCTGTAACTGCTAAGAGTTCTAATTCTTCTAAATGTTCATAAGCAGTGGCTTCATCCACTTCGCCGTGAATTACACCCACCATGAGTGCTTTTTCTTGCTTTAAATCAAGCTCTTGCATTAGTCTTCAGATTTCAAGGCTTGTGTGTTTGGCCGACCAATGATCGTTTCAAGCAATAGTAAAACGATAGCTATAATTAAAAAATTTCGCCATAATGCCTTTCCATACCTTAAGTCCTGCAGCACAGCGGATGCGTTTTGACCGGGTGAAATATATTGTGCTCGCGATGCACCGACTGCATTTACAATCGACTGGCCAGACGCTCTATTTACTGGACGCTCATGGGGATCAAGTTGCGTTGAAAATGCTGTATAAAATTCACCATCAGCATAGATTTCATATGATCCCAATTCTTCCGTTTGCTCAATAATCAGTGCTTCCTTATTATAATCCGGGATCAAGAGAATTTGCTTACCCGAAGGTGAATACACTTCCCATTTGGCATTCAAAAGTTTTTTGGTCATATTTATTTCTTTTATTTCTCCAGCAAAAACCGGTAGAGTATTGCTTTCGTCCGTCGCTAAAAGAATTAGCATGCGATGCAGCAAGGGGACAAATAGTCCCCGCAAAGCAAAATCATTCCATGCTAATCCAATGGGGGATGAAAAATAATATACATGGCCGCCGATCAGCCTGTATTCCAGCAAAAATGGGTCACCATTATGCATGGCTAAGATGACATTCTGATTCAAGCGAGGTCGTACTCTTGTATAACTGAAAACTTCCGGGAGTTCAGCGGAAATCTTTCGAACGGTCAGATCTGCAAAAAGAGCATGCTGTTTTTGGGATATTTCAACAGCATAATATGATTCAGCTCCAGCATTTATTGTCTGCACATAAATTGGCAATTTCAGCGCTGATTCTATTGCAGACGATGTTTGTTGCTCATTCGTATCTGAAATCCAAATCAACCCTCCACCTCTGGCAGCAAAGCGCTGAAGGTCATCCAGTGCTTTCATTGAAATATTATTGGGTCTGTGCAAGATCAATACATCGGTGTCTTCAAGGAAAAGTTTGTCAATGGCTGGCATGATCTTTCTATGCAGGTAGACATATTCATTTTCACCGCTGATGGATTTAAGTGCTTCTTCAAGTAAGAATACATCTTCCACTGATTCGCCAATCAGCATACAGGATATTTGTTTGGGGATGGACAATTCAAATGATTGCTCATTGTCATAAGCAAAATCATCTGCTGGAATAGTCATTTTTCCACGGATAACCCCGCTTTTTCCCGGATAGGCCTGAAATAAGAATTTTTTTCCTTTCGCCGGATTGAACGCTGTTACAACCTGTCCTACTCTTTCATTATTTAGGTATAATTCAATAGGTACATTTCGTTTTTCAAAATTGCTTTCATTTGTAACAAGCGTATTCAGTTTAATTAAATTATCCGGCAGCTTGACCTGGCTCGCCGGGAGCACTTCATAAATACCAATATTGTCTTGAACTGTCTCTTGTCCAATAAAATATAGCTTCCATTCATTAAGTTCATTTTGTAACTGGTTCACAGATGAAGTATCTGGTAAAGATTGAAGATCACTGAAGATAAAGCACTCTTTATTTATTTCATGTTGTTCAGCTGATTGCAGGGTTGTAATAATGTCTAACCATAGTTTATCAGCAGTTGCTGTTTGAGTAATTGTATTAATGGCTTTGTTGATACTATGGACACGGTCCTGCTTTCCACTATAGATCAATTTCAAGGGGTTTGATTGAAATATCTCAACGTTTGTCTTTTCATCCAGTTTTTGAATAAGGGACTTGGATTGCCGTTTTGCGTTTTCCAATAATGATCCATTTTCACCTTCCATTGACATACTGGCTGAATTATCAATAATAACAACTGCTCTTGAATCAACATCGCCTTTCAACCAGCTGGAAATAAAGCCTTCAGTCGTTGGTCGGGCAACCATGAGCACCAATGCTACGATCATTAATGTCCTTAATAACACTAACAGCCACTGTTTGATCTGCAGGTTACGAATGGATTCATGTTTCATTTCTTCCAGAAAACGAATGGAGCTGAATTCCATTTCCTTGGTTTTAGTGAGACTGATCAAATGAATAATAATGGGAATAGCGGATGCGAGTAATCCCCACAACAGTGACGGTGCTAAAAATGTCATACGATAAAAGAACTCACTACTACCATGGTGGTTCCAGCGCCAATTGGGATCAGTATATTATCATCAATATTGATAGGTAGTGCCTCAAAAATTGTCGCCATTACAGCACCGCTCATTGATACTAATAAAGGAACATTATTGATAATCAACGCGGCGACAGCACATACTGTTAAACAACCGATCGACCCTTCCAGTGTTTTTTTGCCAATCTTTGTTTTGCCAAAAGACTGGCCGATAATTGCTGCTGCAATATCACCCAAAGACATATATACAAGACTCAAAACCGCAATTTCCTTTGGGAAGAAATAAATGATCGGAACTGAAATAATCAGAACCCATGTGGCACCTGTAAACCGGCCGCCGATCTCATGCTCCCGCATCATGAAATTGAATAATTTATTGAAGATTTTTTTAACAAATCCTGAACGCATCCTCGCCAGGTCAATGATTACAAATAAAATTGCGAAAACGATCATGGTTATTGTCATCTGATTCTTATAAGGGATTATATACACATAGCTTATGGGAATACTCAGATTAAAGAGGTGAATCAGCTTGCGACCGATTTCTCCTGAACTGATCATTTAAGGTTCATTGGTGAGTTGATTAAAAATATCCTGAAGGTCCAAAACACTTACAACCAGATCAATATTCATGGCTCTGTCCAAGACAGTACCCTCGCTAATGGATTGATCCAAGACAGTATAGGGTACCAGATCTTGATCTTCATGATAGGAAATTTTTCCTACTTTTAGTCTAGCTTTAGCTAAATATTCTTTGGCCTGATTTAAGCTCAAGCCAATCACATTGGGAACTTGGTAAAAATCAGGCGGTAAGCCTTTACTGACTGTAACTTGAATCCCGAATCCTTTTTTCATGGTGTCATTTGCCTTCGGATACTGCCAGGCGATCGTTCCTTTTGGATACTCGGGATTGTATTCAGAATATACAGTGTCAACGAGTAAACCTGCCTGCTGCAAGATAAGTTCGGCACTGCGTAAGGATTGCCCAATAAGATTTGGAATAGAAACCAATTTTTCTGAAGTGGATATTTTAAGACGAACAGTACGCCCTGTTTTTACTTTCATGTTTGGTTTTGGATATTGGTCTACAACTATTCCTTCAGCAACTTTATTCGTGTACATGGTATCACTCACAATGGCACGAAAATCTTCAGCTTCTATCATGGCGATGGCTTCTTCCAGTGTTTTTCCTTGAACATCCATGAGGTATTGTCCTGTATTATGGCGTGTATACATCGGCATGATAATATATTCGAATAAAATAACAACCACAAAGGATATAGCTCCAAAAGCTGATAAGTACTGTGTGAGTTTATTATTCAGATCCATTAATTAATTTGACAGCAAACATTCCATCCGTTTTGCTTTCCGAAGGGAAGGGTGCCAAAGCACCTCTATTATCCAGCCAACTGTCAGGAATGATGTTTGTTTCCATATCCATATAAAAATTAGTATTTAATTTAAGAAAGGCATCAACCACACCCCAATTTTCTTCCGGTTCAATCGAACAGGTAGAATAAATTATTCTTCCAACTGGTTTTAGAAACTGGCTCATATGATTCAATATATTGCCCTGCAGTGCAACAAATTCGTTCATTTCATTTTGAGACCTTCGCCAGCGAATATCGGGTTTTTTTCCAATCACCCCTGTTCCAGAACATGGTGCGTCGATCAATACCGCATCAGCAATGGGGTATTCATCTTTTGAAGCATCTTTCACATCAACAGCAATATTTTCAAAAGTTGGTTCAAATTTTTCCAGTCTGTCTGCTCGACTGTCTGAAACATAAAGTTTACCATCACCAGCCATTAATTCAGCAGTGTAAGCAGCTTTCGTCCCGGGTGCCGCACATACATCCAGAATAGTTTCTCCTGGTTTAGGATCAAGTAATTCAACGACCATTCCTGATGCTCTATTTTGAACACCGACTTTTCCAGCAACTATCAAAATATTCAATTCGGCCATATTGCGCTGCACTTTGTAAAAGATTTCTGAATTGTTCCATAGTTCAATATTAATATCATGCTCATCACAAAATGAATTCAACTCTTCATGGCTCAACTGTGAATCATTCCGACGAATATCCATTTTAGGTGTTTCATTAAAATATTTTACTAATGCGATTGTTTTATTGCTCCCAAACTGTTTTGTCCATTTTTCCCAAAGCCATAAAGGATATGAGTGCCATGTATTTAATTCACAGTTATCGGGTTTACTTATACTATTCAATTCAGTCGTTTTTCTTAAAATCGCATTTGTCAATTTCCCCGGACCATTTCCCAAGGTTCTTTTAGCAATTTCAACATAAGCATTAACAGCTGCGTATGCCGGTGTTATTTCATCCATAACAACTTCATACAAACCAGCGCGTAATACGTTTTTCAATTCTGGCTGCATCTTCTGATTGGGTTTATTTAAAAGTCCATTCATCCAATGATCCAAGCGGCCTCTCCAGCGAATAACATCATTGGTTATTGCTGTGAGCCGCTGGCGATGAATGCCAGCGATATCGTGCTTTTTACAATACACATCACGAATATTTTTTAATTGACCGTTTTTTTTGTCAAAAATAGTAAGAACATTAACTGCGTGCCTGCGCAGTGGATCCATATCAGCCTAAGCAAGTTCCAACTTCTAATTGCACACCACGCAGAAAATCACCAGTACTCATACGCCGTTTTCCTTCCAATTGCACTTGCAACACAATTAATTGGCCAGCACCTGTTTGGATAGAAAAGTACTTCTTTTCAATTATTGAAATTTCTCCTTTATTTAGAGCAGAATTTTCTTTAATGAATTCTGTTTCAAATATTTTCAGGCCTTTTCCTGATAATAAAGTATGGACACCTGGTGACGGAGTTAATCCACGAATGAGATTATGAATTTCCTGCGCTGATTTTTGCCAATTGATTATGGTCATTTCAGCTGAAATTTTTCGAGCTGTAGTAGCTTTAACATCATCTTGAGCATATGGATTTAAATTTCCTTTTTCAAACTCGTCCATCGTTTCGACCAATAATTCAGCTCCAGCATTACTCATTTTTTCTGCAAGAGATCCATAATTGTCATCTTGATCGATTGCGATCTTTTTCTGCTGTAGAACATTTCCAGTATCCACTTTGGGCTGAAGGATGAATGTCGTTAATCCTGTTTCGCTGTCACCATTAATTAATGACCATTGAATTGGGGCAGCGCCACGGTATTTTGGTAATAGAGATCCATGTAAGTTAATGGATCCCTTTGCGGGAATAGCGATTATTTCTTTTGGTAGTATTCGATAAGCGACAACCGTAAAAACATCAGCATTCAATTTTTGTAGATTCTGTATTGTATCTTCAGAATTGAGGTTATCGATTTCCATCACATTAAGGTTTAAATCTTCAGCACATTTTGCCACAGGTGTATTTATATGTTTTCTTCCCCTACCCGCTGGTTTTGGAGGATTAGTAACCACGGATAAAATTTCATGATTGCTTGCAGCAAGTTTTTTCAAACTCGGCACGGCAAATTCCGGATTCCCCATGAAGACTATTTTCATTTATATACCTATAAAAATAAACCTTCCAGGAACCCCCGAAAGGTTTGCATAAAAGACTGGATAAAAGATTGAACTATAAAACGAAAGATTCCTTACGATCTTTTGGTGTTTTCTTTTGTTTAGATTCTTTCTCAATCTCTTTCAATTGTTTTTTCACCTGCATGCGTACTATCGGACTAACTCTATCGATAATTAAAATACCGTTTAAATGATCAATCTCATGCTGGATTGCACGACCTAGTAATCCTGTGAATTCTTCTTCTTTTTCATTTCCATCAATGGTTTGATATTTAAATTTAATGAATTCAGGGCGTTTTACTTCCAAGCGTACTTCAGGGATTGAAAGGCATCCTTCTTCAAAGACTGAATCTCCCCAGCTGTCTGTAATTTCACCGTTCACGAATGTATGTGTATCATCAGTTTCTACTGTATGAGACACATCAATTACCATTAAATTCAAATCAACTCCGACCTGGTTGGCCGCCAGTCCGATACCTTCTTCTTCATACATTGTGTCAAACATATCATCAACAAGTATCGGCAGATTCGAAAAATCAGTGACCTTTGCACATTTCTTGCGGAGCATCGGATCTCCATACTTTATGACTACCATTAATGCCATCCGGCCTAGGCTTTTATTTGTGTATCTTCTTCAGTTACGTTACCTGCAAGCCCGGCTACTGCTGTTTTATTTACAGTGATATTCATATTCTTGTCTACTTTCAAGACCACAACCTTGCCATTGTTTTTAATTCCAGCAACGCTGCCATGAATTCCGCCAATTGTGATCACTCGATCACCTTTTTTTATATTGTCCAGCATCTGCCGTTTTTCCTTTTGGCGTTTTGATTGCGGTCGTATCATTAGAAAATAAATGACTGCCATAATGAGGATAAAAGGCAAAAACGCGGCGAAACCACCGCCGCCTTGTCCTTCGGGTGCTGAGAATGCAAATAGAAAGTCCAATTATAACTCCTGTATATTAGTCGAAAAATTACCGCGAAATTGATACCGATTCAAAAAGCATTATAGAGGTAATGAAATTTGAATCGAAGTTCCCCTACCCTCTGCAGAATCAATTATTTCTATCTTTCCAGAGTGAAGTTCTTCAATGATCCGCTTGACTAGAGATAATCCCATACCCCATCCTTGAGATTTACTACTGAAGCCAGGACGAAAAATGTTTTTGTGATCTTTCCTGGGGATACCTTTTCCATTATCAATTATACTGATAAGAATATTCCCACTATTACTGCTGCTTTTTAGATCAATCATTCCCTGATCGTGATCAATGGCGTCAATGGCATTCTTGATCATGTTTTCAAGTGCCCATGAGATCAAAATACTGTTTCCATTTATCTCTAGTGATTTTTCAACATTATTATTTATTTGAATATTTTTACCAATTGAAGGCAGACGATGGTCAAGATATGTTATAACATTTTCGATGACTTTTGATAAATCAAAGGATTCCATCTTTGCCTCAGAACCCATTTTGCTGAAGCGATCGACAATTTGTTCCAACCGTTTGAGATCTGTAGACATTTCATCTAATATTACATTAATCTTTTTAGGATCGTTTTTTAAAATGTCGATCCAACCCATGAGTGCTGAAACAGGCGTCCCCAATTGATGAGCGGTTTCCCTAGCCATGCCCACCCAGATATGTCTTTTTTCACTGTTTCTGATTAAAGTGAAGCCTGCAAACCCCAAAATGATAAAAATGGCTACAGCTCCTATTTCAAGGTATGGCAGCCATTGCAAGCGGTTGATGAGGATAGAGTCGCCATAATACAAGAAACCTATATTTAAAACTTTTTCAGTATTATTATCGACAAACTCCAGAGGGATTGGCCTATTCTGTTCCGCCATAGTTTGTTGATGTTTTAATAATTGATCTTGATTTAAACCTTCAGGTAGGTTTTTTGAATAGATAGGTATATGGTTAGGGTCAGAATAAATAACAGGGAACTGTACTTTCTTGATAATTTCATCAAAAACAAAACTCAAATTGGCATCTGACACATCTCTGACTGTGGCAGCTATTATTTCCGCATATAACTGAACGATCTCCAAGTTATCATCCCGCAGTTTATTCACAATAGATTGTGAATACATCAGCAGCGATGCAATCAAAACAACGCCCATCAGGAACAAGCCCCCTTTGATGTTTACGGAATGTTTATAAATCTTCATGATTTTTTACTTTTGCTATAAACACCTGCGCCAATGAGCCCTAAAGCGATCACCAAAGAAATTCCGGAAATCAATTTCCCTTTATTGAACGATGAGCGATCATAAATGAACTCAACAGTATGCTCACCCGGAGGTATTACAACACCTCTTATAAGTTTATTTGTTTCAATTGTTTCTGCAGTTAATCCATCAATTGTGCATTTCCAGCGTACCGGATAATAAACTTCACTCACGACAAGAAATCCCGAATCTTCACAGTCAACATCAATTTTTAGATAATGGAGTGATCTTTCAATATTTTTGACAGTCCCTTTAGTATAATCTCCGGTTGCTTCATTATCATCCGTTTTTATATATGCAACGTCTTCAGGAGTAAAATTCTCTTCATTGATCATCGGCCATAGTTGATCGTCTGTTTTTGCTTCTACTTTTCCAATAAACCACGCTCTTGGTAGAGAATCTTTTAATTTATAAACTATCGTTGGCATTACACCTCTACCCGTACGCATCTTGCCATCAAACACCTTATCTACTATAGGAAAAGGGACTTCCTGTAGACTAATGAGATATTGAACATTCATCATTTTCATCAGAGCAAAAGAACTGATATTTTTTGTTCGCTGTATAAAATCATTTGTCAACTTTAGTTTTGCCGGATGGTAGCCACCCACTGATTCCAATCCAAAAGCTCGAAAACGTGATTCACCAAATAAATTCCCGACTGGATAGATTCTAAAATCACCTTTTTGTTGTTTTAGATAATTAATAACAGGATCCGGTTCAAAGTAACGATCGATTGTTTTTGTTTCCATGGTAGCAGCCGAACGGCCGGAAGATTTTGTAGGATGAATAATCCGCTGACCTACATTAGTAATATCCAAAATAGCTATCAAAACAAGCACTACCATGAATATGTTTTTTGATATATTACGTTGAATCCACATCCATATTGTTCCCAGTCCAAGAGCTACCCATACGATAATCATCCAAGCGTCTTTCGTCCAAATATCCAGTCTCAAGTTATTGATCGCTCGAACAGCATTTGGATCGCGAGTACGTGGTTGAGTAAAACTGCTTTGGAGTGACGATTCAATTGCACCTGAACCAAGAACAAGGACCAATAACCACACACCAAAAAATCCCGCAGTTATCCAAAACCATTGGGGTACAGTTTTTTCTTTCAAATCGGACAACGCATCCAAACCAAATGCAGCTAAAACTGCTGTATTGAACTGAACCAGGATCAGGATCATGGCCGGGACGCGGAATTTGTTAAAATATGGAAATACATCGTAAAAGAAATCATAAATGAGACTGAAATGTTTCCCAAATGAAATCAGCAATGCCAGAATAGCAGTTCCTGCGAGAAACCATGATAAGAATTCTTTTCGATGTGCTGCAAAACCATAAAGAGCCAGTAAAAGGATAATAATACCCAAATAATTGGGATAATCTGTAAAGGGCATAAATCCCCAATACGTCTGGCCACCAAATCCAAAAGCAGAGGGTAGAAAAAATGTTAACATTTCTTTTGGATGAAATGACCAGCTTGTTGCATAATTATAATCGGCACCACCCCCAATACCTCCGCCACGGACAGAAAATGGTGTGTATTCGATGGATGGCAGATAAATGAGCAATGCAATCCCTATACCTAATAATGCGGCCATTAAAAAGCTTCCGAGGCCAATTAGTTTAGAATTTTTCTCTTCTGTATTGCGAAAATTCCAAAGAAATGTAAAAAGCACATAAGCTCCGACGAGCATCCATGTGTAATAAGCGATCTGTGCATGGGCTCTCTGGAGTTGAAAACCCATCAAGATGGCCAAAACGCCCATATTGCATAATGTTGGTTTCTCGATGATCTTTACGGTCATCCACATGATCCACGGCAGATAGGCTGCTGTCATCATTTGACTGCCATGGCCAAAAACAATCATGGTTAGCATATAGGGAGTCAACATAAAAGCTGTACCGCCTAAAAACGCTGAAAATCGGGAAAGTTTTAAAGAGCGCAAGAACACAAAGCCACCTAATCCTGAGAATAATAGGTGGACCAATTGAGCGAATAAACCTTTGATGAATAATAAGTTTAATAATATTGCCGGAAAGTATAACTGACTTATAAATGTAAAAGCTTCAGCTGTTGGCATTCCTGAAAAGATCCAAGGCTGCCACAGTGGAAATTCACCTGTTTTAGCATAAACATTATTAAGAGCTATCCCTGCAGACTTGGGGTTTAATGTATCGGGTGATCCAAATACCTGTCCCTGGAAAATGACATGATAGAAAAGGATACAAATCAAGCCCAGCATTAACGTAACAGCAATGATTGCAGGATGTTTCCAGTCTATTTTCACGATTTTTTCCTATTGGTTATCATAACGATTCCTGACCATATATTTCTATCATCAGCATCAAATCTCAGCAACCATAACATTGTAAAAAAGGATAATAATCCAACAAGTGTAATGATGATCAATGAAGTAATTG
>SCKQ01000046.1 GCA_004124535.1 Fidelibacterota bacterium
AATTAAAATAAAAAGCAATACATAATGAACTAACCATAGCCACGATCTCTGTATAGGCGTTGATCCGCCACCAGAACCAGCGCAGGATATAGATCATTCCCGTACCGGCACCGATCATAAGTAACAGGTCGAATGCCTGGCCAGCGCTGGTCAGGAAAAGACCTAGACCGCCTCCAAGAATAATCGATATTACAGTAAATAAGCGGCCTACATTTACCAGGTGTTTTTCAGAAGCATCTGGTTTAATAAAGCGCTGGTAAAAATCATTTACTAGGTAACTAGCACCCAAGTTAAGTTGAGTAGACATGGTACTCATAAAAGCTGCAATCAGCGAAGCAGCCACCAGACCAAGTAAACCTGTGGGCAGTAATGTTAGCATGGCTGGATAAGCTACATCATGGCCCAGTTTGTCTGGCGATAAATTTGGAAATGCATCTTGTATATCTGACAATTCAGGAAATACAATTAGCGAGGACAAAGCAATAAGGATCCATGGCCAGGGACGCAACGCATAGTGGGCTACATTGAAAAACAGGGTAGCACTGACAGCATTCTTTTCATCTTTAGCAGAAAACATACGTTGCGCGATATACCCACCACCACCGGGTTCAGACCCGGGATAATAACTGGCCCACCATTGTACAGCTAATGGGACCAATAAGATGGGCACCCAAATATCTGGATCTGACAGATCCGGAATAAGCGCCAGTTTATCAACAACATTTGCATGGGTGATCAAATTGGATAAACCACCAATTTGTTCTAAACCAAGAATATATATCATGGCCCATATCGAACCGACCATGGCCAGTGAAAATTGAACAAAGTCTGTAATAATTACTGCCTTCAGTCCTCCCAACGTGCTGTATGACAATGTAATTGAGCAGGCAATTAGAAGCGTTAGCCAGCCGGGCCAGCCTAATACAATCTCGCCAAATTTTACTGCGGCGAGGCTCACTGCACCCATAACTAAAACATTGAATACCAATCCAAGATATAAGGCGCGGAATCCTCGTAAAAATGCTGCTGCCTTACCGCTGTACCGAAGTTCATAAAATTCAATATCAGTCAATACTCCGGAACGGTGCCACAGTTTAGCATAGACAAAAACAGTCAGCATCCCTGTGAGTAAAAATGCCCACCAGACCCAGTTGCCTGAGACACCATTTTGGCGAACGAGATCAGTAACAAGATTAGGCGTGTCCGTAGAGAATGTCGTGGCCACCATACTAACCCCCAGCAGCCACCAGGGCATATTGCGACCGGCCAGGAAAAAAGATTTCGTATCTTTTCCAGCCTGTTTTGATGCCCAGATGCCCACGGCCAATGAAAGCGCAAAATATGCGCCAACAATAGTCCAATCAAGTGTCGTTAAAGTCATAAATTAATATTGATCGTTTAAACCAAATACAGGTTTGTTGGTTTTCCATTTCCCCCTGGTAAAGTCAGGTATTTTTATGGATGCACTATTTTGTCTAATGGACTTTTCTGAGAGTGGACTGATTACACTCCAGCTAGCGGCATCATATACATCCAATGGAGGCTCTGTGTTGCGCTTCATTGCTTCCAGGAAAGCGCGAAGCACAAAGAAATCCATTCCGCCATGGCCCGCGCCAGCTGCCTGATCCTCAAATCTTTGCCATAACGGATGATCATATTCTTTCAGGTATGCTTTATCTTCTTCCCAGCGATGATCCTTAGGGCTGACGCTCTCAATGTATATAGACTGACTGTCCTTCATCCATAACCCCTTAGTCCCCTGCACTCTGAAATTCAAACTATAAGGTCGGGGTGAATTGGTGTCGTGACTAAGCATGATAGTTTGACCATTGGCACATTTTATAACTGTAGTAACTATATCACCTAATTTGAAGTCTATTGCCGCATTGGGATGATCAGAGCCACCGTGCTCCACGATATACTGATGCAGCCCGCGTGTTTGTGTTGCTGTAGATGTCAAATGGACCATCCGGTTACCGTGATTAATGTCCAGCATGTTGCTTACCGGCCCGAGTCCGTGGGTAGGATATAAGTCACCGTTACGATTCACACTATGATTTGTACGCCATTTCGCTTCGCTGTAACCTTTTTCACCGAATTCAACACCACCCCCATATGGTTTTATACCATCATTAAATTTTACTCTCCGTAAATCATGCTGGTACCCCCCCTGACAGTGCAATAATTCACCAAAGAGACCTTTACGCACCATATTCAAGACTGCCATAACGTCACGCCGATAGCACACATTTTCCATGATCATACAGAACCTGCCAGTTTTTTCGGAAGTATTAACCAGATCCCAGCAATCCGCAACCGTAAGAGCTGCAGGTACTTCCGTGCCTACATGCTTTCCTGCGTTCATGGCTGCCACGGCCATAGGATGGTGCCATTCCCATGGGGTTGCAATAAATACACCATCTAAATTCTCATTCTTCACCAGATTTCGAAAATCTTCATCCCCTTTATTATACACTGTTGGTTCGGGTCGGCCTGCTTTCTTCAGTACTGTCAATGCCCTGTTTACCATACCATCATCTATATCACAAATTGCTGGAATATCTACATCGTCTCTGTGGGTTGTGAGTCGCATCATGCCTTGCCCTCGCAATCCAGTACCAATAAATCCAACCCGCAATCGGTTTTTCGTTACAGGATATGAAAATAACTCACTGGGAATTATCGCTACGGCTGAGCCCAATAAGGAGCTCATAAGTAAAAATTTCCGACGCTTCATAGTATTATTTATTGGTTACCGCTAATGGTAATATTCAGCTTGCGGCCCAGGTTAAAAGCAAATAAATGGCTACGGTTGCACTGAAAATACCCGCGGATACTTTCTTTGCCATAGGCCAGGGTGTCATATCTACAGGCGCAGGCGTCTTTTCCTCACTAACGGCAATTTCTTCTGTTGTTTTGGGTGCTAGATAACCAATGATCAGCATAACACAAATGGAGGCCAAGAAACTAATAAAATAACCATGCAGCCAATGCAGATCACCATCGGTGTTAGCAAAAAATGGGATTACATCTTTTATATTTACAAAGGTAAAGAATGAATAAAATGAAATACCTACAATCATCCCAACCTTCGCTGCCAGAGCAGGTACATGTCTTGTAGTTATTCCCAAAAGGAATATTCCTATGATTGGAACACTATAGAGACCATTAACCTTTTGTAAATATTGAAATATGGATTCCATCTGGGCCAATTGTGGTGCAATAAGAATAGAAGCCACGGCTAGTAGTATACAAAAATACTTTCCGATTTTTACAGTCTCTTCACCAGAAGCAGAAGGATTGATATAGCCGCGATAAAATTGTAGGGAAAAAAGTGTGGAAGCGCTATTCAATGCACTATTGAAGGAGCTTAAAATGGAACCAACCAGCACTGCAGCAAATAGACCCAAAGACCAATCTGGTAGAACATGACGTACGACAGCGCCATACACCTGATCCTGTTTACCAATATTCAAATCTGGCATATGAAGGGCAATTATTCCTGGCAGACATAACATAATTGGGCCCAATAATTTCATACCTGAAGCAAAAAGGACACCCTTTTGGCCCTCCGCTAAACTACGGGCAGCCATGGCCCGTTGCACAATAACCTGATTTGTAGACCAGTAAAAAACTTGGATAAACATCATGCCGGTAAATAAAGTTGGCCATGGTACAGTAACAGTTTTACCGTCCAGGTTTGTTTGAGCTAACACTGTCAGGTATTGAGGATTATCTCGGCCTAGAGTTGCCATTCCATCAAAGAATGATCCGCCACCCAAAGCGGCCAAAGCTAGATAGGGAATTGCCAGACCACCGATAAGCAGACCGATCCCATTCAAGGTGTCACTTACTGCAACAGATTTTAATCCACCAAAAATCGCATAGGAACTACCCAAAACTCCAATGATAGCAACAACCAAATAAAGGGGCATATTCAACCCGAACATAGTTATTAAAGCCAGGGATCCAGTATACAAGACCACCGGCAATAAAACAGTTACATATCCAAATAGAAACAGACCTGAAACCATTGAACGGGTTGTCTTGTCAAAACGTTTTTCCAGGAACGCAGGTGTTGTTGTAAATCCACTAGCGAGATATGTGGGTAGAAAAACAAGTGCCGTGGCAATCATGGCAAATGCGGCCAAAGCTTCCCAAGCCACACCTACCAAGGCCTTATCTCCAAATACATCACCATTCAGCCCCACTAATTGCTCAGTGGATAAATTAGTAAGTAATAATGAACCAGCGACCAACGGCCAGGTTAAGGCCCTCCCACCGGTAAAATATTCTTCCGTTGCACTCTTGCTTTTCTTCATTCGCCCGACAAGGATATAAGTAAAAACTGCGACTGCCGCCGTAGCTGTAATGAAAGAGACTATAGAGATAGTATTCACGATATGTTACTCCAGTTCACCCTATTTTAATTTCAATTTTGAAAGTGCCATAAGATCATCATCTTTTACAAAGGGTCTAAGGTAAAAATTATATTCGTAGCTACTTGATTTTCCAGCCAAGGTGTATTCCAAATGCGGTCGCGCGCCCCAACTATTGTCACCTCCCACACCAGTTTGACGAAAATCTATTAGCCAATCTACTTGATTTTTTGGCTGTAAATCCAGTTTACCGTGCCGATGATCGCCAGGTACATAATCCAGATCATGATACGGGTACTGATGCACACTGCCATCAAATGTTGGTTGACCTACGGCCATTAAACCAATTGTTCCATTATCCAGGGCCATCCACCGTATATCTGTTTTATTCCCTGTCTCTTGGGGACGGACGTAAGGGTAAGTCTGATCCCAAACTGAACCGGAAAAAACTTTCACAGCTGCTGATGTTTTCCGATCCCAGTAATTTTCGTGTGGTCCCCGCCCATACCAAGTTAATCTGTTGAAATCTTTAGGTAATGTCATTTTCATTCCGAATCTTGGTAATTCTGGTAATCTTTTATTTCCAGTTTTCAGTTGTAGTTGGATATCAATTAAGCCATTACCGTAGATTTGGTAAGTCATCGTAATTTTTGATCCCGTGACCTTATGCTCGGTGATCACTTTGATCTTGGCCACATTATTCGCCAGGGAACGCTGGAAATATTGAACGGTTAATTCTTTACCAACATTTTTCCATACAGCTGTCCGAATGTGCATGAGATTTCCAAGATCATTATCAAGGGGAGCACGCCAAAAATGAGGCATCAGATCTGATTGAATTAAATGCCGGTTTTTGAAAACATAGTCAGATAAATATCCCGTGGCCTTATTAACAACAGCATGGAAATTTGATCCTATTATACTCACAGTGCTATCTGTTTCCGAAAACCGTATCGCTGGAAATTTAGTTATGTCTTGCTCTGCAGAAGGACGCCTAATCGACAACTTGAATTGTTCCCAGGCAACAACATGTTTTTTTTCTATCAGCGGAAGATCACGATTCGTTCTGGCTCGTATGGTGAGAAAATATTCTGCACCGGGTTTAGGCACAACGCCGGAAAGATTGAAAGATAAAACAGTACTCTGACCTGGATGCAGATCCAACTTACCTAATTTACCTGATTCTACCGTTTTGCCATCCTCGGCAATAAACCAGGTAAAATCAAGATGATCCAGATTAATAAATTCGTACCGATTAGTTATTCTTACCTGTCCACGGGCAATATTTTCTGCTTCAAACTTCACTGGTTGATAAACCTTTTTCACTTCGAAAAAATGCGGGTTCGGTGTACGATCCGCTGCCACCAGTCCATTGGCACAAAAATTAGAATCATTCGCAGTGAACTCTGTACCAAAATCGCCACCATAAGCCCAGTACTCCCTACCGCTGGAATCTATTTTCAGGATAACCTGGTCTGCCCAATCCCAGATAAAGCCACCTTGCAGAGCCGTGTATTCTTCAAATGTATCCCAATAATCCTGCAGATTACCAACGCTGTTGCCCATAGCATGGGAATATTCGCAGAGGATAAGTGGACGGGATGGATCCTTTTCCGCATATTTTTTGATAGTTTCAATTGTTGCATACATGGGGAAAACTACATCGGTATGCTTCCTCTCCCGTGCGGGTTCATAGGCTACGGGGCGGGATGGATCCTTTTCTTTCATCCACTGATAAAGTGCTTTAAAATTCGCTCCATCTCCTGCTTCATTGCCCATTGACCACATAATAATACTTGGCTGATTTTTATCTCTTTCCACCATTGCTCTGCCCCGCTCCAACCAGGCTGATTTCCATTCCGGATCATCGGCAATAAAGCCATACTTCTGAGGATGGTATTCCATACCGTGTGCTTCAATATTTGCTTCATCAATGACATATAAGCCATATTCGTTGCATAATTCATACCAGCGCACTTGATTTGGGTAGTGACTAGTCCTTACTGCGTTTATGTTATACGCTTTCATTAATTGGATATCTTTAATCATTAGGTCTTCTGTAATCGATCGCCCCCGCACAGGATCCCATTCATGGCGGTTAACACCGCGGAACATTACAGTTTTTCCGTTCACAAGCAAATTTCCATGGGCTATCTCTACCTTCCTGAATCCAACCTGTTGGGTGAAACTTTGAATGACTTTACCATCACTATCAAAGATCGTGATCATCAGCCTGTAGAGGTTCGGTGTCTCTGCTGACCATCGATCTACATCTTCAATAACCGTATTAAAATTTAGAGTATCCGATTTACTACATTTTATCTTTCTATCAAATGTAACTACAGGAAACTGCGGATTATCAAATCTAGTTAATTCCCCTCGGATCAAAACATCTACGCTATCAGGCGTTTTATTTATGAAATCGATAAGCAATTCGAATTGACCATTTTGATATGTGCTATCTAGATCTGCTATTAGAGTAAAATCAGAAACCCTTACTTTTGGTTGAGCACGGATAAAAACATCCCGTTCAATTCCACTGATACGCCAGGTATCCTGTCCTTCTAGGTAGGAACCATCAGAAAAACGGTAAACCTGAACCGAAACGGTATTTTCACCGGATACAACAAAATCAGTAATATCGAATTCAGCAGGTGTTTTTGAATCCTGACTGTAGCCTACAAACTGTCCGTTAATCCATAAATAAAATGCAGATCGCACTCCATCAAATTGAATAAAAATATTGCGGGTTAACCAATCGTCAGGTAAATGAAAATTACGTCGGTAACTACCCACGCGATTGTAATCATGTGGTACCGCAGGCGGCTCAGGTGGAAACGGATATTCTTCATCAAGATAAATTGGAACAGACCAGCCTTGCATCTCCCAACTCCCAGGCACTTCTATGTCATCCCATTGCGTTACATCAAAATCACTTTTCATAAAATCCAAGGGTTGACTTTCTGGATTCAATGCATAATGAAACTTCCATTGACCATTCAAGGATTGATAATAATGTGATTTTTCCGGATCGCCCAACAATGCCAGATCCTCAGACTCATAATGGAAAAAATGGGCCGTGGGATCTTCTCGATTTATACTTAGAACCGCCGGATTTTCCCAATCCGGCCGATCAATTGACGTCTTGTTACCTACCATGAAATAAGCAATCAATATAATTGTTATCAATACCAGTATATTAACAAAAGTTTTAATCATGTACGTTTAGTTGAAATTATCCTCCATTAATACCTTATTTAAAGTTTCAACCAATTGATCAGTATTATCATTGGTAAACACCATTGGTGGTTTGATTTTTAGAACATTATGATCTGGACCATCGGTGCTTATAAGTATTCCATGATCTTTCATATCATTCGCTATTTTTTCCGCCTCATCACTTGCAGGGGTCAGTTTTTCAGGATCTTTTATCAATTCTATACCAAAAAATAGACCACGTCCCCGCACATCACCAATAATATTATGCCTTTGTTTCAAATCATTTAATTGGTCCATTAAATACGAACCCACCTGTAACGCATTTTCTTGTAATTTTTCTTCTTCTATTACTTTCAGCACGGCTCGACCGACAGCGCAAGATACAGGGTTACCTCCAAAAGAATTAAAGTATTCCATACCATTGTTAAATGCATCAGCAATTTTTTTAGTTGTCACCACTGCAGATAATGGATGACCATTGCCCATGGATTTTCCCATTGTTACAATGTCTGGCCGTGCATTCTCTGATTCGAAACCCCAAAAATTGGACCCTACCCTGCCAAAACCAATCTGCACTTCATCAGCAATGTATAAGCCACCGGTTTGCTGTACTTTTGTACTAGCTGCAGCTAAAAACCCTTCTGGAAAAAAGATCTGGCCACCGCAGCCCAGTATTGCCTCGGCAATAAAAGCCGAAACCTGTTTATTATCATCGTGTAAAACATCAAGGATCTGCTGGACACAATCAGCATATTTTAAAGCAATATCACCATCGTTGGACCTGTATTTACCCCGATATGGATCCGGCATTGGGATCTGGTACACAAAATCTGGTGATCCTGTACCACCCGGACCATCAAATTTATACGGACTTACTTCAATTGTGGCCTTTGTATGACCATGATAGGCACCTGCAATCACAATCGTTTGAATGCTGCCAGTATAATTCCTGGCCATACACAAGGCCAGGTCATTGCTTTCGCTCCCTGAATTGGTGAAATAACAAACATCCAGTTTCGCTGGTAATTTTTTAGTCAACTCTTCAGCATAATTAACAATATTGTCATGGAGATACCTGGTATTGGTGTTCAATAACCTGTTTTGTTCCTCCAGGGTCGCAAGAACACGAGGATGACAATGACCTACATGACTGATATTATTCATTGCATCAAGATATTGTCTGCCATCGCTAGCATATAAATACTGTCCTTTTCCTTTTACGATATGCAATGGTTCATGATAAGAAAGACTAAAAGATGGACCGATATATTGATCCCTGAGTTTCTTGATATTCTTGGTGCTAAGCAAAATGCCTCAGTGGAAAGTTTTATCCACAACTTTATCGGACCAGCCCTGCAGATCCACATTCTTCATTTTTCTCAAAAAACCCCAGGCCTGATCTTCGGTAACTGTAATATATTCATTATCAGGAAATAACTGTTTACGGTAGGCTGCCATTGTTACCGAAACGCACAGGCGCAGGCAAATGAAATATATGATCACACTTATTTCTAATTCCGTTAATGGGAATACCGTTTGGTACGCTTTAATTAACTCTGCTGTAAGATCTATCGGATCATGATTATTTAAAACCAGATAAGCGAGACAGACAGCGGATTCACAGATAATATAAGTATGGACCATATCACCAAAATCAATGATACCATGGGCACGATTATCTTTATTAACGATTACATTGTGGTCATTGCCATCATTATGAATAACTGCCCTGTTTAATTCATGACTGATCGGAACAATATTTTTTTCATATTCCCGAAGGAAGTGTTGGATAATTAATTGATCTTCTTCAGAACGAATATTATCCTGATTATTTATCAAGAAATCTGTTTGGGCTACATTCCATGGAAAAGACCGTTTAGCTGCTGGATGTTCAAAATCCTGTAGTGCAAGATCCAATCTGCCAAGCAAATAGCCAAGATCAATAATTAAACCATTCGTTTGTTTTCCCAGGTCTTTCATTAATTCACCTGGAACATATTCCACCATACGAATATAATGCTTTTCATTAGAAGCTGCTTTATGGCGAAAAATAAGTTCACCATCCAATGTGTTTACTGGATGTGGTAATTGCATCTCAGGGTCATGCAAACTTATGTGTGCGAGTGCGGCATGCTGCATTTCCAATACATCCAATGATTCAGCAGCATGAGAGATCTTCAAAATGTATTTTGGCTCAGCTTTTTCCTTTAATAAAAAATTTTGGTCCCGTTCACTTGTGAGCATTGTAGCAGACAAATCTAATCCGTAAGCATCTCTAACTATGCTTCGAGCTGCCCTTTTTGAAATATTTGGTCCTGGTGTGTTGAAAATCGAAAGCATAAAATTCTTTTTAGTTTAGTTTTATCTCTGTTGGATTAATCGATTACATCTCGTAAAAAACCATTCGCATCCAGAAGAAGTTTTTCAGCAACGTCCAAATTGCAATCTTTTTTAACCATAACAAGGGCAGTTTTTACGGACATTTTTGCTGCAACCAATATTCTGTGGGAATCTTTAAAATTCAGATTTGTAAAATCTTGTATAATACGGGTTCCACGATCTACTAGTTTTTCATTAACTGCCATCAGATCAACCATCAAATTACCATATACTTTTCCCAGGCGAATCATTGTGGCTGTGGAGATCATGTTCAAAACCATTTTTGTTGCTGTTCCCGCTTTCATGCGGGTTGAACCGGTTATGATTTCAGGACCTACATCAATAAAAATAGTTAGATCAACATTAACAGGATAAAATGGTTTAGCAGTACAGGTTAGGTAAATTGTTTTTGATCCTATTTCGTGGCCATAGTTTAATGCAGACTGAACATATTTTGCTGCACCACTGGCGCTAATACCGATAATCACATCCCCTGCTTCAACGCCATGGGTAGTTAGATCTTGAATGGCAGCATCGGGCTTATCCTCAGCGCCCTCGATTGATTTTCGAAGTGCCATATCACCTCCAGCAATGATGCCTTGAAACCAATCTATGGGAACGGAATATGTTGGCGGCATTTCTGAAGCATCCAACACTCCCAATCTACCGCTCGTGCCGGCGCCTAAATAAAACACTCTTTTACCATTCCGTAATGCAGCCACTGTTAGCTTTACTGTATCTTCAATTTCGGGCAAAGCATCCCCTACTTTTTGAGCCACGGCCCGGTCTTCTCTGTTGATCACATCCAGGATTTCGCGCACGGATAAATCATCAATCCTGTTCGATGATGGATTGCTTTGTTCAGTTGTCAGGTGTCGCCGTTTGCTCATTGTTTCAGAGTCGTAAAATAACGTTTTGCTTCGTTCATTACTTGTGGTGAAAGCAAGAGCGCCGAAACCATGGTCGGAATGGCCATCAGCGCATAAACCCCATCAATGATATTTATGACCACATTCAGGGAAACGACGGCCCCGAAAATCACCGCAATGACATAAAATAAATTATACTTCTGTTGCCAACGTGTGCCAAACAAATAGCCTGTACATTTACTGCCGTAATAAGATTGCCCAAACATCGTCGTAAGACTGAATATGAAAACGCAAATTAATAGCAGTGATTTACCCATGCTGCCCAGTTCCTGGCTGAAGGCCATGGTCGTAAGGGTTACGCCGCTGGTTTCATTCCCCTGCCATAATCCGGATAATAAAATGACAATCCCTGTGATGGAGCAGACCACAATGGTATCGATAAAAGGTCCCAACATGGCCACTAGTCCTTCCCGTACCGGTTCGCGGGTTTTGGCTGCACCATGTGCCATAGCTTCGGTCCCCAGACCAGCTTCATTGGAAAAGGACGCTCGACGGACACCAGTGATAATTACGGATCCGATCACGCCGCCTGCAGCTGCTTTTCCGGAAAATGCATCACTGAAAATAAGTGCCAGTAGATCAGGAATATGTGCCAGGTTTGTAATCACGATAAATATTCCGGCCAACAGGTATAACGAAACCATGAGCGGTACCAGCCTGGACGCTACATAGCCAATCCTTTTGATCCCGCCAAATATCACAAACGCTACTAAACCAGCAACGGGTATTCCTACCATCAGGTTACCTGCTAATACAGCATCAGTAAACCAGCCATTTTTCATCCAGATCTCATCGCGGATGATTTGGGTCAGCTGATTTGCCTGGAACAAGGGCAGGCAGCCAATTAACCCCGCTGTACTGAACAAAATGGCCAAGGCCTTGAATTTCCTTCCCAGCGCAGTTTCTATCACATACATGGGTCCGCCCTGCACATCTCCCCGATCATCTTTTCCGCGAAACATGATACTAAGTGTACAGGTGAAGAATTTCGTAGACATGCCCACAAATGCACTGATCCACATCCAAAATAAAGCCCCGGGCCCACCCATGCTGATAGCCACTGCCACGCCGCTTATGTTCCCCATTCCGACTGTACTGGCTAGGGCTGTAGACAATGCCTGAAAATGGGTTAAATCGCCGGGATCTTCCGGGTTGTCATATTGACCGAGAAGAATTTTGATGCCATGCCTGAAAAACCTGAACGGCGTAAAACGGGAATAAACAGTGAAAAAAACTCCGCCTCCCATCATCAGAATGAGCAGCGGATAACCCCACATGAGTGAGGCGAATTCCGAAGCCAGTTTTTCAAGGTAAGGCATTATAAATCAGAAGCCAAAAATAAAATGAAAATACATCCTGAAAAGATGAATTAATTACTCGTGCAAAATTGGTTTACCAAATATTTTCAGAAAGCCTATCACAAGAACTAAACCCACTGAAAGACTCACAATCAAGGATATACCCAAACCGGTAAAAATGTAACCCGCAAGCAATGCAATCACGCCGGAAATTACAGCATAAGGAAGTTGAGTGCGTACATGATCGATGTGGTCGGATCCTGATGCCGTGGACGATAAAACTGTCGTATCAGAAATTGGGGAGCAATGATCACCAAATACGGATCCAGACAATACACCGGCAAATGTAGAAAGGAAGATAGGATCCTGAACCACTTGATTCCCTTCACCGCCCAGTAATTGGATAGACATAGGTACAGTAACCGGGACCAGGATTGACATGGTGGCCCAGGAGGAACCGGTGGAAAAGCTAATAACAGCAGCAGTAAAAAACGTGACAGCAGGCAGGAGTGCAGGAGTTAAAAATCCAGAGGTCAGATCCACGATATATTCAGCTGTTTTCATATCCGCACAGACATCTCCAATAGTCCAAGCCAACACCAGAATAATACAAGCCATAACCATGGATCGTACTCCACTGATCCAGGCATCCATGGCCTTTATCAGGGATAACAGTCCCCCGCTCACAGACATAATGATGGCAATAAACCCAGCCAGGAATGAACCCCAAATCAGACTGGCATTGGCATTAGAATTTCCGATGATATTGCGGATTGTCTTCGGGGAACCATTATCCAGGCCTTCAATGCCGGTAATAAACAAACCGCAAATGGTAATTACAAGCACAGCCAAAATCGGGATCAGGCCGTTACTCCAGTGACTCAGTTTACTTTCTTCAAATTCTCGGACCAGAGATTCATCCACCATAGGCTGAGCATTTTCTGCCAACACGGCACCGGTGGTTTGCGATCGTGTCTCCGCTTTATGCATGGGCCCCATCTCTCTGCGCATCAATACAGTGGCAAAAAGGAATACCAATGTAAATATGCAGTAGAAGGAATAGGGAATACTCTGTAGAAAAGTCAAATACAGATTGGCCGAAATACCGTGTGCTTTATAGGGACTGTCCAAGAGGCTCATCTGGAAAATAGACCAGGTACTGATGGCGGCCAGGCTGGCCACAGGCGCAGCCGTAGAATCCACCAAGTAGGACAGCTTTTCCCTGGAAATTCGGACACTGTCTGTAAAGGGGCGCATCATATTACCCACCAGCAGGGTATTGGAATAATCGTCAATAAAAATCACCAGACCCATAAAAGCTGTGACCAACTGACCCCGGAAATTGTTTGTTGCATATTTAGATGCGGCAGCAACGATCCCCTTTAAACCGCCGTTGGCAGACATCACTCCGATCAAACCGCCGAAGGCAAGGGTAAACATCAAAATAGAGGTATGACTCGAACTTCCCGCCAAAGAGTTCACCAGGTAAGTGTCCAGGGAAGTCGTTAATCCTGACCAGACGCCTCCCGTATGAATGCAAACACCGATCAAAATACCCATAAACAGGGATAAATGAGCCTGCCGGGTAATCAATGCCAAAACAATGGCTACCACGGGCGGCATTACTGATACCCAGGACACTCCACTTTGACCTTCCCCGAACCCAGGTGCAGCCAAGGCCAGACTACCGCAAAAAACGAGTAGAATCGGTAAAACCAAGGGATACCGTTTTACTAGATTCATAGATTAAAAATTATATAAAACACAAGTCGCTTCCAACAAACAGAAACACAAGTAACGTCATCCATATTAATCCTGAAAAGTACGCAAACCATTTTTTCAGGGCCCGCCAAGTAAAAGTACTACTGTGGGAGGGGCCCATAAAAAGCTCACTAGGTCTGCCATTGTTTGATCTAGTGTTTGAATTATGTCAGTCAAAATTTCCTATCCTGTGTAATTAAAAATGGTTGGGTTAATATATTCCGAAATATACGTATTATATGGAAATTCAACTGAAGAAAAATATCCAGCAAACAATGAAACAACTTGATCTATACCTTATCCGTCAATTTTTGACCATTTTGGGTATATCCATCCTGGGTTTTACCTGCATTTTCCTTGTTGTAGACCTAATTGAAAATCTAGATCGTTTTATTGATAATACAGTATCCTGGAAGGTTATATCAAAATATTATGTTTATACGGTCCCCTGGTTCTTCAATATTGCGCTGCCAATGTCCATGCTGATCGCGACCGTATTTAGTGTTGGTCTCCTGGTCAAACGCAACGAGTGGACCGCCATGAAATCTAGCGGCATAAGCCTCTATCGTATTGCGATACCATTAATAATTATTGGTATTATCATAAGTTATGCATCATTTGAATTTGAAAATAGAGTGGTAAGCAGTGGCAATGAGATGCGGTCCGCAATCGAACAAAAATACATTAAAAAGAAGTCACGCCGGAAAATGAAGCACGTTTATAATGACGTCTTTTTGCAGAAAAAGGAAAAAATTCATATTGCTTTAGGTAAATATAAAGTTCGTCAAAAAAGCGCAGAAGGTGTAACTATCCTATCAATGAGCGAGGGTATCATTTTGAACCGTATTGATGCGAAGAAGATTACCTGGATCGATTCACTGGAACGGTGGGCAGCGTCAGAATATTCTATCAGAACTTTCGATGAAAATGGCTACGAAATCGATGTATCCATTCATAAATCAGATTCCTTGATCCAGATCGATTTTACTCCTGATGACATATTGAAACAGGGAAAATTACCCGACGAACTCAATTACAATGAGCTGACCGAGCGAATTGTACAGTTAAAAGAAAATGGTGTGAAGACAACGCGCTGGGAAATAAGCAGATATTTTAAAATATCGTTCGCATTTACAAATCTGATTGTGGTGCTTTTTGGTCTACCGCTAGTAGTTATTAAACCACGTGGTGGACTTACTTTTGGGGCTGGGATGAGTTTTCTGGTGATATTCTTTTATTACGCGTTTATTAAGTTTGGCCAGTCCTTAGGTTTTAAGGGTGTATTGGAGCCGATGGTCTCCGCTTGGATCGGTAATGTAGTATTTTCTATTGGAGGTCTACTACTGCTTTTATTCGCCCGGAAGTGACTCATCGGAATCCGGTTCTGCATCCTGCGTTGGTTCTTCAGATGATTCATCACTAGACTCCGATTCTTTCTCCGGTTCTTTATCTGTAGCAGCATCTTCCGGTAATGGTGCAGGTCCATCACTTGGTGCTGCCGGCTTGCTATCGCGACCTTTAAAACTGGTCAATGTTAACTGCAATGACAAATTCAGTCCTTGCATAGAATGGATCCATACACCATTCTTGAAGCCAAAGCCGAAATCGAATATCAAAGGCCCGGTATGATATCCAAAGCCTAAGCCAAGTTCTTTGAAGGTCGGGCCACCAAAAGCATATCCCAGGCGAAGAGGTATATTTTTAAACTTTAAAAACTCGAAACCTACTGACCAGCGCCAGCCGGCATGGGCATAGAATCGATTGCTGAAACCTGTCCAAATATCTGAGCTGATAACAAATAGCTCATTAGTATAAGAAACACCGGCCCGAAAAATTGCTGGATAATTGGTTTTAAATTCCTTTGGTTTACCATCAGGGTCTGTATTGTCAACCGCTTTAAAGGGTTCACTGGTAAAAATATCTGGGCTCGATAACCCTTCAGCATTAACACTATCAATCTTGTATTCATAGGAAATAGCCTGGTATTCACTTATCGCTGGGAAGCCCAAGAATGCTGCTGGATTAAACAAATCATCATCTGTTCCCATGGCTCCATCAGTTCCAGCAACTAAATCTTTCATCATACCCTGTTTATTCCATTCAATTACGCCCAGAGCATTAATTAATGCAACACCAGCGCGAAACCCGTTGTATTCCTTGGTCACAAATCCTAGATCAAGACCGAATCCACTACCCCCTACACCGAAGCGAAAAAGGTATTTTCCTGAACCATAAACGTGATAATCACTGGTAACAATGGTGGCTATACTAGAATCTGGATCTACGCCAAAATAAAAAAGACCCTGTAAATACTTAACCGTCACACCTAATGCAAATCGATCATATGGAACCGCAAAGGTAAACCCAAGTTCATTGATGCCAAATACCTCTAGATTAAAGGTCATGTCCAACTCTGGTCGTTTACCGTTGCCGTAAAACAATAATTCCAGAATCCCTAATGGAAATACAATATTACTCATCCATACCAGATTGCTTGTAAAGGCCATATTTCCCGATGAATAATTAATAACTGGTAGCGGCAGATGAATATCTTGAGCGAAAGCCAACCCGCCAGCATCTTCAAACTGTCGAAAAAGTCTATCCTTACTATTATCGTTGGGATCCTTTGGGTTTTCACCTGCAGCATAAAGCGTATCCCCACTGAGGGAATTAAGATTCTCTAATGAAATAAAATTCCCTGATAAACCCACATCGAGTCCAAATAATTGCAGCATAAAGGGTTTATCTTGCTGGTAGGCAAGCATAGCTGGATTATAGCCTACCGCAAAATATCCATCTGCAATAGTCGTATAAGCATTCGCCATCGCTACGGATCGCGGATCACGTTTTATTTGCCCCAAGATGGTGTTGTGAACCACAACAATAATAATAAAACAGTAAAAAACTAAGCGTTTCATCAGCGGGATTTCCCTGGCTGCCTTATTTTGCCATTATTTATCACTGCATTACCGGTTGATGTGCTGCCTTGCAATCCGCCGGTAACACTAAAATACCAGCCACTGATATCATTTAGTTCAGAACTTGAATCTCTAATTCTAATGCGTACACTATCTTCTAGAAATAAAGGTGTCCATGCTAGCGAGTCATTATTCACTATATTTTCTAGAATTTCTTCCCACTGATCCTCGCTAGGATTTACACCAGTAGCATAATGCACATCTACGTTACCGACTGTCCCATATGTTTTCCAGCGGATCATATAGTCAGTCCCTGCCAACAAATTTTCACCACCATTTGGGTAATGGAGCACTATATCATTTTCTGTTGGCCCTAATATGCCTGTGCTCGCAACACGGAAGGTGATGAAGGATTTAATATCAATAGCATCGTACCTAGAAAAAAACCTTCTTTCTGAATCACCTGTTGGATTAAAAGAAAACCTTGGTACTATATATCGTAAACCATAATCAGTAAGCAGAAAAATTCTGCCTGTATCCAAGACACTACTATAACTTGTTATTCCCGGCACGGCAACCTGACCCTTGTGGCCTTCGGAATTTGTTTCTTGGTATAAGGAATCCGGATCAGGTAGCAATACACGGAAGAGAGTATCAACATATGATACTACCGTATCCATCACAGCATCTTTGTGTTTTACCAAATATTTTACACCATCCACACACTGGGTGGAATCGCTCATTACATTAAATATATAAATATTTCCACTGGAAGGACTAAGCAAGTCGCATTCATCAATAATATATAAACTATCATTTGAATCCCAGCCAGGTTGATCTTGATTTGCCATCGTATCGACAAAAGTGCCTAATGCTTCACTGGTTATATCCTTAGGAAAAAAGGGCTGATTGGACAGTAAAATCGCAAATTCACCCCCTAATGGTAAACTATTCTCTACGGTGGTCGTTAATTCAGAATGGATAAGTGAATGCCGTATTTTATTTCTAATATCATGATCCATAGTATCAAGTTTTGATACCCCTGATGGCGGGATGAATGCTGGTGTATTCATCGTCACTGATAATGGTAATTTTATGCTAAAACCACCACCTATGGTCCCCAAACTATTCGTAATTGACGCATCACCACGAAGTCTTACAATTACCTGGGCTTTTGCACTATCATATGGCATTCCTGCAAAAAAATCAACAATTGAAACTTCATCAAACTCTGGTTCCGTAGTGTCACTAGTAGTCCATTGCTCTGAATCATGAGGCGCATAAACATTTGTAATACTTCCTAATCTATTCCACCGTATTATCGTCTTAATTGCTTCACCACTAGGAAGTGAATAAGGTGGAACTGTTTGTCTGGTTAGAGCAATACTTAACGGAGATATTATTGTGTCAGCCGGTAGATTAATACCAAGTAAATTTATGTTTATATGAAAGGGTAGATTTAATGAAGATTCAAATTCAAATTCAAATTCAAGTTCCGGGAAACCAATACCACTCATTTCTGGCGGATATTGAGGAATTTCCAATGCATCTTCGACTAATGTCTGATTTATATAAGCCTCAAATTCCTCAAAAAACAATGAACCAAAACTTAAATTCAAACTAAAACCACCCAAGGAGGTATTATCAAGTGAAATGGTTGCTTGCTGATCAGGTAAGCTTACACGCAAATCCAGGCCCATTGAACCAAGTACAGTGTCTGGTAGTGTGGGAGCAAGTGTATGTTTATATAAATTAAACGTTGTATCAATTCCTGGATCATCTTCGTCATCGGGTTTACTTAAGACGATATCAAGTAGGACTGGTGTTCCTCCTGCAGGCGGCACAAAGTTGGGCATATTTAAATAAAATCCTATATCCCAAGGAAATGTACTTTTCAGACTATCAATTTTAATCAAATTCCCAGTGTCTTGAAGA
>SCKQ01000047.1 GCA_004124535.1 Fidelibacterota bacterium
CAGTAACCAATAGTACAACCAATGCAAATTATGATGTACCATTTACTGACGGATCTAGCGCTTTATTAGAAGATGATGGAGCTTTTCACTATAATCCTAGTACGGGCACTGTAACTGCTACGGCATTTGCGGGACCAATTACTGGTGCAGTTACTGGTAATGCATCTACTGCAACTGCTTTAGCAGCAACTGGTAATATTGCCATGACAGGTGATGTAGCGTGGAATGTTGATTTTAGTGGTGCAGGTGTTACAGCAGCTGGAACGATTCAAGCAAATGCAGTTCAAACTGGTATGGTACACGATGATGTAGCAACCGAACTGGCAGGAGCAGGTCTTACAGCTACCGCTGGTGTGCTCGCTGTTGATGCCGCTCAAACACAAATTACATCAGTTGGAACTATCGGCACAGGCACTTGGGAGGGTACAGCCATTGCCCAAACCTACATTGCTGCCAATGCCATAGTAACGGGAAAGATAGCAGATGGCACTATTGCTACTGTTGATTTAGCAGATAATTCGATAACAGGTGCAAAAATCGCAATCGGATCTGATGCAGAAGGCGATATTATGTATTACAATGGAACAGATTACGTCCGTCTGGCAAAGGGAGAAACTGGTGAAGTATTAAAGATCGCAGGTGGGGTACCTTCATGGGCCCCCGATGCAACGAGACCAGAAGCCCCACCAACACCAACAAGCAGTTCTGACAGGCGTTTCAAGAAGAATATTTCTACCGTTTCTGGCGCGTTGGAAAAACTGAGCAAACTGAACCCAGTAAATTATAACTGGCGTAAAGATGAATTCCAGGACAAGGGTTTCAACGATAAGAAACAGTGGGGTTTCATTGCCCAGGAAGTAGAAAAAGTCATGCCCGAACTGGTTGGCGCGGATGAAGATGATTATCTTACACTGAACTACAATGGTTTTGTACCATTACTCACCAAGGCTATGCAGGAACAGCAGACAGAAATAGATAAACAGCAAATGGAAATTGATGAACTGAAAGCACAGCTGGAATTAATCATGAATATGCTGGATAATGATATGAGTGATAAAACAGATCATGAAAAAGACAGTAACAAAAATGAGGTTGTAAAATTCAGCATGGCCACAGAAAAGTAAGTGGATCAGTACGTGAATAAAGTCATGGTTCGTTCATTTGTCACATTGCTGGTTATGCTGCAAATTGCCAGCGCCCAGGATTATAAAATGCGTATGTCCAGTATCAGCGCCATGGCCAATAATGTGACCTATTCAGAAGGATGGTGGGATGCTGGAATACACCTGGTCGGGTCCCTGGGCTTACCGGTTATTACCAAGAGCAGTGGGGCCGGTATCGGTTTGGCATCCGGATTCTGGGTCGTAACCCAGGGTTTCTATACGCAACCACCGATTGTAGAACAGTTTGTGATTATGGATCCGCAGTTGCAGGTAGGGCAGGGTGTGAATGTCATGGCCAAGTTCTCGGATTTCAATGGTATCCTCAATGCCAGTATCTATGTCAATGTCGGCGGTACGGATACTACCCTGACTTTTCCCATGGTCCGCGGCGATTCCACCTTTACCGCTTTCATCCCGGATTCGTTGGTGAAGATAGAGAATTTCATCGCCAGTGTGGGAGTGCTGGACAGTCTCTACTATGTGGCTCTAAGTGATTATATATCAGCACCGGTCCTGTTTGACGAAGATGAGCCCACGTCCCGGGTGGATGACAGTGCCTATCCGACAGGCCTGCCCATTGAAAAATGGCGCCTGGTTTCATTCCCCGGAGAATTGGACAATGGTGCCATTTCAAGTAAGGGTCTTAATACGAAGCATGTCTTCTATTCCCGCGACTGGGATAACAATACCTGGGGCGTTCCTGATACGCTCTATCTCGGGGAAGCCTATTGGTTCAAGCACCAGTATGGCAAGAAGATCGACTTTACGCCCGGTGCCGGTACATCATTGCCGCTGGAACCCTATGCTATGGAATTATTTCCCGGCTGGAATTTTATTGGTAATCCATTCTTTTTCACAGTACCGATCAGTCTGGACCAGGGTGATCTTACCGGTCCATACACCTACGGTATCGGTGAAAAAAGCGGCTGGAGTGAAGTGGTTACCGAAATGCAGCCCTGGGGCGGCTACCTGATTAATAATAATACGGATACTCTTCAGGTAATCGAACTTATGCCGACAGCGGTAGAAGTGGCTGATAATTCTGGCCTGAACCGTGTACCGGCAGGTACGCCACCCCGTATGGCAATAAATGCCTGGCGCCTGCGGATCAGCGCAGATTCAGAGCATTATTTTGACCATAACAACTATATTGGCCGGGATTTTCGATCTACTGAAGGACTGGATCGCGGCGATCTGTACGAGCCGCCCATGATCGATGGACACCTGGCTGTTGGTCTATCTCCGGAAGCGGATGGTGGCTACTATCATACTACCGATATCCGGTCAATCAACGAAGTAAATGGTGTCTGGGATATCCGTGTCGTTTCCCAGGAAAAGGATGGCCCGGTGGATATTCAGATACACGCGGTGGATGAACCGCCGGAGAATATCGTTGTTGCCCTGGTAGACCTGCAGAAAAAAGCAGCCTATCGTGACATTATGGAAACGGGGATCCGGATTGCAGAAAAAGCTACCGTTGGCTATGATCTGAAAATGGTGATAGGTGAGTCTGAATTTGTGGAAAATGAGATCCAGCGCATCCTGGACGGGATGCCTACGGAATACGCCCTGGGTTATAACTATCCGAATCCCTTCAACGCGAATACCCGTCTGGACTATTCCCTACCGGTTCGTTCCCACGTAAGTATACGGCTATATAATATGCTGGGTCAGGAAGTGGCTGTCCTGGTTAATGAAGAACAGTCCTATGGCAAAAGGTACGTGGTCTGGAACGGCCTGAATAAACAGGGCAGCACCGTAGCATCAGGTGTCTATATCGCTGAGTTCAAAGCAGGCAGTTTCCTGGCTACCCGCAAGATGATTTTGATGAAATAATATTTTAAACAATTTTTTATATATTACTAATTACAGTACCTGTATAATTTTTATCGTAATAGTATCACCTAAATCGAAAAACAGATCCATTGTTTAAAGAAAAAATATTAGGACAAGGCTGGTTGACGACCAGTATTCTAGCAGTCCTGATCATTTATTACTTTATTGGTATGCATTATACACAGCATCATTTTGGTGGTATTGGTTTGTATAGACCAAATAATGCTGTGGGCTGGATATTCGCGTCTGCGATTATTTCCCTTGGTTTATTAAAAATTGCTAATGATCGGCAGGTGCTAATTACCCCGACAATGAAAATGATTGCCCTGGTATTTATCGGATTAATCATTCCATATTTCTACGGACAAACTGATAACCTGTGGAAAGCAGCAGATCGGTTTGTAGCAATCGCAGCTGGAGGATTAATTATTTTTTCACTGCAGCAGTTCCGTTTTTCAGAAAAACAATGGATGTGCATTCTATTTTCTGTTGTAGTTGCAGCTTTTTTACAGGTATTGATTGGGTGGTATGAATATTTTCTTGCTGCACCAGGTGCTTTTGGGGGCAATGTGCCTTTTGGTACATTTTTTCAAAGAAACAATATAGGCACATTTGTTCTTACCGGGTTTTCGTTAGCATGCTTGTTTTTGTTGAGAGCGCCCAAACTCTACAGCTCTCAGTATTATAAAATATGTTTCTCGATTTCTTTGATATTTACGCTATTTGCAGGTTTTGTTCTTGTAACGGTTCTTTCACGTTCAACGCAGTTAATAACTTTAATTGTTATTTTATGTATTTGTATTGGGTTAGGAATTTCTAAGGTAAATAACAGAGGAGCAGTTCTTTTAATGATTTTTGGTCTATCATTATCCATTTGCTTTGGTATGTATGTATTGGCTACTGCCGAAGGGAATTTAGATGCTTTAATAGAATTCAGTGATACCGCTGAATGGGACTCGGATAAAATGACAGGTGAACCACGACGTCTTATATGGGGTATTTGTTGGAAAATGTTCTTGCGCTCACCTTTACTAGGTTTTGGTTATGGCGACTTCCGTTGGGATTTTTTAAAGGCTCAAGCAGAAAAATTTTCTACAACAGGTGAATATTATTCTATATCTATTTCACTTCCACACAATGAATTGATTTTTTGGGCTATTGAAGGGGGTGTAGTACCATTACTTTGTATTGTTTGTTTTGGTTTGTGGTTTGTGATTCGGACTTTTAGAAAACGGGGTATATCTGGGGTGTTTTATTTGGTCTGTTTGGTACCAGTGATCATACACAGTATGCTAGAATACCCCTTTTATCAAGCTGTAGTTCATTGGGTAACCTTTTGTAGCCTGATTGCGTTCATATCAAGCCGGCAGGAAATAAAACGTTGTTATACTATTGCTGCGCCTGTTATTATGCGATCTTTGGCAGTGATTATATTTACACTAGTCACAACGTATATGACACTAGCCATCCAATCATTATATTGGCTGGAAAAATATTCCGTGACCCCTAAATTGGAATTACTGTCGAATATTTGGTATCCAGTTGAACATGGCGATATAGTGCTATCCGCTCATATGCTTCAGCGGATGAATGACGTTAACAAAGTTTGGAATGAAAAAGAATTGCTTGAACATGTTGATTGGCTTCGCACTACAATTATATATGACCCAAAGGACTACCTGTACAAGTATATGATTAGGGTACTGGAAGCACTTGGGCAAAAAGAAAAGGCAGAACAATTCCGAACAGAAGGTAAATATCTATTCCCACATAGTGATATTTAAGTCACTTGACTTTAAGGTAACCTAAGTTGTGCATATTGCTAAGTTCAAGGCCGGCAGTTTCCTGGCTACCCGCAAGATGATATTGATGAAATAATATTTTCTTTCCATACCGAAGCATATAACATTTTAGATTGGCGACCATGTGCAAAGTGATCCGCCTGTATTTTGTCTTGATGGCAACCTTTACATTATGTCTATTTGCTGATCCCGCAATAACCCGGAAAATAAATCTTCAGCAGGAACTGGCTTTCAAAAATGAGGTGTTTAGGTATTTTCGCTATTTCAGAATTCAAACGGACGAGGTAGACCTATCGTTTGATGAAATAGATAATAATAATGTTGTATTTACAGCTACAATTAGATCCCGGCGTAATAATTTTGAAGAGGTGATCCTAAAAACTTTTGCCTGCATTGGCCGGGTAATGATAAGTGTGCCGGATAGCGAATTAAATAATGATCAACTATTCATAATACCGTCCATCATTACAGTTAATTGTGATGTCCCTGTCCGCAGGGACAATAACTACATATCTGCTACTGCGAATAACAAAGCGGTCATTCAGTTTACGAATGGTGTCATGACAGCTGAGGGATTCCTTTTTGAATTGAGAGGCTCAATGGCTGGATCATTTACAGCTTACGATAATACATCAATGCCCAGTATTTTAACCGCAGATGTAGATTTTGAGAACCTGATTGCAGCGCGATTAGCACTGGAAGGAAAGAATAACCCCAGGCTGTCTACCGTATTGAGTTTGGCTAGTAAGGCCAAGTATATCCCAGGGGTGGAACGAAAGATCGAAGTCATGATGCTGGAAAGGATGAAAACAAAACACGCTGACCTCATGTTTCATATTTTTGGATATCCGCCAGCTGATCCACAATTAAAAAGAATAGGGAAACAGGTGTTTTATCATATTCAGATGGAACCAGGAGAAATTCTTAATACGCATACCAATGATTCATTACGCTATGTCTGGAAAGGAAGAAAATACCCTGAGCCTTTGAACAAATACTATCGCGAGTATAATGTAAAGTACGGGATCAAACGCCCGGGTCCCAATGATTGATAAATTATGACACATAAAGACATTAAAAAAAGTTCAGAATTGCTGCCTGAAAAACAACAGCTAGAAGAAGAAATCATTGAACAGCTAGAGAAAGCTGAATTGGCACACATTGTTGAAACATTACCGGTGCCGGTTAATAACCCAGGTGTACAATCAGATTTTGTTTCTACTCTAGATAAACACCAAGTTTATGACAGGATTGAAAAAATATTTCTTGCTATAAAGAATGAAAAAAGGGAAACCCGGGAGCTGGCTCTTTTATTAAAAAAATATGCTGTGCAAAGCGGTAATCTATCCAGAGATGAGATGAAAATTGTTAAGGATCAGTTTATTGATATTTTAAAGATAGCCGGGCTGTCTATCCCGTTAATAATGCCATTTAGTCCGGTGATTATTCCGTTAATGATAAAGCTTGGCCAAAAAGTGGGCGTTAGAATATTGCCGACGTCGTTCTATGATGATAAGGAATCTGAGTAATGTCCAAATATCATTGTTTTTTTATAGTGCTAATATAAATTCCCCAGCATTTTTCACGCGCCCATTGGGTAAACAATGTAATTGGGGCCGTAGCTCAGTTGGGAGAGCGCCTGAATGGCATTCAGGAGGTCGTCGGTTCGATCCCGTCCGGCTCCACAATACTACCCTCCGATGAAAAAAAAACTTCAGCCTATTTACCTCGCGCTAGCTGGACTACTGGTTTTTTCCAGTTGTTCATCCACCCGGCAGATGATGTCGCGCCAGCGCAAGGATATGGAAATTCCTGAAAAAGCGGAACCCTATCCAGACCCGACCCCGAGGGCCAAATTACTGGGTGAACTTACAGCACCGCGTACCTGCTATGATGTGACCTTTTATGAGCTCAATATTGATATTGACCTGGATAATAGAATGATTGCCGGATATGTGGATTTTTATGCTTGGGCTGTCAATGAATTCACAGAATTGCAGTTCGACCTGGCCAAAAATATGGTTTTGGATGAGGTCAACTATAAAGGCAGAAGCTTGACCTATACCCGGGAAGAGGATGCGGTATTTGTTACTTTTCCTGCAGTGCAGGCAGGTAGGCAATTTCAATTTCGGGTAACCTACCACGGAGAGCCAGCGCAAGCAAAAAAACCACCCTGGGATGGCGGATTTGTCTGGGAAAAAGATAAGGCCGGTCGTGATTTTGTCGGTGTGGCCTGTGAAGGTGACGGAGCCAGCCTGTGGTGGCCCTGCAAGGATCATCCCACGGAGGAACCGGACAGTATGGCTATTAATATTACGGTGCCCAGTAATATTATGTGTGTGGCCAACGGCAGATTACGGGAAAAAGTGGAGACCGATGTAAAGACAACGTACAAGTGGTTTGTCACGAAACCCATCAATAATTATAACGTGTCTGTTAATATTGCCAATTATGCTGTTATTGCCGATACAATTCATTCGGTTACCGGCATTCAACCAGTGACATACTATGTGCTGGATTACAATGAAACGGTCGCAAGGGAACATTTCAAAGAAGCACGGGCCATGATGCGCTCCCTGGAGAAATTCTTTGGGCCATTCCCCTGGTGGGAAGATGGGTATAAATTGGTGGAAACGCCTTACCTGGGTATGGAACACCAGACTGCAGTGGCTTACGGCAATGATTTCAAGACCTACGAGCGTGGTATCCGCACTATCTATGGATATATGGACTATATCATCCTGCACGAGACGGCCCATGAGTGGTGGGGCAATAATATCACTGCTTGCGACGGGGCGGACGTTTGGCTGCATGAAGGCTTTGCCATGTATTCTGAAGTATTGTATGTAGAAGATCAACTGGGCTACCCCATGAGTATCCATTACCTGCTGGAGCGGCGTCGTGGAATTCAGAATCGTCGCGCCATTGTAGGGCCCAGAGGTGAATACTACTGGGGGTTTGAGGATGCGTACAATAAAGGCGCCTGGATATTGCACACCCTGCGCAGTGTCCTGGATGATGATACGATGTTCTTTGGCATTCTAAAGGGCTTTCAGCAGGAATTTGCGGCCCAGATAGTGTGTACGGAAGATCTCGTCGAATATATAAATAATGTGACGGGACAGGATTTTAAGCCATTTTTTGATCAGTATATTTTCGACCGCCGTCCCCCAACCCTGGAATACAGTCTTACAAAAGATAAGCTGCTCTACCGTTACACTGGTATTTTACCAGAGTTTTCCATGCCCGTAAATGTGCTAGTGAATAAGGATGAAGTGCGGCTACAGCCATCGATGGCAACACAGACATTAACGATCCCTGACTATGCTACTGTTCAGATAATGGATTGGGAATATTTGATCCTAAAAAAGGAAAACGCTGACCTCCAAGAAAATTAATTGCCCTTTTGCATAAACGGTATTGATTAAATAACTTCAACCCCAATTACAAATTAACTAGTTTTAGCGATGAAAGACGACGTATATCTATCCCTATTTAGAATCCTGGATAGCGAGCAGCAGATTATTACCAGAACTGATCAGAAAGCGTTCACCATGCTTTCTCTTATGGGTGTGTTCATGGTCTTCTTTTTGGTCCACTTCACTAAGATTATTCCCAACTGGTTTAATTTTGTTATGTTAATGTTATACCTGGTCTCAGCTATTTTAGCCTTGATCCAGTTAATACTGGTGATTAATCCCCGTATAAGTAAAGCTGAAGACCGCGAAGATTTGCCGGAGATTAATGCGACGTACTTTAAGGGTATTATCAGCTTTAAGAGTGCAGCGGAATATGGAAAATATCTGCGCAAGATTATGGGAGACGATACCAGAGCCTATACAATGTTTGCCAACCAGGTCTATTCTGTGGCCCATATAAACGATTATAAGAATGGCCATATGCAGTTAGCTATTAAATTCTTTGCTGTAGCAATTATTTCAGAATTGTTAATCGTCATGTCTGTAGCCTACAGTCGGTCCTTGCCATTTCTATTTGGCAACTAATGAGTAAATATATCATCATATTTCTAGGGTTACTGATTGTAGCCGGTTGCACACCTCAACCTATACCTGGGCCTGATGGTGCACAGGGCCCACCTGGTACAGAAGGTACACTGGTGAAGCTGGTGAATCTGGTGAAGCTGGTGAAAAAGGTGTCCAGGGACCTCCTGGGCCAAGGGGTGAGCCCGGTAAATCCTTAAGTGAGGAGATTGTAAATACGCTAAAGGAAAAATTAGAACTACTTGATCAAGCTACTCTTAATAAAGAAGAGATTTGTGCCTTAATATCATTTAAAGAAGGAATTGCACCGCCAGTCCTTGGCTTCGCTGCATTAACTATAAATGGTAAAATATTAATTATGAAAAACACCAGTCCGGTTAATATTGGAGAAAAGTTTATATTCGAAACACAGATTGCAGACCGGGCGGATTTTGTTTCGTTGAGCGTCCTTAGTGGTGAAGAGGGTGAAAAAACGTTTTATGTGGCCATAACTGCGGATGGTCACCACTATTATTCACCGGATCTCAAAGAATGGACCTACCAGGGGAAGAGTACTTTTTAAACGGTCAGCTTAATTAGTGGCTACAAGGCTCGAATCAGTGGATTTGCGCCTTTTTTTGTTTTAGTATTCTTCCATGTTTGGGCGTTTTATCACCCAGTTGTTATATATAACCTGCCTCAGCGCAGCACACCCTATAGTAATTGATGGTCTGTGGGATGACTGGCAGGAAGTACCCGTTGCTGTCACAGACCCAGAAGGTGACTATAATTACGATGACTGGGCCGAGTTAAAGATCACCAATGATGACGAATTTTTATTTTTTAAAATAAGGTTGCACAGTGAAGAGACCTTGCTACAGGATTGGAACAATTTTTTCCTGTACATAGACGCGGATAGAGATTCGCTAACTGGCCACCCCTTCCGCGGACTGGGGGCTGAATTGACCTGGCATTTTGGATATCGTATGGGGCAATATTTTGAACAGGATGGGATCATTGATTTATGGCAGAATGATATAACCCTGCGGCAAGCGCCTACCATTACCAGCACAGAATTCGAAATCGCAATTGCCCGCGATTCTTTTGTACTCAGCGATCCTGATTCAATCGCGGTCATTTTCAGTAGTTTTTATGATGCAGGGGATTATATGCCCGATAGTTGGGGAGGTATAATCTACCATATGGATACGACAGTAGTTGGTCCCGTAGCGCCAATCTCGCTGGAAAAAACAGGAACCCGGCTGGTAACATATAATACGCATTATACAGGTATCCTGGAACCAGATCGCCAGCCCTATTTCAAACGAATATTTCAGGGCCTGGATCCTGATATTATTGCGTTGCAGGAACACAGTGAGTGGAATGAGATCGGTGACATTATTTCGAGCTGGTTTCCCGAGGATACCTGGTACCAAGGTTATACCTTTCGAGATCTGGTAGTGCTGAGCAAATATCCAATTATTAATCAAGCCAATTTGATTAATTCTGAAAGAACAATGTGCGCTCTACTGCAAACGGATGACCCGATCAATCCCTACCTGCTGATCCTCAATTCCCATTTTTCGTGCTGCGATAATGATGATGATCGCCAGGAACAAGTGGATGAATTGGTGCAGGTACTCCGCGAATGGCGCTTGAATGATAATGGGCCCTTTGACCTGCCCGAAGGTACGCCCATGTTTCATGTGGGTGATTTTAATTTTGTGGGGTACCGTGAGCAAATTGAAACAGTAACGGCAGGTGATATCCAGGATGAAGCCACTTATGGGATTGACTTTCCCCTAGACTGGGATGGTACAGCAATTACAGACTTATTTTCCAGACACACCCATAAACGAATGGCCTATACTTGGCGTTCGGACGGCAGTTCTTTCAATCCCGGGAAATTGGATTATGTGCTCTATACGAATAGTAATTTATCTATCTTGAAACACTTTGTCTTAAATACGTTGGTGATGCCGGATTCTGTACTCAATGAATGGGAACTGGAAGCAGAAGACACCAACGAAGCATCGGATCATTTGCCCAGAATAGTTGATTTTATGGTAACTGACCTGGGTATTTCAGGTGAACTTGATCTGCCCCAGCAATATATTTTATCTCATCCCTACCCAAATCCATTCAATCCGCAGGTTATGATCCCCATTACATTGGTAAGGAAAGCGCATATACAATTGCGTATTTACGATATCCATGGACGTTTGGTAATTTCTTTAGCAGATGATGTATTACCTGCTGGGAAAAAGCTATTTTCTTGGGATGGATCACAGAACCCTAGTGGTGTCTATATTGTACGCTGTCAGGCTGGGCATATAATGCAAACTGAAAAAATCATTCTTTTGAAGTAAGGGTTGTAGCATCAAACAGGATAAAAATACCGCAATTGTATTTTCAACAGATCCAGAATTTTTGAAAACCACAGGAACAGAAGGTCAGGAAGAAATTCCAAACCGGGATCAGGATCTGCGTATTCACCTGGATAGAAAAGGTGGCGGGAAGGTTGTCACTGTGATCAAAGGATATAGAGGCATACCTGGAGGACTGAAAGAACTGGGAAAGTATTTACAATCATCCTGCAGCACAGGTGGCACCGTAAAAAATAATGAGATCCTGATTCAGGGCAATTTTCGGGAAAAAGCAAGGGATCTTTTGCAGGCAAAGGGTTATCGGGCCAAGTTGAGCGGCGGTTGATGCTTTACCAGTTACTCAAACCGGTGGCCGTTACGGGAATAAACTTATTTTTCAATTCTATTTCGGTTGAAAATCAAGAAAGAATCCCTAATAAAGGCCCGGTGATTTTTGCAGCAAATCACCCTAATACTATGATGGACCCGCTCATTGTGGGGGCCAACTGCAACAGGCGTGTTGCCTTCCTGGCTAAAAGTACATTATTCTCCAATAAGGCTTTTGCTTGGTTATTAGGGTTAATTGGTATTATTCCTGTCTATAGAAAAATCGATGCCGATGGTGATATGGTCCGCAACGAGGAAATGTTTGCGGCAACATACCGCCATTTGGAAAAAGGTCATGCCTTATTGATTTTTCCCGAAGGTATATCGACACCAGAACGGATTATCCATAAAATTAAAACTGGTGCTGCCCGAATCGGGCTGGGCGCAGAAGCAAATAATGATTTTAATTTGAACGTATATATCGTACCGGCTGGTATCAATTATTCTGCAGGAACCAAATTTCGTAGTGATGTCCATTGCCGTTTTGGGATCCCAATTGCTATGACAGATTTTCGGGAGCAGTATGAGACTGATGATCGGTCCGCGGTACAAGCTGTTACATCACAACTGCGGCAAGCTCTGAAAAAATTGACTACGACGGTCACGGACCAGGCCGATGCAGACATTGTGCAATCATTGGAAACGATTTACAAAAAAGAACTTACTGTTGATTTAGGCATGGATAAACATTCCAAGGACGATGAATTTAAAGTGTCCAAAGGGATTATTAGAGCTGTGAGGTGGTTCAGTGAAAATAAACCTAAATGGTCACATAAAATGAAGCAGTCTATCATACAGTATCTTAGTATTTTAGATAAATTAAAAATACGGGATGATTTTCTATCTACCAGTCGCTCAAAGGTTACATTTAGCCGGCGCCTGCAATCCTGGTTTTTCCTTGTATTTGGCTTCCCTGTGTTTATTTACGGTTGGATTTTGAACTATTTGCCCTACAAATTATCTGGTATACTTGCAGTACGGGTTGTGAAGGGTCATTTTGCTGATTTAAGTTCTAAAAAAATGCTGTTTGGGATGGGGCTATTTATCGTCTGGTATACTGGTATCTTGGTTCTTTTCTATAAAATTATCGATGACGGGATGTGGACAGCATTATTTTTTCTAACATTTATTCCCAGTGGCAATTTCACCTTGCTTTATTTCCGTAAAGCACAAAATTATCGTCAACACTTACGATTTATGACCATTTTCTATCAAAAGCGCAGGCTGCTTTATCAATTAATCGAAAAGCGGCTTAGTATCATTCATGAATTAGACAGGGCAAAGGAAGAATATTTTGCCAAGAATATCAGGGATGACTCTTCTGAAGATCTGTCTGATTTTAAGTGATAAAGAACAGGAAATATTTTATAGGTAACCATAGTAATGCATAAATTATGATCATGAAATTGTACCATTACAGTTTGTTGGTCTTTCTGGTCCTTTTCTTGGCCTGTACAAAAACAGAGCCAAGGGGAGGCGGCAGTGTTACACTGCTGGTATCAAACAATGTACGGGGTCAGCTTGACCCCTGTGGGTGAAAGAAAAACCCACTGGGCGGTCTGTCCAGAAAATCAACCTATGTAAAACAATTAAAGGAAGACGGGAAAAATCTTGTTATCCTGGACGCGGGAGATCTGTTATTCAGTAGCGCTGTATTGACAGAGGTTAATGAACAGGCGGATAAATTGCGTGCCAAGGCGATCTTAAAGGGTTATGAACGTATTGGTTGTAATGCAGTGAACGTAGGTGGCTTCGATCTGGCTGCTGGCACAGCTTACCTACAACAAATTGTTGATAGCACAGAAATTCCATTTATATCAGCAAACATCATTGATAGTAAGAGCGGCGAGCTTATTTTTCCGCCCCACCATATAATTACAGAGGGTGGGGTTATTGTTGGCGTAATCGGTCTCACCAATCTCATCCCAACACAGATCAAGGATGTGCAGATAAGTGATTTCATTAAGACCGGTGAAGCACAAATAGCTGAACTGAAACCGAAAGTGGATATTATCGTTGTTTTGGCCAATGTTAACCGGGATAAGAATAAGTTGATGAACGAAGTTTTTGCTGATGCGGACTATATTTTTCTCAGTAGGAATACAATCAGGACACGGCCGGGGACGAAACAACCTGCACATGGGCCATTTACCTATGGTAGTAATATTCAAGGGAAATACCTAGCCCAGATTGACCTAAATATAACTGCCCTCGATTCACCACTGGTGGACATATCAAACCTGCAGGCGCAGGTAGATAACATCGATCGCCGGCTAAAACGATTTCAAGATAAAGATCCTAAGACACCGCTAGATGAAATCTACGCTGATCAACCGCGAATTCTGAAATTGATCGAGGAATTCAACCAAAATCGTAAAACCTATGAAAATAATTTGCGGAGCGCCCAGAATACATCGGGATATACCAGTGTGGCATTATCGCGGAAGATCGGTGATGATGACGCAATTTTGGCCTATGTGACAGATATTCTTGGGCAATGCGCAGCACTGAAGAAACATAAAGTGCAAAAGAATCTTTACCCGAATCCTCCCGGCTTAGAAGAAAGAATCAAGAAAGGGCTTAAATCTGGATGATCACGCAGCTGCCTATTGGCCAGATCATTGTTATTACAATAACATCTACGGTACTTGGTCTAGGCATCAACGCTGTTCGGCCGGAGGGTATCCCCTTGCTGGCAAAAGAACTGGCAGTAGCTGAAGAGATCGAGTATACCACTGCTGAACCGCGATTACTGGCTATCACCCTTGACCAGGCGCTGGATTTGTATCAAAAAGGCACCATTTTTGTGGACGCCCGGGAACCGGAGTATTATCAGGAAGGGCATATAAAAGGTGCCTGGAATTTTCCGTTTTTCCTGGAATTGGTTTTTAAACTTGATAGTTTGCAGGGCAAAGATGCACCATTAGTGATCTATTGCAGCGGGGATGAATGCGGATCCAGTGAAGACCTGGCCTATGAACTGCAGGCGGAAGGGTTTAATAATCTACTTGTTTTCAAGGGCGGCTGGACCGCCTGGAATATAAGCGAACACCCGATTGAGCCATGATTACTTTCGCCCAACGATCAGTTCTGGCCTTACTTTGTCGGGTTATCCTGGGTGTCATTCTCATCTATGCCAGTATCGACAAAATCGTTCATCCAGCAGAATTTGCAAAGGCCATTGGGAATTATAATGTACTGCCATTTGGTCTGGAGAATTTAATGGGCATCGTTTTGCCGATTCTTGAACTACTGGTAGGCACCTGTCTGGTTTTGGGCATTATGCTCGATGGATCAGCCATTATTGCCGCGGGAATGATGGTCGTATTCATCATTGCATTGAGTCAGGCACTGCTACGCGGAATCGATATTAATTGCGGTTGTTTCAAGGTGACAGCTGAAAATGCTGGTCAACAGGTGGGTATCAGACGGATCATTGAAGATTGTATATTTATGGGCATGGCCTTCATGGTGCTTAGTCGCGGCGAACGAAAATGGGAGTTGTATCCGAAAACCTGATTGACTAGTTAGTCATCACTGTATAAATTCGCACCGCTTTTTACAAATGCGAGAGTAGCTCAGCTGGTAGAGCACCACCTTGCCAAGGTGGATGTCGCGAGTTCGAACCTCGTCTCTCGCTCTCTCAATAACCCTTGTTTCACGACAAGGGTTTTTTGTTTATAGTAATCATTCAATTCTGTCAGACTTTATCAAGTTTATGCCAAATATACCCTTTTGTAGGACACTTTTTGTAGGACACTGGCCACCAAGGGGATACAGCCAAGGGGATACAATTATGTTTATAGACATTTAGGACTGTTGGCAGGCGCATTGTAATATAAGTTTCTAAGCTCTCAGGGTAGGTAGGGATTAGTATATATACGCACCCATACGATGGTCAAGCTTTGACACTTTGACATCCCTCACACCCAAAATAAAACACAACTAATCCTGTTTGAATCAAATACTGTCTGTTTGTATCATTGACTATCTATTAAAGTCTAATGAGTAATAAAAAGACACCAACAACAATTGTGGTTAAGAATATGCCCCCAGAGTTGCCAGATTATACAGGATCAGATTGGTTTAATATCCTTCTAGATATTGATAAACCTGTTTTTGATAAACCAGAGCAATCTGATAATGAATGGTGGCAGTCACATATGCTGGAACACTGTTTTGTTGGTTATGCTGGTACAACAGAATTAGAAGAGTTACTTACGTATTGGACCAATAAGAGAGATGAGATAGTAGATAAGATGGAGAAAGGGAACTGGAGTAGTAAATCAGTTACAGGATTAAAGATGTCCACAGATATAATTAAATATGATCGTGCCTGTCTGATCGCTATTAAGAAATATCGAGAACATCAGAAGCTATGTATCGAATTAGCCGAACAGGAAGGTTCTCCTCCCCCTAAGAGGCATGAGTTACCAAGTATTGCAAAGAGATATGAGCCTCATTTTGGTTTCCCTGTAATGAGTAAGGTACTAGGGGATCTATTAACTAGTAACGTGAGTAAGCGTATATCCCTTAAAGATGAGGATATGGCTGAAATCCTAAAGAAAGATCAAGGAAAGGTGAAGGTTGCTAGATGTCCTAAGACTCCATGGAAGGATATTGCCATTGTATTTCTTAAAGAAAATGAATTCCATGTTAAGTATGATGGTAATACTGACATCATTAATCCAGACTGTAAGAATAAATTACTTAATCGTAGTGAAGAGTTTTCTGAGGAGTATACGACCTTGATCAAGTTTGCTGTAAATAAAGGTATAATTAAAGCAGAGAATGCAAAAGTCACTGTAAGCAAAAAGAATGTATCACGTTTAATAGACTGGTTAAAAGAATATACTGGAAGAGAAGATGATCCAATCAAATGGTATAAGGTTCAAGGTTATGTATGCCAGTTTAATGTTCAATTTCCTAGCTGGAACAGGAAAGAAGTAAAGCAAAGAGATCAAGATAATTTTGATGACTGGCAAGATGCTAACGACAAATGGAAGCATATTAAAGAACACTAATTCTCGGTGACAAGCCGACCCCTATTGTGACACGTTTTTACGCTGTCATTATCTCAATTACCCTCTAACATATAAATAACTTAATCAAATCGTGACATGTCACCCCGTGTTTGTAGAGGCTGCAATTAAGCGGAATCATAAACACAGGAGAAAACATGTTAAAAGATGTAAGCATAACAAATGCAATTGAGAACCCTCAATGGCAGAACCAAACAGATAAGCAGTATAGATCAACATTGGATAGAGTCCATGATATGATTGAGGAAGCGATGAAGAATAATAGTCGCAAATACAGCTGGTTTACAGTTAAAGGTGCTACTGAATATTGTAAATGCTCTAAGGCAACCTTACATAGAGCCAAAAAACGTGGGGATCTTAAAACAACTAAACCAAGTGGATTGAATAAGCTGATGTTTCGGAGAGATTGGCTGGATCGCTGGATGAATGGATAGAAAGGATGGAGTAAGTGAAGAACCATTTCAAAATATATGAAAAGGTGTGCGATGATTTAAAGCCAAGCGGAAACGGATGGTTCATGACTTATTGCCCATATCCAGATCATGAAGATAAAAAGCGTTCATTCGCAGTGAATGAAGGTGCATATCATACGTGTTTTGGATGTAGTGCAAGAGGTGATGCATATCTGTTCGCTAAGGACTTTGGATATGATCCAAGACCATACGCAAGGGGTAGAGTCAAAGGCGACTATATGTCGCCTTCTACGCCCATTCTACCCCCAAAAACAGGCAATAAACAGGACGTTAGTGTCTTAGATGTGTGTCTGGATATACCGTCTATAAATGATGGTAAACAGAGGGGCAGAGAGTCAGGGGATGACAATGTGTCAAAGCATGAAGATGACTCATTTAAAACACCATTGATGGATGTAATAATGTTACATCATAATCATTTGTTAAATGAATCGGAAGAGGTGTCAGCATTCCTACGATCCTATAGTTGGAAGATCAATAAGAAAGCTGTAGAAAGACATCTGCTCGGCTATGATCAGCGAGCAGATAAAATAATGATTCCGATATTTGATAAAGAGAAGAAGCCATACGGCTGGAAATTTCATAAGGGTCATCAGACTGGATACAATAAAAAGAACAAATGGTATCCACAGGAATTGATAGTGGCGTATGACAAAAATAAGCCAATACTAATCTGTGCTGGCGAGAAAGATGCAATACACGTGATGGATCATACTGGGT
>SCKQ01000083.1 GCA_004124535.1 Fidelibacterota bacterium
GGATCTCACTTGTGCCCTCACCAATTTCAAGTACCTTTGCATCTCGGAAATATCGCTCTACATCATAGTCTTTTACATAGCCATAGCCACCATGAACCTGAATAGCATCCGTTGTAGTTTTCATCGCTACTTCACTGGCAAATAACTTTGCCATGGCAGCTTCCTTAATAAAATCTAATCCTTGATCTTTTTTCCAGGCAGCATGGAATGTAAGCAGTTTCGCAGCCTCAATCTGGGTAGCCATATCCGCTAATTTGAAACCGATGGGCTGGAACTGATGTATCTTCTTGCCAAAGGCAGAACGTTCCTTAGAATAGCGTAATGCTCTTTCATATGCACCTTCAGCGGTACCAACTGCCAATGCAGCAATAGATATGCGGCCACCAGCGAGTGTCTTTAGGAACGTTTTGAATCCCTCAGCTGGTTCAGCAATCATATTGGTTTCGGGCACAGACATATTTTCAAAGAACAATTGTCGCGTATCACTAGCTTTCCAACCCATCTTTTTTTCCGGTGGCCCAATAGTTAAACCATCTATATCTGTAGGCACAACAAAAGCACCTATCCCCTTATTTTCACCATTTTCAACTATCTGTGTTGTAAAACTTAAAATACCCGCTACACCAGCATTCGTTATAAATATTTTTCCGCCATTTACTATGTAACCATCTCCATTTTTCTCAGCAGTTGTTTTCGTTGCCCCCGCATCACTACCCGCATCCGGTTCTGTTAGACCGAATGCACCCAGCATCTTACCTGATGCTAGTTTTGGTACATATTTTTGTTTCTGTTCTTCTGAACCTGAAAGAACTATAGGTATTGTGCCTAAGGATGTGTGGGCTGCCACAGTAATCGCCACTGAGGCATCAGCTTTGGCTAATTCCATAATTGCTGCTGAATAGGCCACAGTGTCCATACCGGCACCACCGTATTGCTCCGGAACCGGGATTCCCATCAGCCCTAGATCTCCCATCTTGGTGATTATATCCTTAGGAAAACGACTTTCGCGATCTAATTCTCTAGCAACAGGTTCGATTTCGGATCTTGCAAAGTCAGCTACCATCTTTACTAACATTGTGTGTTCTTCTGAAAAGAAAAGTTTATCCATTTTTAGTTAATAAATATTCAATAGTGAAAATTACGACTATTTACCAGGGTATTACCAACGGATAGCCGCAGATGCCCAGGTAAATCCTGCTCCAAATGCGGCTAGGATAATAATATCATCAGGACCGTATAATCCTTTATCACGAGCATCGCACATGGCAATTGGAATTGATGCTGCAGTGGTGTTGCCATAGTATTTGATATTGCTGAAAACCTTATCCATCCCTATCCCCATTCGCCTTGCTACTGCTTCACTAATTCGATTATTGGCCTGATGTGGTATTATTTGGGCAACATCATCTATAGTTAAATTATTTGTATCCAGTGCCTCTTGAATGACCTGGGGGAATCTTACAATAGCATTTTTGTACACTTCTCGGCCATTCATGTAGGGGAGATGTTTACCTTCATCTAATATTCTTTTGGAGAGACGGGGATTATTTGACGTGCCGGGTGCTTCACACCACAGTTCCTTAAGATATTTCCCATCAGAATGCAAATGGGTAGATAAAATACCTGTTTCATTATTGCTTGTCTGGAGGACCGCAGCCCCCGCACCATCAGCAAATAAAACAGAAATGTTTCGACCCTCATCAGATAGATCCAAAGCTGTGGATTGTACTTCGGCCCCTACTACCAAAATCGTTTTGTATTGATCGGTTCGAATAAATTGATCGCCAATAGAAAGTGCATATACAAAAGCAGAGCAAGCAGCTTTAATATCAAAAGCGCCTATCTTTCGCATCCCGAGGGCATGCTGCAACTGGTTACTTATACCGGGAAAGAAATAATCAGATGTTAAGGTAGCGCAAATAACTAGATCAACGTCAGATGCTGTTATACCAGCATCTACCATGGCATTTTTTGCTGCTTCAATAGCTAATATAGAAGCGTTACTTTCTTCTTCAACCCAGTGCCGCTCAGTGATACCAGATCTTTCCTTGATCCATTCATCACTGGTATTCATTATTTTTTCCAGATCTTGATTGGTCACTACTCTTTCGGGTACATGAAATCCTATTCCTGTGATTTTTGCACGATTCATGTACTATTAGCCTGTTTAATATCCCTTAAATTTAGTTGAATGGTACTTTTTCCGCGCCATTCATTCACCTCTACCACAAACGCTAAATCAACTGAACTACCATTAATCAAATCTTCATAATGTTCAGATAAATTAAACCCAATTGCTGGGAAAGAGGTCCGTTCCTGTTTTACTTTGAAACGGATATGATTACCATTTCCAATTATACGAGGATTACCAGCAACTTTAAGGTTTCTTGCTGCAAACTTTGGCCGCATGTTTCCAGGGCCAAAAGGGCCTAATAATTCCAGAAAACGCATGAATCTACTATTAATATCATTAAGCTGTATTTCTGCATCAAGCTTCAGTCTAGGTTCCATATCTTCCTCGCTAAGGTTTGATTCAGCAAAGCTAAGAAATGCTTTCTTAAAATCCTCGAATTTTTCTTCTGATAGTGTCAATCCGGCGGCCATTGGATGACCACCATAATTCTTTAAATGATCACTTACTTCTGTTAATGCCTCGTACAAATCAAACCCAGTTATACTTCGCGCCGAACCTTTACCAATTCCGTCATTATCAATAGCTATAATTACTGTTGGCCGGTGAAATTCTTCCTTGATCCGCGACGCAACTATTCCAATTACACCTGGGTGCCAGCCATATTCAGCCAGAACAATGGCCCGATCCCGGGAGAGATCCGATTCTGCATTGGCTTTCAGCAAGGCCTCATTAACAACTTTTTTTTGAATATCCCGACGACGGTGATTTTCTTCATCAAGATTGCTGGCAAGATCAGCTGCCAAAAATTTATTTTTCGTGGTTAGTAGCTCAACAGACCTGTTCGCATCGCCCAGCCGACCAGCAGCATTTATTTTGGGCGACACACCAAATATAAGATTACCAACATCAATAACCCGGTCTAATAAACCGGATGTTTTCAAGAGTGCCCTCAATCCTGGACGAGGATCATCATTTATTAATTCTAAACCCTTGGCTACAATCACACGATTTTCATCTAATATGGGTACCATATCAGCGGAAGTACCTAAAGTAACCAGATCCAGCAAAGACAATAAATCTTTCAATGGCCAATTTAATTTTTTACTTACTCCACAAGCTAACTTAAACGCGACCCCGGCGCCACAAAGTCCTTTAAATGGGTAATCACAATCAGATTGATTTGGATTTAGAATCGCCACTGCAGCAGGTAGCCTGTTATCTGGGATATGATGATCTGTGATGATTACATCAATACTCCTTTCACGGGCATAAGCAACCTGTTCAACAGCGTTAATTCCACAATCACAGGTGATGATCAGATCAATATTCTGCTCGGCTGCAGCATCAATACCTTTATTTGACAGACCATAACCTTCATGCTCCCGGTGCGGTATATACGTATTTACAACCCCGCCAAAATCAGTCAGTGATAAATAAAGTATCGATGCTGCGGTGGTACCATCAACGTCATAATCTCCAAAAACCATAATAGGTTGACCGCTTCGAATGTTCGTCAATATTCTTGCAACTGCTTGATCCATATCCTTCATAATAAATGGATCATGTAACTGTCCCAATGTAGGCTCAAAAAAATCTCGGGATGATTCCCTTGATGTTATGCCACGGTTGGCCATGGTAACAGCAATAGCAGATGAAGTATCAAACTCAGACTGCAGTTTTTCTACAAGTTTTTTATCTGGCTCTTGAAATACCCAACGCATGTCAATCTATATAATTGGTAGAAAAGAAAATAATCTGAAATATAATAAATCTGAGTTATAAAGATTGACAGTCTGAGAAAATCTATAAGCCGAGTCCTGTCTCCCACTGATAAATCAGGGGTCAGTGGTTATTCATCTGGGACAATCGTCACCGATCGCCTCAAGCGAACTACCCGCTTCTCATAATGATGCGAACAACATCTGGAAGCTTATTCGATCTTGCACCAGGTGGGGTTTACAAGCTCTCCCGGTTGCCCGAGAGACTGGTGGTCTCTTACACC
>SCKQ01000048.1 GCA_004124535.1 Fidelibacterota bacterium
ATCAGCACCCTGTGTTTGGCACACTTATAGATTCGGTTCAAATCACAATTCTGGACACGACCTATTCAGGCACGCCAGCGTATGTGGAGATACCATCTTCATATCCAGGAGAAATTATGGTGGTTGGTGGTGGAGGTTTGGAATCTACCCAGATCTGTGCGCGTGTATACGATGAAAATGGGGTTCTTGTGAATGAGCCGGTAAATGTTACTTTCACACTTGGACCAAACATACCAGAAGGTGCAAACATTAACAATGCTGGTATCAGTGATTCTACTTATACAGCTGATGGAGAAGCCTGTGTTTCCATTAATAGCGGTACCGGCCCTGGTCCTGTACGGGTTACCGCGACAGTCCTTACTGATTCTGGGGAAGTTATCAGTGCTACGGCAACACCGGCGATCATTGCCACTGGGCCGCCTTACTATATTGAGCCTGAATATAATCCCCAGGATACGGATCCGATTGGTGGGGGATTTTACCAAACGGAAGCAGCTGCCATGGTTTATGATCGTTGGTATAATCCTGTTTCAGACAGTACGTATGTATACTGGTCGATGGAACCGAACCCATTAGAAGCAGACACTGTCATAGATGCATTCGTGCAAGGAGTTAGCTTCACTGGAAATGAAAATTTAAATGGTGACAATTTCCCCGGCGTAGCATACACTACTATTACCTATTCAACAGATGCCATTGGTAATTTAGGACTGGTAACCGCCTTGACCTTTGGTACTAATGGGGACACTATAATGGCCCGGATCAACGAAGATGAAGGAGAAGCGATGATGTACTTTGTCCCCGGAGAGTTGAACCTTTTTGCAAATTTCCTTTATTGGGACTTTTCTCTTGATGGAAATCCAGCGGAAATACTGGTTACGAGCACATTGACTGATTCTTACCATATTGCAGTTTCTGGTGCTGATGTAATGATAAATGCTACAGGTGCGGCGCAAATTGACTGGGAGATTACTCCAGGCATCTTCGTTCCTAATACTTATATAGGTGAAACTAATGATGATGGTCAGGTAACTTTTAGACTAACTTATCTTCAGGTTATTTGCCCACCGTTGCCTAACTCTGATCCACTGCTCTACGAGGATTTCACATCCACTGTTATTACCACTTTACTCATACCTATACAAATTACCAGTGATCCTTTGGAAATTCAATTTGTACGAACATATCAACCATAATCCATGGCACAGGAATTCAATCCGCAATTTCAAAAGATCGGGGACATACTGGTCCACGAAGGCAAGATAAGTGATAGCCAGCTTAATTCTGCATTAGTTGAACAGAAGGTCAGGAAGGAAAAATTAGGGACTGTATTGCTTGACCAGGGCCTAATCACTGAAGACGACCTCGTAAAAGTATATTCTATGCAGTTGGGTTATGAGCTAGCCAGCGATGAAGCTTTGTTTTCTGCAGATCCCGAAGTTGTGCAAACAATTCCAGAGGATTTTGCAAGACAGAATATGGTTTTAGCCTTGCATAAGTCTGATTCAAAGATAGTTATTGCAATGGAAGATCCTGAGGATTTGGTAGCTATAGATTCGCTAAAACGGCTTACAAGTCTAAATCCTGAGGTGCTTGTTGCGGGTCCATCGGGACTTAACCGTGCTCTGGATCAAATATATGGCAAGATTCGGCAAGCAGGGGAAGTAGAAGAAGCAGTAGAAAGTATCAAAGTTATTTCTGGTGATGAAGAAGACCGGGAAGAAGTCGATCTTTCTCCGGATAAGGTATCAACAGAAGATGCCCCAATTGTTAAGCTGGTGAATCTGATCTTGCAGGAAGCGATCAAGGAACGGGCCACTGATATTCATCTTGAGCCGCAGCAGAATGTTGTTATCGTCCGCATTAGAATTGACGGCGTACTCCAGACCATCATGACACCGCCATTATCATCCTTAAGCGGGTTAGTAACAAGAATAAAGATACTCTCCAATCTTAATATAGCGGAACGGAGGTTGCCGCAGGATGGGCGGTTTACAATAAAGGCATCAAAAAGAGAGATTGATGTACGTGTTGCTGTTCTTCCAACTATATATGGAGAAAAAACTGTCTTACGATTGCTCGATAAGTCTGGATTCGGATTCAATCTTAAAGGATTGGGATTCGAAGACAAAATGTATCCCATTTTTCGCCGTGTCATTGCTCAGCCCTATGGCATGGTAGTTGTGTCTGGTCCGACTGGTTCCGGTAAGTCCACTTCGCTTTATGCATCCATAAAAGAAATAAAGAATGAGGCCACGAATATTACCACAGTTGAAGACCCCGTGGAATACCAGATGGATGGTATAAATCAAGTTCAAGTCCATGAAAGCATTGGCCTCACTTTTGCTTCTTCATTACGTTCCATATTAAGGCAGGATCCAGACATATTACTGATCGGTGAAATCAGGGACGAAGAAACTGCAGATATTGCTGTAAAATTTTCGCTAACTGGTCACCTTGTTTTCTCTACTGTTCATGCCAATGATGCTGCCTCAACAATAACAAGGTTATTAGATATAGGTGTCAAACCATTTCTTGTGGGTTCTTGTTTGAATCTGGTAATGGCTCAGCGGCTGATAAGGACTATTTGTGATAATTGCAAAGAAGAGTATAGTCCTACCAATGAAGAATTAGATCGCATAAATCTTGAAAAGTCCAGATTGAATGGTAAAAATCTTTTCTATGGTAAAGGCTGTAGTCAGTGTCGGAATACAGGATACCATGGCCGAACTGGTATTTTTGAACTAATACCAATGTCCAGGGCTATCAGGGGTTTGGTTTTTGATAATACTAATGAAGATGTGATCCGGCAGAAAGCATTGGAAGAAGGTATGATCAATCTAAGAGAAAGTGGTATAGAGAAAGTGCTGAATGGAGTAACAACAATATCTGAAGTGCTTCGTTCAACCGTTGAGGATATTTAATGCCTGCCTATACTTATTTGATCAAAGATGAGGCCGGTGGTCGTAGTGAAGGGGAAATAAAAGCAGAGAGTCTGGATCTGGCCATGAAAAAACTGTCAGCTGATAACCAGATTATTGTAAAGCTGGAAGAAGTAGACACAAGTTGGGATTTTATTGGTCCATTTATTGATGAAATAAATTTATCAATTGAACGTTTTAAAAATAGAATTCCCTTAACCAATTTGGTGTTTTTTACTCGCCAGTTGGCGACTATGTATTCTGCAGGACTGACGTTGGAACGGGCCATTCGGGGTCTTGCGAGTGAAGAGCGACATCCAAAGATGAAGAAAGTACTGACAAATGTCGGTGAAAATATCCGCAAAGGCCTGTCCTTGTCCGAAGCTTTACAACGACATCCTGGTGTTTTTTCAACCTTATTTGTTTCATTGACCAAAGCTGGAGAAGTGAGTGGTAATCTAGATGAAATACTTGATGAATTAGCAACGTACCTAGAAAACCTAGATGATGTTAGACGAAAAGTTCGTTCCGCCATGACTTACCCTATATTTATGGTCGTTTTTCTTTTTGCAATGATGAGTGCCATGTTCATGTGGATTATCCCCATGTTTTCAGATGTATACGTTCAGTTAGGCGCCAATCTGCCTGCTGCCACACGCAAACTGGTTTCCTTAAGTGAGTGGATAAGCATCAATTTCAGTACTGTCGTTCTGTCATTATTCGGTGTAGCAGTTGGACTCTGGTTGGTGTCGAAGACACGTCGTGGGGGGTATATCATTGATTCAATAAAACTGAGAACTCCCATATTTGGATCATTACTGAATCAATCAATACTAAATAAATTTTCAAAAACACTAGGAATATTACTTAACGCTGGTGTGCCGGTTATTGAATCCATGAACTTGATTGCGAAAATAGTAAGTAATCGTGTCTATGAGGTCGCCATTGGTGATGCGACGGAATACATTCGTGATGGATTTAATATAACCTCAGCATTACGCCGCACAGAAGTATTCCCGCCGATATTATTACAGTTATCCGCTACAGGAGAAGAAACTGGTGAGTTGGACACGCTGCTGGACAAGGCAGCTGACTATTACTACAAGCAAGTAAATGCCTTAGTAGAACGGATGACCACTTTAATTGAGCCCATATTGATACTTATGGTTGGAATCATTATTGGTGTCATGGTGGTTATTACTTATTTACCTGTCTTTTATTTGGGCGCTGCTTTGCAATCGGGGTTGTAATGGATTTCTTGATTTTTTTTACATTCGGTGCTTTTGTGGGCAGTTTTTTCAATGTGGTTATCTATCGTATGCCACGTAATGAGTCCATAATTAAACCCAGATCACATTGTCCAACCTGCAAGACATCCATTCCTTTTTACCGGAATATTCCCCTGGTATCTTTTATCCTGCAGGTAGGAAAGTGCGCAAATTGCCAAGGTGCAATATCATTCCAATATCCAGCTGTGGAATTAATAAATGGACTTATTTGGGGGTGGGCATTTTATACGTTGCCATTTCCAGAAGCGGTTATTGCATCGTTTCTCAGTTCCATACTTATTGCGATAGCGTGGATAGATGCAAGAATATATATGGTTCCCTTGGATCTTATTATTGCTGGTGTTGTTGTTTTGTTGTTTGCAGTTATTTTTGGTATCTTATCATACAGTCAGGTATTATGGGGTATTGCCGCAGGCGTATTATTACCCGGGTTGATGATGGGCTTAACCTGGCTTGTAACCAGGCGTCAGGGCATGGGTTTTGGTGATTTACAGTTAGGGTTGATCCTGGGAGCCTGGGTAGGACCGATCGCAATGATACTGACATTGTTTTTTGCGTCATTTTTAGGGCTTGTGGCATGGATAGTAATTTCCATGGTAAAAGGTTTGGATAGGGACAGACCATTACCTTTTGCGCCTTACCTTGTGTTTAGTGCAATTAGTATTTTTATTGTTAGTGAATATTCCACTACATTAATAGATCAATTGATAATGTTGTAATGGTATTACAAGGGCTCAAATGAGATACGAATTCAAAATTGTTGTTTTATTGACCAGCTTGTTGGTAGTGTGTTTTGCCGAGGATGAATTGAAGCGACTCAACAGTGGGTTTGCAGCTCAAGTCAACAATGAGAAAATAACCTATGTTCTAACGGACTACGAACTTCAGGATATCACAATAAATGGTCAAACCTTCAAGAAACCAATAATACCTTTTGGAGGCTTAAATGCTGAAGAAGGTGATCCTGTGTTGCCTACGGTTACAACATTTTATCAGGTCGCACCTAATAAATCATATAGTGTTGAGATCAACATTCAATCTTCGGAATTTGTTGAAAATATTGATATTGCACCACACCAGACATGGGATCCGGTGACTGATGAAATCACTTTACCATTCAAGCGCAATATAGACTTATATACTTCTGATGAACCATACCCACAAAAGCAAGCCAGTATTTCACAAACGATTGTTTTCAGGGATTTACCAGTTGTAAAGGTTGCTTTTACGCCTTTTAGGTACCATCCATTATCTCGCCAACTCGAAATTATTACTTCAGCAGATATAGATTTAGTTGAAACTGGTGATATAGAGCCCCTCCAAACCCCGAGTAGAAGATCAAGAGTGTTTGAACCATTATATGAATCAATTGTTGTCAACTACAGTCGATCTACTAGTGATGAAGATTATCAAACACCATCAATACTTTATATACTGCCCAGTAATTCATCCAATCTCATGGCCAACCTGGACATTCTTTTTGAGTGGCGCCATAAATCCGGGTATGTTGTGAATTATGCTTCAACCAGTACCACTGGTAGTTCAGCCAGTTCTATAAAAAACTATATTAGTAATGCCTATAGCAGTTGGACTGATCCACCAGAATATGTTGCCTTGGTTGGCGATGCCAGCGGTAGTTACTCAATTCCTACATATTTTGAAAATTATAGTTCTTATAATGGGGAAGGAGATCATCCTTATTCACAATTGGTTGGGGGTGATATTTTACCCGAAGTAATTCTTGGCAGATTATCGTTTAGTTCAACTACAGAACTGGCAACCATAATCAACAAAACTGTACAATATGAAACGAACCCCTATGTTAGCCAGAATTGGTTTCATAGCGCTTCCATGGTTGGGGACCCCTCTTCATCGGGTATTTCTACTATTATTACCTGCGAGAATATTAAAGAGATGATGGAATTTCATGGCTATGATGATGTTCGTACGATTTACAACTCGCCATTTCCCTCCCAGATGGTATCTGATTTGAACGCTGGCTTAACTTTCTTTAATTATCGTGGCTACTGGGGGATAAGTGGTTTTGGAAATGGTAATATAAATAGCCTCTCCAATGGCTTCAAGTTAACAGTCGCAACTGTCATTACCTGTGGAACAGGTTCTTTTGCTTCAGGTACCTGTTTATCCGAAGCATTCCTAAGAGCAGGTACGCCAACCCAGCCTAAAGGTGCGGTTGCTTCTGTAGGTACAGCCACTCTTGGTACGCATACTATGTTTAATAATGTTGTAGATATGGGGTTTTATTATGGCATATTTTCAGATGGATTGGAAACTGCAGGAGCTGCATTGGTCCGCGGCAAGCTTAACCTATATCTTAGCTACCCGGACAATCCTAACAATTATGTAAATATTTTCACTCACTGGAATAATTTGATGGGTGATCCCGCATTAAGAATGTGGACCGATATACCGAAAACTTTTACTGTAAGCCACGAAAATGGAGTAGCTGCTGGTACAAATTTTATTGATGTGACGGTAATGGACTATTTCAGTATGCCGGTAAAAGAAGCATATGTCACCATTCTAAAAGGTGATGATGTAATTTTTGAATCTGCGTTCACAGATGCGAATGGCCATGTCTCATTGCCCATTAGCACGACTTCAACTGGTGATGTGGATATCACAGTTGTGAAAAGAAATTTTATCCCCTACCAGGAACAATTTCAAATTGTTGATCAAGCTGTAAATGTTAATGCTATAGAGGGCGGATATACGATTGATGATGATAGTGAAGGAAGTTCAATTGGTAATGCGAATGGAATAGTAAATGGTGGTGAAACTATTGAATTGACTATACCGGTGTATAATTACGGGACAGATGAAGCGCAGGGAGTATACTGTAAATTAACAAGCGATGGTGAGTTGGTGACCTTTATTATAGACAGCTTATACATTGGATCATTAACGAGCGGAATGACAGCAAATGTCAATCAGCCATTTGTATTTGAAGTACAAGCTAGTGCTATGGAAAATGATAACTTGGATCTGCGCTTATTTGTTGAAGATATAAATGGAACTTCCTGGTGGAGTGAAATCGAAGTGTTCAGCGCGGGTAGTCTCTTGGAAGCCATTGCAGTTATTGTTAGGGATGACCCGGTTTATGGTGATGATATTCTTGACCCCGGTGAAACGGCTGAATTAGAAATTGAATTGCTTAATAATGGGTCTGTAATAGCTACTAGTGTGGTCGGAAGGCTGTATTCAAATTTTTCTGGGATAGAAATGTTAGATGAGCAAGGTTATTGGCCAGTGATATTAGCGGATGGTATGTCTACCAATAATACGGATCGTTTTGAAGTTTCAGCAGCTGAAGATGTCATTCCCGGGACAAGGGTGGATCTATTAATTGATCTGGAATCAACCACTGGATTGTCAACCAGTTTAAGTATTCCTTTTCAAATCGGTATTAAGGATGTGAATGATCCCCTGGGACCCGACGCGTATGGGTACTACGCTTATGATAGCGGCGATATCCTGTACTCAAATGCACCATATTTTAATTGGATTGAGATTAATCCTCTGTTACCTCTTTATAACGGTCCAGGTACACAACTTCCACTTAGCGATTATGGCGATAATCAGGATGATGTTACCACGGTCAGCCTGCCTTTCACATTCAAGTTTTATGGAATTGATTATGATCAAATTAGCGTATCCAGTAACGGGTGGGTTTCAATGGGCAGTACATCTATGCAGTCGTTCAGAAATTATCACTTACCAGGACCAGGTGGTCCTTCACCAATGATAGCTGTATTTTGGGATGACCTTATGACTACTTCTAGTGGAGGGCGCGTTTATAAATGGTATGATGAAGAAAACAATCAATTCATAATTGAATGGTCTCGTTTAAGAACGTTTGATAATAATAGCCTAGAAACTTTTCAGGTAATTCTGTACGATGCACAGCATTATTTTACGCCTACAGGCGATGGTGAAATCTTAATCCAATTTGCGGATTTCAATAATACATCAACTGGTAATTTTGGCTGGGGACAGGTCCATGGGAATTATTGTTCTGTAGGATTGGAAGACCATACGGAAACTGTAGGCCTTGAATATACTTTCAATAATGATTATCCCGTGGCTGCTATGCCACTTCAAGATTCAACCGCTATACTCTTTACAACGCGTGGTTCCAATATTCTCCAACGTGGTGATATAAATCAGGATGGATTATTAAATATCATTGATGTACTGACCCTTGTTGATTTCGTTCAGGCGGGTAATACGGGAAGTTTAAACCCGTACCTTGCTGATGTGAATGCGGATGAAATCATCAATTTTCTGGACATGATCAGTATTGTCCGGGAAATAATGGGATTTTAACTTCCCATGATCATATCGCCCCTTGTCCTACTTGGAACGGTAGTTCTGATCCTACTGATTGTTGGCTATGTTGAGGCATCTAACCATAGACGTATAATTGGTGCAATTCCATTGCGGATCCATGTGAATGGTACGCGTGGAAAATCCAGTGTTACGCGGCTCATTGCTGCTGGTTTGAGGGCTGGTGGCTTACGGACCTTTGCCAAAACGACGGGTACAGCACCGCGGATTATAGATGCGGAAGGTAAAGACAGGATCATCCATAGACTGCGTTCAGCTTCAATAGGAGAACAGATCAGGTTGATGCGTTTTTTTGCCAAGGAAAAACCGGATGCTGTCGTGATGGAATGCATGGCGGTACAGCCTGAATATCAATGGATTTCAGAACAGCAAATGATAAAATCCCACATTGGCGTTATTACAAACGCTCGACCTGATCATTTGGAAGAAATGGGGCCAACACTTGATGATGTAAGAAAATCATTGGGCAATTCTGTACCCTATAATGGAAAAGTGGTTTTGGGAGAAAATGCCATGGTAAATACTATTGCGCCTGTTGCTGAATACCGCAAATCCGAGTTACGTATTGCTGATGAACAGAGAATTAGTGAAGAAGATTTGGCTGATTTTTTCTATCTGGAACATCCCCAAAATGTGGCCGTGGCTCTAGACGTTTGCAATGCAGTAGGTGTAAAGACAGACATTGCACTTGCCGGCATGAAAAAAGTTAAACCGGATCTTGGTGCTCTGGTAGTGAATAAACTCGATTTTGGTAATGGTCCGATTTTGTTTGTCAATTCCATGGCAGCCAATGATCCAGTCTCTACATTACAGATCTGGAATTTCGTGGAGCGCCGCTATCCTTTGGAAGGATATACCTGCATTTATCTTAATTGTCGTGAGGATCGGCGTAGCCGAACACGGCAATTGCTGCAATTAATCTATGAAGATATCAAACCAGATCGGAGCATCATACGGGGGCAGAAAGTGGATGCTATGGTGAAACACATTAAATATCATTCACCCCAAACACATACGGATATTTTACAAGACACCAAACCAATGGGATCTTCTATAGATTTGTTTAAAAAACTGCCAGCGGATTCACTTCTGTTCGCCATCGGGAACCAGGTTGGATTTGGTCAAGATTTGATCGAAAAACTTATGGAGTTCAAGGCGGATGGTTGAGATCACTCTAGGACTTGGAATTGCATTTAGTCTTATTCTTTCTGAGGCACTAGGTGTAACAGCCGGGGGTGTCATTGTGCCTGGCTACATCGCACTGCAATTACATCAGCCAGACCAGGTCTTAATGACGTTTATTGCAGCGATCATTGTTATTGGAATTGTCAAACTCTTAAGCAATTTCATGTTTATTTATGGTAAGCGCCGTTTAGTTCTGACACTATTGCTGGGATTTATGGTGGGGTTTATTTCCCGCAATCAATTCTTTTCGCCTGTGGACACATTTTCCTATGCGGTAATTGGTAATATTATTCCCGGACTAATTGCCAGTTGGATGGATCGTCAGGGAGTGACGAGAACTATTTCAGTTGTGATCATTACAGCAGTTTTAGTTAAGCTGTTGGTCATGCTTTTATCAGGAGGACAGTTAGATGTATGATAAGCCTTTCATTCCGGTCATACAAAAAACTTCGATTCTCATTATCATGGCACTTGTTTCGATTGTTGCGTTTGCCGTAGCATTTTTCTCCAGGGAGGTGATCATTTCCAGTACTTATGACATGAAGGTTAAAGCAGCAATACAAATGAAACAAGCCATGGCTATGCTAAAAGACATTCGTATGGAGAAAGGTGTGTTTGTGGATATTGAAAATGATCCCAATGAAACAGGCTTGGTAGGAACCCAATTCAGCTTGATAACTACGGACGAAGGCGACTTGGACGCAAAACTCACCACCTTAGATCCAAATTTTTCAGCTGCTATGGTTGAACTATTAACCAAAGCCGGATTGACTAGCGGTGATACAATTGCTGTCATGTTGACTGGTTCCATGCCAGGTGCCAATATGGCCATGCTCATTGCTTGTGATGCCATGGACATTCATCCAATTGTGATTACCTCCATTGGTGCTTCGCAATGGGGAGCCAATGATCCGGACATGACCTGGCTGGACATGGAGAAGCTATTGTTCGATGAAGGTCTTATTTCAACCCGATCCATTGCTGCTTCAATTGGTGGCCGTAATGACCAAGGTCGTTTATTGAGTCCCAAAGGTCGAGAGTTGATAAGAAACAACATTTCAGAACATGGTTTACCTTTAATCACAGGTGATGGACTTAAAGATAATATTCAAAAACGAATGGATCATTTTGGTTATCGAAATTATAAATCAGTTGTGAATGTAGGTGGTGGTGTGGCCAGTTTAGGTACTAGTTTTAATTTACGATTATTGCCGCCAGGTATTGTCTATAGAAAGGATATTGAAGCAATTTCTCGTAGTGGTGGAATCGATGGGGCAGTGGTCAAGTTCATCAAACGGAATATTCCACTTATCCATGTATTGAATATCCAAAATTTAACGGAAGAATTAGGAATGGCCTTCGCACCAATTCCATTACCGGAGATTGGTAAAGGATCCCTTTATGCCGTAGAAAAATATAGCCTTACAGTAACCATGTTGAGCTTTTTATTGGTCTCAGGAATGGTCTTTGGGGTAGGCTGGAGGAGCCATCAGCAAATTAAACAACGAATGATGGATCATGAACCAGACAGTGTTATTTAGAATCCTATTTTTATTATTTACAGGATATTCGGCCCTTTCTGCTGAACTCCTCAAACCAACCATCGGTGGTGAAGAAAAAGAAATATTGAAAATTGCCGACAAGCGTAGAATGTATACTATCATGCGAGAGGATCCTCTCATATATCAAGTAAATGGACCTGCTCGAATCGAACTAATCACCCGCTATCCATCCCCCGAAAAGTCTAAAAAAAGTCAACCATTTTCATATCAATTGGTGGTCGATGGCGAAGAACCTATAAAAATCAATCATCGCTATAAATTACAGAAAAGCATCCGGTCGGTACAGCACCCCAGCCATTATTACACCTATTCTGGAAATTATTTCATTAATATCAAGGATGGAGATCATACTCTTACCATGTCTGCTAATGCAGACCAGAAATACCCTGTATTATTACGCGTTATTAAAAAAGGATTTAAAACATCACCCAACAATATGCATGAACTTCAGCCCATGGTTTTTCAAGCTAACCGGACAGTTGTAGTATCAGGGAAGAATATATCCTATTATGAATTAATCCATGGCCGACCATTGCAATTGAATATAGATGGACCCAAAACCCTGCGCATTTTATCCCGTCTATTGTTTGATTCAGAAATGGGTGCGGAAGAAAGTTTTCGTATCCGCGTAAAAAGTGGAAGGAAGGTTTTGGGAACGTATCACATGTCCACAGAAAGGTCCTCAGATTCAACGGTTAAAGACCAGCCCGATAAAGTACCAGGTAAATGGCGAACATGTGAGGTAATAATATCTGCCGGGGAACAAGTTGTTTCAGTTGAGCTTGTCGAAAAGGAAAGAAGTGTTTTAACCCGCTTCCAAGAATACAAATGAGATTCATAATCATCATTTTGTTATCCATCCTCTGGGGCCAGAGTTGGTCCGACTATTTAAGATCACCAGTGAAATTGACACTAGGTTTTACAAACGGCTATGACAATAATGTACTGCGATTATCTCCTATTGAGAAGGATGATGCTGCGTTGAATCAAACTATTTTGGGCGGTACTAAGACATTTGATTCCCATTATGTTCGTTTTTCCTTGAGCGGTCTTAAGAAGATTCAACTAGGTGATAGGGAAAAGCAAATTCAATTTTTTGCTAAAAGCAATCTTTCCAACTATATCCAATATAAACATCGCCAGTATTGGAGCGGATATGTAAAGGCGTCCTACCATTGGGGTGCATACCGGCGATTAGAATATATGCTCAGACATTTGGATAACTATTACATGCGCCACTACAAAGATTTAGATATTACTGTTAATCAATTATTTTCCTGTAGTTTTACGGACCGTGAGCAACGTCTATTATTATCTCATCCGATAAAATTGCGACTATGGGTTACTGGATCCGTTAGCTATACACAGCGATATTACGATCGGTCCTTTACAGAGTTTGATTCTGATATTGTCACGACAACTTTAAAGGTAAGCAAAAAATTTCGTGACTTTGGTACGATTTCGCTGGAAGGAGTATATGGAATTGCTGATAATATTACTTTTGGTAAGGGTGCCAAATCAAGTGATCTGGACCGGTCCTATAGGCATACGGAATTATATCTTCCGTTGAGTTATGATCAGGGGATGCTTGGTTTTGAAGTAGTGGGCTTTTCACTTAGGACTGATTTTCGCCAATATGAAGTAGAGGATATTGGTGATCCCCTTCATAGTGGTCGCAGCCACAGGGAAACTAAATTTGACATTTGGGGCCAAAAGAATGTGAAAGAAAATCTGATGATAAGTTGCACGATCCGATTTCGAAATAGATTTACTGATTCTAATTATGACTGGGTCTCTGAATTAAAATCATTTGACCAGATACATGCCTGGATTTCTATTGAGTGGAAGATGCTCTATGACCGTTATTAATATTAGAATGAAACACTACTTAAATCTATTAATCGTTTCTACAATTTTCAGCTGTATTGAACCCAATTCAGAGAATTTGTGGAAGCTAAATGAGGTCGTACATATTGAAACCGAAGGTTATTGTCGCGATGTATACATATCTGGCGATTCTGTTTTTGTTGCTGCTGGGCAGGGAGGTGTACAGTTGTGGGATATAGGTACTATAACAGCACCAAACTTAGTGTGGAAAAAATCACTTGCAGAATTAGGTGTAAACAAGGAGATCACACAGGTCTCATATGTATCCTCTATTAAACAATTGTTTGTTTTAGAGAGTAACGAGCGTCCCTTACATATCGATTTATCCAGTGGTAACACAGCGTCTGTGCAAGGGCAGTTCTCCAGCGAACAGACCAAGGAATTCCGGGTGGTTACAAATAGCATTAATTCGTTCACAATGTATGCAGCTGATAATGACGATGGTTTGAAAATCAGTACCTTTGAATATGACTCTAGTTTTGGGCTCTGGTTCAATACAGCTGGAGATGAAATAGCCAGTGTCGGTAACCCCAATGGGATTGATATGTATGAAAATGAGATCGTGTTAACGCTAGATCAGCTTGGCATTGAAGCATTTCATCTTGAAAACGGGATCATTACCAGTAGTTACCACATTGATCTAGGAGGAAATGCAAGGGCGATCACCATGCTTAATGGTGGTGAATTTTATGTAGCTTGTGAAGATGCTGGTGCCTTTAGAATGGCGACTGGTTTTTCTGCTCAATCAGAAGGGAAAATTCAGTTTGCAAACGATCTATTTGTTACACACATAGCTGTGAATAACAATCAATTGGCATTGTCATGTGCCAGTAATGGACTTGCCCTCTATGAACCTGATGGTAATACAACCATCAGTGCCAGGGGAATTCATGATATTGGTTATGTCTACCATGCAGAATTTTCAGGTGGTTATCTTTTTGCTGCCACGCGCGAAGGATTACAAATTTTTGAAATTGATGAATAAGGAATGAAGATGAGAAAAATTTATCTAGCCCTTATGATTATTACTATTTTAAAAGCGCAAGATATGTCTTGGGATTCCAATGGCCTTCCAATTCGACAAGGGGTCCACATTGAATGGCAGCGGACGGTGTGTCCTGGTGAGCCCGGAAGTATAATTTTCGTTTGGTCAGATACACGCTACGGCAGCCGAAATGTATTTGCTCAAAAAGTAGATTCCTCTGGGTCCTTATTGTGGGGCACGGGGGGTAGCGATGTTACTAATTTGCCCGGCCGGCAAGAGGATCCTGTTGCAATTACCGATGGTAATGGTGGTGCATTCATTGCCTGGGTAGACTATCGGTTTGATGAAGAAGGTGACATTTTCATTCAGCATGTTGATAATGAAGGAAATCGACTTATGGATAATGATGGAGTGGCACTGGCACGGATAAATGGTAGGCATTTAAGTATTAACATGTGTACGGACAGCTTGGGTGGAGTCTATGTGGCCTGGCAGGATAAACGAAATTTCCTCGATGATGATATTTATGGAACCCATGTTTCTTCGGATCACCAGGTTATTGCTCCGGCCAGTGGGATAGCCATTATTGAAATGAATGGTACTCAAGGCGCCAAAAGTCTTGAATATGCTGGTAATAACGAAGCCACGATTATCTGGTCTGATACACGCAGTGGATCTGGAAATGATATTTACTGCCAAAAACTGAACATGGATATGGATAAAATCTTTGCTGATGATGGTTTAGCGGTCGCCGCCACTGCTGATCTCGAGACTGCACCTAGAACAACATATATGACGAACGACACTTCATTTATTATTTGGCAATCCGGCACAGAAAACACCGATATTTTCTACAATATTTTGACTAGTAACGGGTTATTATTTACTGACGCAGTTCAGCTATGTAATTATGATTCTCCGAAAGTAAGCCCCAGGGTTAAGCGGAATAGTTTAGGGGATATTTTCATCCAGTGGATCGATTATAGATCAGATCCCACGGAAGGCAATCATTTCTTTCAGCGAATTACAGATAGCGGTGGCATAGTTTGGGATGACAATGGTGTACAGTTAGACCCAAGTGGTGATGACCACCATGCCCGGTTTTCAGCAGGATCCTCAGGAGAAGTTTTCGTCTATTGGGAGCGTGGTACATTCCCTAATGTGGATATCATGTATCAGAAGATAGAGTCGGATGGCACGTTACTTTTGGATGACGCGTTATTCATTTCTGATGCGACCGGTTATCAATCTATGCCTAATGTGTTAGTTGATGATGGTAATGGTGCGTTCGTGGTATTCTCGGATCAGGGAAATGGCAGTATTGATCTGAAAGTACAGAAAACTGATGGCTCAACAGCGAATTTTGATACAAATGGTCTAATAGCTATGCCCGGACTGGATGGTGATATAGAATACACTAAACCCATGTATTCAGGTGATGATGTTATCCTAACTTGGATTGATGCTCGGGATGGAAAAAAAGTTTTTGGCAGAACTCTTGATGGTAGCGGCCCAGACCCGGGATTACAAAATGGCTTAATGTTAACTGAATTTGACAGTTATACATTTCAGTTGGAAAATGAACCGGTAACATTATTAGCACATGATTTTCTTTTTACAGCTGCTTTTGATGCCTCAAGTGGAGCAAAGTTAGTTCGTATTAACAAGTTTGATCTGGAATATCAGATGCAATGGCCCAGTGGTGGTCAGATAGTTTATCAAGGTCCTGCTGACCAGCGAAAGGTCCATTTATTTGAGACGCCAGATGGAATCGGTGTTGTTTGGTCAGAGATCCGCGATGAAATAGATTTTGATCTGTTCTATCAACGTTACGATTTGGATGGTCTACCTCAATTTGATTCTGCTGGTGTGACCTTAATAGATGGTTTTTGGGTGGATAATTATGTTGAGGGCATTTATTCAACACCTGATGGGGATTTCATAATAGTATGGGTGGACGATATTTGGGGTGCTGGCTCTCTTAAATATCAGAAATTTACCCTGGCCGGTCAAATAGCAGATAGCTGGCCTAGTGATGGTTATACGCTATCATCAACAGGGGACCCGGAAAAACTCAGTGGCAGTATCAGTGGCTCTGCTGATGGAATACTTGTAGCTTGGGAGGAATTTTATAATTTTAATAAAAATATAAAGGCGAATATAATTCACTGGGATGGATCGTTGCAGTGGACAGGTGGATTACTTTTGACAACTGCAGAGAATGACCAAATCAACTTAGAACTTGCTGTAGATGAACTGAGTCAGACGGCCTTTGTAGTATGGGAGGATTTTCAAAATGGAAACGATCTAGATATCGTTGGTCAGTTTCTAGACTTGTCCAATAATAGTCTTTATGGTGATAATATTTTTATTTGTGATAATGATCTATACCAGCAGTCACCAGCAGTCAGACGGGTAAATGAAGGCTATTACCTTATTGTTTGGGAAGATGAGAGAGGATTTGAGAATGAAGATCCAGTATTGGCCGGTGGCCTAGATATTTATGCGCAGGTTGTGCATTATGCAGATGGCCTAAAATATTCTACAGCGGGTGTTATTCTATGTCAAGAATACCATGATCAAAAGAAACCACAGATTTCACTTCTGTACACCGATGGAAGTGAAATAGATAATAAATGGTTTGTGCACTGGGAGGATATGCGCAGTTCGGGAAAGGCTGATCTGGTTAACCTCTATGGTCAGGCGATTCAGGTAGCTGATGCAATGACTGCTGATCCATCATCCCTAATGCCCGACCAATATTATATAGGGAATGCTTATCCAAATCCGTTCAATGGAACAGTAAAGATAGATATTGCTATCCCATCATTGCAGCCAGTAGATATT
>SCKQ01000007.1 GCA_004124535.1 Fidelibacterota bacterium
CATTGAGCATTTTAATTGAATGATTTGATGTCGTTAAGACTCCGTTCTTAACACTCACAGAATCTTTTAAAGGTCCCATGACAGTATCATATTTCAGTAAATAAGCCAGTACGTCGTCGTTGGCAAGGTCATTGATGGCTGCGACATCAATGACCTGTTGTCTATTTAAGATCCGAAAAACTGTACGGCCAATACGGCCAAAACCATTTATTCCTATTCTCATGCGGCTTCTTCCAAGTCGCAGTACGCTTTCGTGAGTTCCAGAATACGCTGCGAATATCCATAACCATCATCATACCAGCAGAGAGTCTTCAGCAATTTTCCTGCTGCAATCATAGTGGCCCTGGCATCAAAAATCATGGAATGGCTGTCACCCACAACATCGCTGGATACAATGGGGTCATCTGTATAACCGATGATGGCAGACATGGAATTTTCAGAGACATCTTTCATTAATGCATTCACATCTTCCACAGAGGGTGTTGATTGTAATTGAGTGGTAAGGTCCACGCAGGAACCGTCAGGGATGGGGACGTTAAAAGCGATACCTGCAATTTTTCCTTTGAAATGGGGCATTATAGTTTCCACTAATTGGGGGGACCGAGTCTGGTTGGGTATAATATTTTCCACTGCAGAACGGCTGCGGCGCAGATCTGACCGCACACTGTCAGCCAGAGGTTGATCGGACGTATAAGCATGAACAGAGGTCATCATGGCTTTTTCCAGACCGAATTCATTATCTAGGATATCCAGCATCAGAGCCAAGACCTGAGTTGTAGACGAAGAAGGGGAAACGATTTTATCATCAATGGAAATATCAATATCATTCAATCCCATGACAACAATACGATCTACAGGATCTTCGGGCGGTTTGGTTACTATAACCCGTTTCGCTCCGGTCTCCAAGTATTTTTCCAGGTCAGTGCGGGGCCAAACACGGCCGGTGCAGTCAATGATGATATCAGCACCAAGAGCATCCCAGGCCAATGAACCGGGTCCAGCGCCAGGCAGTATGCGTACTTTCTGGTGACCGAAATGAATGTAATTGTCTTCGAGAACTGCTTCAGTTTCTGTAGGTCCATATACTGTATCATGCCCCAGTAAATAAAAGAGAGCTTCCGGTTCAGCCAAGTCGCTGATACCGACAAAATTGAAACGTGGGTCGTTATAACCGAGGCGCAATAGATTACGGCCGATACGCCCGAAACCAACGATTCCTATATTAACTTTTGCTGTCATGTTCATGATTATATTACAAAATATTCAATATGCGCCTCATCAATTAATTGCGTGGAGATTCGAAAATTTAGTTTGTTTTATGTATGCGTATTGGCCAGATATAATGATTAATTTTTTGAGTAATTAAAGTGATATAAAAAATGTTATATAAAATCACTAACTTACAGATCGATTTATGAAAAATGGATAATCCTCCTCAGAGCCGTTTGGCTGGCCTCATTGATTACACCCTTTTAAAACCCGAGACAATGGAAGCGGATCATCTGCAGCTGTGTAAAGCAGCCGAGCACCACACGAGAGATGATACACAAGTCCTTGTTGATAAAGTAAAAGCAATCATAAATTAACGATTCTCAGCATACTTAATGATTTTGCAACCGAAGAGTTTTTCCAGCTATAAAGCATGAATAATGATAATGGAAATGTATATTAACCATATCGACCAAGTGGGTACCCAGGAAAGAGTCGCCAGGCTTTTCTCACGCAGTATCAAAAAAGAGTCCAAAATCCATGCTCTGAAAACAGTTTTGAGTATGATCGACCTAACAACATTAGAGGGGAAAGATTCACCAGGGAAAGTGAAGCAATTGTGTTATAAAGCGGCTCATTTACATGATCAATTTCCGGATTTACCAACCGTAGCGGCTATTTGTATATATCCCACCATGGTACCCATAGCTAAAAAGGTTCTTGAAAAAACTGATATTAATATTGCAGCAGTGGCGACGGCATTTCCCAGTGGCATGACTTCATTGGATTATAAACTGGATGAAGTAAAGATGGTTGTTGATGCCGGAGCAGATGAAGTAGATATGGTCATATCCAGGGGTAAATTCCTCCGTGGCGAATACGAATATGTGGCTGATGAAATTGCCCAGGTAAAAGATGTCTGTGGTACGGTTCATTTAAAAGTGATCCTGGAAACGGGGGAATTAGTCACGCTGGATAATGTACGCTTTGCCAGTGATATTGCCATGGTTGCAGGTGCTGATTTTATTAAAACGTCCACTGGTAAAGTTTCCCCTGCAGCCACACCTCCTGTGGTTTTAGTCATGTTAGAAGCGATTCGTGATTATTATAAAAAGACCGGCAAAATGATCGGTATGAAACCAGCCGGTGGGATCAGCAAAGCAAAATTAGCTATCCAGTATCTGGTCATGGTTCGTGAAACTTTGGGCCAAGATTGGTTGACATCAGACCTTTTTAGATTTGGCGCCAGTTCATTGGCCAATGATGTATTGATGCAGATCTTGAAACAGACAACAGGCGTTTACCAATCAGGGAATTACTTTTCCATCGATTAAGGGTATATTCTAAAATGGCTTCTACAACAAAAACGCTGGATTTTAAAACGGACTGGGAATATAGCCCTGCTCCAGAAAGTACTGAACACATTCACATTGAAAAAAAGAACAACCTTTTCATTAATGGTGAATTTATACCACCAGTAAAGGGGACATATTTCGAGACGATTAATCCAGCTAATGAGGAAAAATTGGCCGACGTTGCCAAAGCGGAGCAGGCGGATGTGGATAAAGCTGTTAAAGCAGCACGCAGCGCTTATGATAAAGTTTGGTCCAAAATGAAGCCTGCCGAACGGGGGAAATATATTTATCGTATTGCCAGATTAATTCAAGAACGTGCTCGGGAGTTTGCTGTTATTGAATCCATGGATAGCGGTAAGCCAATCCGTGAATCTCGGGATATAGATATTCCATTGGTGTCTGCCCATTTCTTTTATTATGCAGGCTGGGCGGATAAGCTGGAATATGCGTTCCCCGGAAAACAGGCAAAGCCTATTGGTGTCGCCGGCCAGATCATTCCCTGGAATTTTCCACTGTTAATGGCCGCTTGGAAATTGGCACCGGCGCTGGCTACCGGAAACACGGTTGTATTGAAACCTGCTGAAACAACACCACTGACTGCCATGAAACTGGCGGAAATCATTCAGGAAGCAGATCTACCTCCTGGTGTGGTGAATATAATTAACGGTGCTGGAAAAACAGGCCAGGCACTTGTTGAACATCCCGATATAGACAAAATTGCTTTTACCGGTTCCACGGAAGTTGGGAAATTGATTATGAAAGCTATGGCGGGAACTAGAAAGAAGTATACCTTGGAACTTGGCGGTAAAGCGGCAAACATTATTTTTGAAGATGCCGCCATTGATCAGGCAGTAGAGGGTATTATTAATGGTATCTTTTTCAACCAGGGCCATGTATGCTGTGCTGGATCGCGGTTGTTTGTCCAAGAAAGTGTTGCTGAAACAGTCATTTCAAAATTAAAAGATAGAATGGAAACACTTATTGTTGGCGACCCTCTGGATAAAAATACAGATATTGGAGCCATCAATTCAAAAATGCAGCTAGATAAAATTAAAATGTATGTAGATATCGGAAAAAATGAAGGTGGTACGATCCACCAATCGTCCTGCAAATTACCTAAAAAAGGCTATTGGTATGCGCCAACATTATTTGAGGACGTCAGCCAGTCCCATCGCATTGTACAGGAAGAAATTTTTGGTCCTGTTTTGGCAATACAAACGTTTCGGACTGTAGATGAAGTGATAACAAAAGCAAACAATACACCCTATGGTCTTTCCGGCGGTGTTTGGACTGACAAGGGCGCAAAAATATTTAAGGTATCTAAAGCAATCCGCGCCGGTGTCCTCTGGGCAAATACGTTTAACAAATTTGACCCTGCTTCTCCATTTGGCGGGTATAAAGAAAGCGGCATGGGCCGCGAAGGCGGATTGGAAGGTTTAATGCCGTATGTTAACTTGGTTTAACGAAAGATAATATCATGGGTAAACGAGAAGATATAAAGAAAACGTACAAATTATATATTGACGGCAAATTCCCCAGAACTGAATCGGGGCGCTATATTAAATGGACTGACCCGAAAAATTCAACTTATGTGAATGTCTGTCGCGGGTCGAGGAAAGATTTCAGGAATTCCGTAGTTGCTGCCCGAAATGAATTTCCCGACTGGAGTTCCAGGACAGCGTATAACCGAGGTCAAATATTGTACAGGATTGGAGAAATGCTGGAAGGTAAACGCAGCCAGTTCATGGATGAATTGATGCTTCAGGGTGCATCAAAAAATGCTGCGGAAAATGAAATAAACCGAGCCATTGATCGATTGATCTATTATGCCGGCTGGGCAGACAAATTTCAGCAAATATTCAGCCGTGTTAATCCAGTGGCATTACCCTATTTTAATTTTTCCTATCCCGAACCGACGGGAGTGGTCTCTGCTGTCGCTCCGAATGAGTCATCATTAATCGGTTTGATCTCAATCATTGCACCTATCATTGCCGGCGGGAATACAGTCGTTGTGTTAGCATCGGACAGTAAACCGCTATGTTCCATTACGTTTGCCGAAGTACTGCACACATCCGACGTACCAGGGGGAGTGGTTAATATTTTGACAGGACACCGGTCAGAATTGTTAGAGCATTTTTCATCCCACATGGACGTGAATGCTATTGTCTACTGCGGTACTGACAATGATGAAATAACATTGGTGCAGCAAAACGCAGCATTAAATGTCAAGCGTCCAGTTGTTTATACTGACCAGGACTGGATGGACAACACCGTTCAGGATCCTTACCGTATTTTGAACACATTGGAGACCAAAATAATCTGGCATCCGGTGGGAGTATAACCATCAATAAAACTGTCGAGTATATTCAATCAAGGTCACAAAGGATTACACCAAAAACCGGGATCATCCTTGGTTCAGGTTTGGGTTCTTTTGTGGATGTTATAGAAGATGCAATTTCTTTTTCATACGATGATCTGGATGGCTTCACTGCAGCGGGTGTAGCCGGTCATAATGGCACTCTTTATCTGGGGAGTGTAAAAGGTACAGAAGTAGCTGTTTTGCAGGGACGTGTCCATTATTATGAATCAGGGCAAGCAGATGCTATGAAAGTCCCTGTTCGAACGCTGGCAGGGTTGGGGTGTGAACAATTAATCCTGACCAATGCGGCCGGGAGCTTAAAAGAAGAAGCAACACCGGGAAGTGTCATGCTCATCAACGATCATATTAATTTTACCGGTGTATCACCGCTTTTTGGAGAAAAAGAAACATCCCGTTTTGTGGATATGGTGGATGTCTATGATCCGGTTATGCGCGCAAAATTCCATCAAATTGCAGATGATAATAACATTAAACTCCATGAAGGTGTATATATCTGGTTCTGCGGGCCCAGTTTTGAAACGCCAGCGGAAATACGAGCCGCAAAATCATTAGGAGCTGACGCAGTGGGCATGTCCACAGTGCCAGAAGTAATATTAGCCCGGCATGCTGGAATGAAAGTAGCCGCCCTTTCTGTCATTACGAATATGGCAGCTGGTATGAGCGATGAAGAATTGAGCCATGAACAAACAATGGCCAATGCAGATATTGGTATTCAAGATCTGCAGAAATTATTGATCAGTTATTTGAATATAGTCTCCAGTTGATCTGATATAAAGATCAAACCTTAAATAATTATTAAATGCCTGAAACAACCATTCAAAAAGGTCAAGAAATTGAATTGACCATCGATTCCCTTGCCTATGGTGGTCGGGGTGTATCCAAAGTGGATGGTTATGTCATATTTGTCAAAAATTCCATTCCCGGACAAAAAGTCCGGGCACTTGTTTATCGAAAAAAGAAAGGATTTGCTGAAGCAAGGCCATTAGAAATTTTGGAGGAATCGGCATTTAAGGTTGATGCCCCCTGTGAACATTTTAACTTTTGCGGAGGTTGTTCTGTACAGCAGTTGGATTATGAAGAACAGTTAAACCAAAAAAAGCAGCAGGTTGAGGATTTATTCAGACGCCAGGCCGGAATCGCTGATTTTACTGTGGATAAAGTCATTGCGGCGGATGAGCATTATAATTACCGCAATAAAATGGAATTTTCCTTTTCCAACCGCCGCTGGATTTTGCCTAGCGAAGCAGATGATGCTGAAAATGATTTTGCTCTGGGGCTCCATGTTCCTCGCCGTTATGATAAAATATTGAACATCAATCGTTGTCACATTCAGCCGGAATTGGGTAATGATATACTCAATATAGTGAAATCAAAAGCCCGGGAATTAAATCTCAAACCCTACGATGTAAAAACACACATTGGTTTTCTCCGGCATCTTGTATTGCGTTTTGGACGTAATACCGGTGATGTCATGGTAAACCTTGTCACCAGTTATGAGAATCCGGAACTGATCAAGCCGCTGGCAGATCATATTCATACACAATTCCCGCAAGTGACTTCTATAATTAATAATATAAACACGAAAAAAGCAGATATTGCTTTTGGGGAATATGAAACACTCCTTTATGGTGAGCCAACAATCACTGAAAAAATGGGTGATCTTATATTTGAAATTTCTGCTAATTCCTTTTTCCAGACCAATACCAGGCAAGGGGAAAAGCTGTATAATGTTGCTTTGGAAGGAGCTGGATTAACTGGGAAAGAAACGGTTTACGATCTTTATTGCGGTACCGGTTCCATTTCTTTATTCATGGCGCAAAGAGCAAAAGAGGTTCATGGGTTTGAACTCATTACCTCAGCAGTAGAGGATTCCACGCGCAATGCCATTTCCAATGGCATAACCAATGTGCGTTTCCACAAAGCAAACCTGGACTTCTTTTTCAAAAAAGGGTTTGGGAAGAAAGCTATCCCGCCACCGGATGTGATTGTCATTGATCCGCCAAGGGCCGGAATGCACAAGGATACAGTTTCCGCTTTACCAAAATTTGGAGCAAAGCGGTTAGTCTATATCTCCTGCAATCCCACCACTCAAACCAGGGATGTGGATCTTTTAATGAAAGATGGGTTTGTTCTTAAAAAACTGTCGATAGTGGATATGTTTCCTCATACACCACATATTGAGACTGTAGGAATTCTTGAAAAGAACTAATTCTTGACTTATTTATTTCTCATAACTGACTTAAATTTTTTGTTATGCGTCACTGGTTTCACTTACTAATTCGCAACAGTTTCTTCCAGGTCGGCTTGGGTATTTTTTTGGTCATGATCCTGGGCGGACTGGTTTTGCGTATGCTAGAGATAGGTAAGATTACCGAAGGAGAAGCTCCTTTCTGGTGGGCTATCGTTACAATGACGACGGTAGGCTATGGTGATTTTGCACCTAAGACGCCCGAAGGTCGAATGTTTGCTGTATTGGTTATGTTTGCGGGAATTTCGTTAACAGCTATGTTTACAGCGATCATATCATCCATTTTTGTAGCCAAACGAATCCGGGAGGAAAAAGGCTTGGAAAAATTAAACATAAAAAATCACATTATTCTCTGTGGGTGGAACAGAAACGCTGATAAAATTATCCATTCCATCCAGTATTTAGCAGAAGCACCTCGTAAAAATATTGTTCTTATAAATGATTTAGACGAAGAAGAAATCGAACGTCTGAAAACTCGTTATCGGAAAATACGTTTGCACTTTGTTGTAGGCGATTTTACCAGTGAACAGGTATTGGAAAAAGCTAATCTGGAGGCAGCAGAAACAGTTATTATCATCCCCAGTGATATAAATGACAGTATTCAAAATCCGGATGATAAAACAATACGGGCTGCACTAACCATCAAGGGATTAGAACCCAATATTCGTTTAATTGCATATCTCCATGACCGAGAAAATTTGACGCATATTAAAAGGGCTAATGCAGATGAAGTGGTTATCAGTGATGATTTTGGTGCATATATGCTTGCGTCCCATGTCATGGATCCGGGTATTCCTCAAACAGTGAATAGATTACTGGATAATGTTTCTAAAAACCGCTTCAAGAGGGTTGATATTCCAAGTGAATTTATCGGTAAACCATTTGATAATCTTTTTAACCATTTTAGAAAGAAAAATAATTCAATTCTTGTAGGTGTTTTTTCTGAAGAGGAGAACCTGGGTATTGGGGAAATTCTTTCAGCTGATACATTAGCCTTAGATGCCTTCATTGAACGCAAATTGAAAGAAGGGGGAATTTCTCTAAAGGAGGAAAGTAAAATATCCCTAGAGATTAATCCTGGTTCAAATTATAGAATAAAAGATGGTAATCGTGCCATCATTATTACGTGAGGCGCATATGGATGTAAACGCACTAAAGGGTTTTACCATTTTCAGCGGTTTGGAAGAATCGCAAATAAAACTATTTGCTGAAAAGATATCAATAGTTGATGTGCCCGCTAAAGATAATTTTATCGTAGAAGGGGATATAGGAGATTCCATTTTTCTCCTTCTGGAAGGAGAAGTAGAAATTAACCAGGCATTGACCCTTTCCATGAATAAAGGAGAAATAGATAACCGGGAAAAAGCAATCATAAAACTCACCAGTGAAATCAAACCCCTATTTGGTGAAATGTCACTCTTCAATGACGGCGACCGCCGCACTGCAAATGTGAAGGCTTTATCGGCTTGCAAACTGGCCAAAATCATGAAAGGAGAATTGTTTGAATTATGCGATGCCCATCCGGAAACAGGATATAAAGTCATGCAAAACCTCTGCCGGATTCTCTGCGGCAACCTTGTAAAGGCCAATCAGAATGTTTTAAAACTGACCACAGCCTTTAGTTTAATTTTAGAACGATAGCTTAATAAAAATGTAAATGACGGTACAGCTGGAAAAAGTTTATACCCCTTCCGCAATCGAAGATAAATGGTATCAACATTGGCTGGATAACGGTTATTTCCACGCCGAAGTAAATCCCGATAAGGAACCCTATACAATAGTCATCCCGCCGCCCAATGTAACGGGCATGCTCACCATGGGCCATGTACTGAATAATACAATTCAGGACATCCTGATCCGCAAGGCCCGCATGGCAGGCAAAGAAGCCTGTTGGATCCCCGGCACGGACCACGCTTCCATTGCCACTGAAGGGAAAGTGGTTAAAATGCTTAAAGAACAGGGCATTGATAAGAACAGCCTCACCCGTGAAGAATTTTTGGAGCACGCTTGGGAGTGGAAAGAAAAATACGGTGGTATTATAATCCAGCAATTAAAAAAACTGGGCTGCTCTTGTGATTGGGAGCGGGAACGGTTTACCATGGATGAAAGTTATTCCAAAGCTGTTCTATCCGCATTTGTAAAATTGTATGAAAAAGGGTTAATCTATAAAGGTCACCGTCTCGTGAACTGGTGCCCAGTGTCCAAATCAGCTATCAGTGATGAGGAAGTAATCCACCAGGAAGTCAACGGTCACCTCTGGTATTTTAAATATCCGGTAAAAGATAATGATGAATACTTGGTTGTCGCCACCACACGCCCGGAAACGATGCTGGGAGATACGGCCGTTGCCGTTCATCCAAAAGATGAACGATTCACCCATTTGGTTGGAAAAACAGTTACACTACCGTTGGTTGGCAGGGAAATACCGATCATTGCTGATGATTATGTGGATCCGGAATTTGGCACCGGCTGCGTAAAAGTGACTCCTGCCCATGATCACAATGACTTTGCCATGGGCGAACGCCACAACCTTGAATTCATCAATATCATGAATGATGATGCATCTTTAAATGAAAATACCCCTGAAGCATACCAGAATCTTTCAAGGGAAGATGCTAGAAAAGCTGTATTGAAGGATCTTGAAAAACAGGGTTTTCTGGAGAAAACTGAAGACTATGTGAATAAAGTAGGCTATTCTGAACGCGGCCAAGTGCCAATCGAATTTTATATGTCTGAACAATGGTTCATGAAGATGAGCGATCTGGCCAAACCGGCCCTGCAGGCAGTGTCTGACAGCAAAATTAAATTCCATCCGGAGCATTGGGTCAAGACCTATAAACACTGGATGGAAAATATAAAAGATTGGTGTATCAGCCGTCAGCTCTGGTGGGGACACCAGATACCGGTTTGGTATCATAGGGAAAACCCGAAAAGATTGCATGTGTCTGTTGAAGGGCCGGATGATTCTGATAACTGGGTGCAAGATGAAGATGTGCTGGATACATGGGCAAGTTCCTGGCTCTGGCCTATAGCTGTCCACAACTGGCCAGATGAAAGCGATGATCTGAAATATTTCTATCCAACAGATGCGTTGGTAACTGGTCCGGATATCATATTTTTCTGGGTGGCGCGGATGATAATAACCGGCTATGAATTCAAAAGTGATCTGCCTTTTAAGGACGTTTATTTCACATCCATCATCCGGGATAAGAAAGGCCGGAAATTCAGCAAATCATTGGGTAATTCACCCGATCCGTTCGAATTATTTGAGGAATATGGAACAGACGCTGTACGGTTTGGAACCATGCTCATGGCGCCCCAGGGGCTGGATGTCCTCTTTTCATCCACGCGTTTGGAAGTTGGCCGGAATTTCATGAACAAGCTCTGGAACGCATCACGATTTGTACTCATGAACCTGGAGGATGGCAACATTCCGGAAATTGATTTAGATAAGGAAGAACTGGATATTCCGGAACGCTGGATCTTGAGCAGGTTGCAAAAGTCCATTAAAGCGTATAATCGACAACTAAACCGCTTTCATTTTAATGAAGCGGCTAAAGTGCTCTATGATTTTACGTGGAATGATTTTTGTGACTGGTATATTGAAATAGCCAAAACACGATTTTATGGGAATGATGCTCATGCGGCTGATGTTTCACGGGCCGCGGCTATTCAAGTGCTGCGGAAAATATTAGCTGTTCTTCATCCTTTCGCACCCTTTATTTCTGAAGAATTGTGGGCTCATGTGAAAAGAGCAGATGATCCAGATCTCATTGTTGGACAATGGCCACAAGCTAATGATAATAAAATTGATGATACCGCTGAAAAGGAAATGGAACTGTTGCAGAAAATTGTAACAGGCATCCGCACCGTTCGCAGCCGCATGAATGTACCGCCGGGCAGTCAATCTGAATTGATCGCTAAATGTGATAGTGACATGGTGGTATTTCTTCAAAAACACCATACGATTATTTCAGCACTTACGCAAACATCATCGGTTACTGCTGGTCCAGACCAGGCGAAACCGGAACAATCAGCAACGGTGGTGATCGGTAAGAATGAACTGTATATTCCACTGGGTGGTTTGATTGATTTAGACGTGGAAAAAGTGCGGTTGCAAAAACGTGCTGACGAAATAAACGGGCACTTGATGGAAATTTCTAAAAAACTGTCCAATGAAAAATTTATCAGCCGGGCCCCGCAAAGCGTGGTAGCCCGAGAAAAAGAAAAACAGGAAGAAATGTCAGCTGAGCTTGAAAAAGTGAACGCTAATCTGGAGATGCTGCAATGAAAAAATGGATTATAATGCTGCCCTTTTTGCTCTTGAGTCAAAATATGACAGTTTATAAAGATAACATCGCATTGGTGAAAACACCCATTTACTGGTCAGTTCAGGCGGGGCTATCTGAAATTACCTATGACCAACTCCCCGGCGGACTTTTGCCTGAATCACCTTTTCTGTCGCTCCATGATGCCACTATTCACTACCAGCGTTATAATAATAATGTTTTCAACGGCGATAAATATTTCAGCGATAAACTGGGACAGTTTGTTTATGTTAAAATACACAATGAAAAAATCCACGAAGGAACACTTATCGAAATGAAGGGGAATAATATTACCCTCCGGACTCGTAAAGACATTATGACGATCGCCCGCTCCAAAGTTGATTATATGTATACCCGGGATCAGGTTACTGTTCCTCAATTGCGTCCGGAACTGGCTTGGGATATTGACAGTCCAATGACCGGTACGATATCAGGCGAACTGGTTTATTTATCGGGTGGCTTTGACTGGAATGCCGTGTACCGTTTTGTGATGAATGGCAATCGGGCAGAACTCATTTCTGAAGCAGTCATCAGCAATAGCAGTAATATAGATTACAGCAATTTTTCATTGAGACTGGTAGAGGGCAATCTGCAGAAAAAAGGCGGCCGGCCGGTTCCTGTCTATCGGGCTGAAGCCAGAATGTCCGCTATGTCCGCTACTCCTGTTGCTGCTGAAGAACAGCTTGGCGATTTTTATATTTATTCTCTTCCGGAACGCATTGATTTAGACCGTAGCCAGAGTGTTACCGTACGCTTGTACGAACCCAGAAATGTTGGTTATACCAAAACGTATGTGTTTGAAAATACCGAGCGAAGCAAAAAAGAAGAACCCCTAAAGATCGAGATCAAACTAGCCAATACTGCAGAAAACAATTTAGATATTCCATTGCCCCAGGGAAAAGTCAGTCTTTATTTAAAGTCGTCTGATGGTTCCCTTGAATTCGCCGGCGAGGATGAACTGAAACAAGTTCCTCGTGGAGAAACAACCACCATTTCTGCTGGCCGGGCCTTTGATGTGATCGGCAAGCGTATTGTCCTTCACTATGACCGTCAGCGCAAAAGTGAAGAAGCATCCATAGAAATCGTTGTGAAAAATAAACGTGATGAAAGAGTGGATATCCGTCTTGTGGAGCAGATTCATGGTGATTGGGTTATCCGAAATGCGTCAGACAATTATATCAAGAAAGATGCCTCAACGATTCACTTTCCTCTTTTGCTGGACGCCGACGGTTCTAAAACAGTGACGTATACCTATCGCAAGGAATGGAAATAATACCTTGTGTCAGCCCAAACTGATTTAAATACCTCTATAAAATATATTAAAGGTGTCGGGCAGAAGAGGGCTGAAGTTCTGTCCACCGCCGGCATTGATACAGTCAATGATCTGCTGCATTATTATCCCCGCCGCTATCTCGACCGCACAACGGTAAAATCAATCCGCGATGTAAAAAAAGGCGATCAGGCGACCATGGTCGGAACGGTGGAAGTCTGCGGCGAACGCCAGGCCCGGAAGCGAAAATTATTCCAGGCTGTTTTGTCAGATGGCACCGGAATGATCACACTTGTATGGTTCAATGGCGTAAAATATATCAAAAATGCCATTCAAAAAGGAGACCGCCTGGCTATTCATGGCAAGGTTGAATTTTATAACGGCTTTCAGATCGTTCATCCGGATTTTGATAAACTGGATTCCGATGCTGATCCGATAAACACGGGTACCATCATTCCATTGTATCCACTGTCTGCAGAATTGAAAAAAGTTCGCATAGACCACCGCATTTTTCGGCGGATTATCAAAAATATTAAAGATCTTTTTTCAGTCATAGAAGACCATTTTGAAGAAAGTATTATAAACGAAGAAAAATTAATATCTTTGCAAACTGCTCTGCAGCATATCCATTTTCCTGAATCTAGAGAAAACCTGCACGCCGCCATCTATAGATTGAAATTTGACGAGCACTTTTTCTTACAGTTGTTAATGGCATTGCGAAAAAATTCATACGAAAAAGTTGGGACAAACGCGCTCACTAAATCCGGACCGCAAGTACAGCAGATCGAGGACGGATTGGGTTTTGAACTCACCGGCGCACAAAAAAATGTGATCCAGGAAATTCTAGAAGACATTGCCCTTCCAAAAGCAATGAATCGATTACTGCAAGGAGACGTCGGTTCAGGAAAAACCATCGTAGCCATTATAGTTGCAGCTACTGCCGTTGTTAATGGAGTCCAGGTTGCTGTCATGGCGCCAACGGAAATTCTGGCGCACCAGCATTATAAATCATTCAAAAAACTATTAAATAAAGTTCACATCAGCTGTGCATTATTGGTGGGGAGGCAAAAAGCGGCGGAACGGAAACAAATATTAACTGCAATAAATGGTGGCAAGATTGATATAGTTGTGGGCACCCATGCCTTAATCCAGAAAGATGTAGAATTCAAAAACCTGGGTTTTGTAGTGGTGGATGAGCAACACCGCTTTGGCGTGGTTCAGCGCGGTAACCTACTGCAAAAAGGGCTGCATCCTCATCTGCTGGCCATGACAGCTACACCTATTCCCCGGACGATGGCTATAACGTATCACGGTGATATGGATTTATCTATTATTGACGAAATGCCAAAGAATAGGAAACCTGTAATTACAAAAATAGTAAAAGAAGATCGTCTACAGAATGTATATAAATTTATTCGTGAAGAAGTGGAAGCTGGACGACAATGCATGGTAGTTTATCCTCTTGTGGAAGAAACTGAAAAATCAGACCTTGCTGCCGCATCTGAAGGGTATGAATCATTACAGGATATATTTAAAGGTATAAATATCGGTCTTATCCATGGACGGTTGAAAAAGAATGAAAAAGATGCTATCATGGAATCTTATGCCAATAATGAGCTTAATATTTTGGTGTCCACTACGGTAATTGAAGTGGGGATCGATATTTCCAATGCATCAGTTATGCTGATTGAACATGCTGAACGATTTGGGCTGACACAATTACACCAGCTCCGAGGTCGTATTGGTCGGGGCAGCGCCAAGAGTTACTGCATTTTAGTGGAGCGCAATATTAGGGATATATCCAGAAAAAGATTGGCGATAATGGAAAAAATTAATGATGGTTTTGTTATCGCCGATGAAGATCTGAAAATGCGCGGACCGGGAAAATTCTTCAGTACGGAGCAGAGCGGATTTTTTAAACATAAAATTGCAGATATGGTCACTGACGGACCGATTATAAGACAAGCCCGGGAAATAGCACAGAACATTGCTAAAGCAGATACAAAACTAGATGACCATCCGCTTATGAAAGAACGGTTGCTGAAAGATTATGCTCAATATATGGAAACGGTAACGATTAGTTAATGAAAGACCAAACCCACTGCCCACTTTGCAAAAGTGAACTGAAAAAAGTTTACGCCACCAAGGATTATTTAGTGAGTGGAGAGATCTTTGATATTGTTGAATGTTCATCCTGCCGCCTGCGCCTGACCAGTCCATTTCCTGACAAGGACAAAATTGGCAGTTATTATGAATCTGATGAGTATATCTCGCACGCGGAAGAGACAAAAGGGCTGTTGGATTCCATTTATAATATGGTTCGTTCTTACATGTTGGGTAGAAAAAGCAACTTAGTTGAAAAATCAGCTGGGAAAAAGCAGGGGAGTATTCTTGATATCGGCTGTGGTGCCGGTCATTTTCTGAAAACAATGAAAAATAGTGATTGGCATGTAAAAGGTGTGGATGCCTCACAAAAAGCACGGGAATTAGTTAAAAATGAGTTCGGAATCAATGTTGAATCACCAAATGATTGGCTGAATTCTAGCGAAAAATATGACATCATCACTTGCTGGCACAGTTTAGAACACGTTCATGAACCTTGGATATATTTGGAAAAAATAAAAACACAGTTAAGTCCTGACGGTGTTTTAATTGTCGCCTTGCCAAATTATGAATCTACAGATGCCAAAAAGTACGGCGCAAAATGGGCAGCTTATGATGCCCCACGCCATCTCTACCATTTCACGCCAACATCTATGGATAAGATTATGTTCGCAAATGAATTCTTGATTACCGGAATACACAGAATGCCATTTGATGCATTTTATGTTTCTATCTTGAGTTCCCTGCATGGTGGTAAATCTACGTTTACAGGAATGTGGCATGGATTTATATCATGGATGGTCGCTTTGGTGAATAAGGAACAGTGCAGCTCACTCATCTATATAATAAAGTAGAATCATTCGTTCATCTTTAGAGACAATAAGTATAAATTCGCTGGCTTTTTTAGTCCGAAACATCAACAGTTTTATTTCGTTAGGTAAAAAATATTATGGCATTGGAAAATAAATTAACCGAAGAACAGCTATTCGACCAGCTTATTTCCTCGCTGGTGCATAGCGCCTGGGTGTCTCTTGGCAAGATTAAGAATCCCATGAATGATGCACTGGAAAGAGACTTGGATCAGGCCTCGGTACAGATCGATATGTTGGATATGCTATATAATCGTATGAGCGGCAATCTTTCTGAAAGTGAAGAACAATACCTGGGGCACCTTGTCCGGGAATTAAAGATGAATTTTGTTGAAGAAAAGAATAAACCGGCAGAAGAATCCGCCACAACGAATTCTGATGAGAAAGATGAAAGTATAGATGAAGTAAAAACAGGCGAAAAGGTACCTGGGGAGGAAAAGAAATCCATACCTGCTGAAAATGAAGCAACAGAAAATAGTAATAATGAAGATGAAAAAAGCGAGGAAAAAGAGTGATATCCAGTAACAATATTTTTATGAATAGATTGCTGGCAGCTGTAACGCTGGTTGTGTCCTTCATTGTTTACTTAAGTACAATGGCGACCACAGTGCCCTATTGGGACTGCGGTGAATTCATTGCCACATCATACATTTTAGGCGTTCCCCATCCTCCGGGAAGTCCTCTGTATCTTATTCTGGGCCGTATTTTTTCCATGCTGCCGCTGAATACGGACATTGCCTTCCGCGTCAACCTCATGTCACCTATTACCAGTGCAATAGCGGTAATGCTGCTCTATCTCATTATTGTAAAAGTAATTGCTCATTATCGCGGCGAGATTCGATCACGCCAGGATGCCATTATTGTCTTTGGCGCTGCCTTTGTCGGCGCCATGACATTTGCCTTTACCGACAGTCACTGGTTCAATGCCGTGGAAGCGGAAGTCTATGCCATCAGTACATTTTTTACTGCTATTGTGGTCTGGCTTATTCTCCATTGGTCAGACAGGGCCGATGAGCCGGGTAGCGAACGCTACATCCTCATCATTGCCTACATGTTCGGACTGGCCATCGGTGTTCATATTCTGAATCTTTTGACGCTGCCGTTCATTGCTCTCATCATTTATTTTCGTAAAATGGAATTTGAGTGGAAAACATTTTTCATTACTACCGCCATCACATTTGTCATATTCTTGATTATTCATAACGGCATTATCATCGGCTTGCCAAATCTGGCCGGGTCAGCTCTGGGCTTGAATGGAGTGATTATCCTTGTGTTACTGATTGTTGGTGTTACGATCTGGTCTGTTCTTAAGAAACATCAACTTTTATCATTGGCGCTGTCATCAACAGTTCTCATCCTCGTTGGTTATTCTAGTTATGCATTAATCTTTATCCGGTCTGGGCAGGATCCGGCGATTGATGAAAATAATCCGGAAAATATCCCTGCTGCTATTTCGTACATGAAGCGTGAGCAATATGGTGAAATTGGCCAATTCCCACGGCGCTATAAAGGATTACAGGCAAAACATGAAATAGTCGGCCGACCAGCGGCCGGGAGAAATAAATATTCTTCCAGCCAGAACAGAAAATACATGTTTTATAATTCTCAAAAACAATGGGAATTTTTCTGGAATTACCAGATTAGAAAAATGTACAACCGTTATTTCCTCTGGCAGTTCGCGGGACGTGGCCCATCCGCTGGTGATTATACAACAGCCATGGGCGCTAATAATCGGGAAGATGGTGTACACTGGCTGCAGTTTGGATTACCGCTGGCTTTTATATTGGGAATTATTGGTTTTGTGCATCACTTCCGTAAAGATTGGAATATTTTCTTTACGGTTTTTACGCTCTTTTTTGTCACCGGCTGGTTACTGATCGTTTACTTGAATCAGGATAATCCACAACCCCGCGAAAGGGATTATTCCTATGTGGGCAGTTTTATGGCCTTTGCGATCTGGATTGGAGTTGGCTCTGCGGCATTAAGTGAATGGATATCGAAATTTGTGAAAAAACCTGTACTCTCCCGGAATACCATCATTGCCACTCTTGTGATACAAATGATTTTCATTCCCGGAGTTATGCTCAAAGCCAATTATAGAGAACATGACCGCTCGGGGAATTATGTTGCCTGGGATTACAGTTATAACCTGCTGCAGTCCTGCGAACCCAACGGTATTCTATTTACCAACGGTGATAATGATACGTTTCCACTATGGTATTTGCAGGAAGTGGAAGGAATTCGTAAAGATGTAAACGTAGCGAACCTGAGTTTGCTGAATACGCCCTGGTACATCAAGCAGCTTCGAGATTCACGTCCTACAGAAGCAGAATTTAATGAACTCATCAAAGAACGTGAAGGGAATGAAATTATTGGCCGGCGTTTTATTAAAATCGCTGATGATGATATTCGCAATATTACCTCCGGATTAACTCGCTGGAAAACGCGGGAAGTTACGTTTCCGGTAAATAGTGATCAGCAGATCACGTGGAGCGTCAAACCCACATTTGCCAAACAGGCTCTGAAAGTGCAGGACATGATGATTATGCAGATCATCAATGACACTAAATGGACTTCACCTATTTATTTTGCTGTTACTGTTTCACCGGGGAATCGTATTGGTTTGGAAGAATATTTGGAAATGGAAGGACTGGCCTATCGATTGCGTCCTTACAAAACCAAGGGGATTAATGTCGAGCGTATGGAATATCACTTAATGACGGAATTGGGTCAGGAAACATGGAAAAAAGATATTGTAGGCCCTGATTGGGAAGAAAAGGAAGGAACGCTCTGGTTCCGTAGCCCCCATGATAAGTATCTTTTCCGTAACCTTGGGAATGAGGACGTATTTTATAATAATCAAGTTATCCGCCTGCTGCAAAACTACCGCAGCGCCTATATGCAGCTAGCCGTTTATCATTTCATGGATTTTCAGAAACTACAGGCTGTGAACAACAATGAAGCGGCTGATTTAAAACGGGCCAAAGTTGAAGAAGTTTTAGATAAAATGTCTGAGAATTTACCTGAAAATCCAATCCGCATGGATAACAGGGATCTACATTATCAAGTAGGCAGACTTTATTACGGTGTGGGAAATAATCAAAAATTTAAAGAAGTATTGGACGAACTTGTCGCCCGTCAAGATAATACAGTTCGCCATCGTGTTGAATATGCTCAATCTTATTTGGAATTGGAAAACTATGACACTAGCTTATCTATTTTAAAAGAGCTTTATAGTGGATACAATTCTATGGAAGCAAAGATATTATCTGGCGGCAGGGAACAGAAAAAAGTGGATAAAAAAGTATGGAACCAGTACCGAAATAATTATCCGGATATTGTAAGTCATTTAATCATTAATTACCGCAAGCTTGAAATGGTTGATGAAGCCAGAGATTTATTGACGACCTGGCTGGAACGTAACCCCAAAGATAAAGAAGCTCAAAAACTATTAAAAGAAATGGATGAAAAAGGTTAACCTTTTAACGTTAGTAGTTAGACATTTCGTGTAACTGCATCCGTCTAACCTTTTTACTACGATGTCTTCTAATCAGCCCTTTATTTCAATCATTATTCCCCACTGGAATGGGATCGATATCCTTTCCGAATGCCTGGATTCCTTAAAGAAATCCACCTATCAGGATAAAGAAATCATTGTGGTGGATAATGCGTCTTCCGATGGCAGTCAAGCTTGGATCAAGGAAAACCACCCGGAAATAGCATTGATAGAAAATGACGATAATTATGGCTATGCCGGCGGGTGTAACCGCGGTGTTTCGCCTGCAAATGGTGATTGGCTATTATTTCTGAATAATGACACAATCCAAGAGTCGGACTGGCTGGAACATTTGGCAAATTCTGTTTCAGGACAAGATGATATAGTGGCAACCCAACCCAAAATCCGCAATTATTACAAGCGAAAATTATTTGATTATGCCGGAGGGGCTGGCGGTCACATAGACTTATTTTGCTATCCTTTTGCAAAAGGCAGAATCTTCCTAGAACAGGAGGAAGACAATGGTCAATATGACTCTGCTGAAGATATCTTCTGGGCATCCGGCACTGCGTTCATGGTCCGAAAAGAGGCCTTCGAGCAAGCCGGTGGTTTTGATGAAATATTCTTCGCCCACCAAGAGGAAATTGACCTTTGCTGGCGCCTGCAGCTCATGGGAAAGCGTATCGTTTTTGAGCCGCATGCAGTGGTCTATCATAAAAATGCGGTGTCCCTGCCTATGCATTCATTCCAAAAGTATTACCTGAACCACCGTAATTCATTCTTCATGCTATTGACGAATTATAATCTGCCGCTGACCCTATATTTTTTACCTGTACGACTGGCGCTGGAATTTGTAGCTATTGCCTATGCTCTTTTTAAATGGGATTTACGGCATTTCGGTGCTGTATGTAAATCATTATTCTGGCTGTTGACCCATCCCCTGGTAATACTAAAGAAAAGACGGTCAGTCCGGAGAGTCCGTATAAAGAATGACAAAGAAGTTTTGAACCAATTTTACCGCGGCAGTATTGTTTTCGCCCACTACATACGCGGTATTAAGAAATACAGTGATCTTTAATTCAGCGCTTTTTTATAGATCTCCAGATTATCTGGATCAAGCTCCATCATGTCCCGGAGCATATTCTTCTGTCCCAATAACTGTAGAACATTTGCCAGTTCATTGGTGTGTGCTTTCAGAAAAAGCATTGTATAATGTTCACGGGGGGAACGGTCATACACTTCATCTAGGCCTTTAATCATATTCTTGAATTCCAGGACGGCCTCATCTATATCGCCGTCTTGGAAAAGTTCCATGGCGTAATAATATGAAAATTTGGCTTTTCGTAAACCAAAGTTCGTACTGACATCATTGACAAGTTGGACTCTGTCTGACCAGCCTCGGGAATATTCACTGGCCGTGCCTCGCAGGGCGATCTCACGGCTCATTTCCAACATGCGCGTTCCGCCCATGGGTTCATATGTGTCAATTTCTCCTGCCAAAATAAGATTTACATAAAAAGCCAAAAAACTGGAAAGGGGATCGAACTGTACAAGATCAAAATATAATGTACCACCATGGCCATAAGGGAATTGTAAAGATTTATCAAAGTAACGTTGATCTGTGCCAGTGGAAAAAAGCACTTGTGCAAGGAATGCTTCCTGTGCACCTTTTTGAACCGCTCCTTCAAAAATAAATTGAATATGGAGCGGAATCAATAGATCACTGTAATCTTCATCCCAGCGTGTTGTTTTTATATAACGGACAATATCCTGTTTGAGGAGCAAGATATTCTGCTGTTCATGGATTTTCAGCAGGCTGTTGTCAAAAACAACCTTTACTTCGCCAAACTGCCCATAGACAATGCAAGAGAATAGTATACTTATAAGGATCTGTTTAATATCCATAGTCTTTGAAAATAAAGGAAGTTTTTCACTCGAGCAAATGATATTATGATGTAGTGTATGATTTAGGACAACTTCCGTAACTTTTACGCTATTATGTCTAATATACACCATTTAATAGCGGAAGACTCTGTCGGTTCCAAGGTCATGCGGTTGGCAGGTAAACTAGGCGTTGAGCGCGGACATGATATCTATGTTGTGGGCGGCTATGTCCGTGATCTTTTTCTTGGGCGGCCATTGAAAGAGATCGACTTTATGGTTGTGTGTGATGGCGTGGAGTTTGCTGAAGCACTGGCGAAAAAATTAAAGGTAAAGAAAATTGTCCCGTTCCCAAAATTTTCCACTGCCAAAATTCCATACAAAGCAATTCCCATTGAAGTTGCCGCGGCAAGGTCTGAATCCTATGAAAAAGGATCGCGCAAACCCAAAAAAGTTGTGTATACGGATCTGCAGGGAGATTTACTGCGCCGTGATTTTACGGTAAATGCACTGGCAGTGGATCTTCATCCTGATCGATTTGGAGAATTGAACGATCCTTACGGAGGAATTTCAGATTTAAAAGCTAAACTGTTAAAAACACCTCTGAATCCCAATGAAACATTCAGTGAAGATCCATTGCGCATGATGCGCGCTGCGTATTTTGCTGCCGCCTTGGATTTTACCATCGATGAACAGTGTTTCAATGCAATTCATGAACAGGCTCAACGCATCAGCATTGTATCTCAAGAACGCGTTACAGCGGAACTGATAAAAATCCTTTCAACAAACAAGCCTTCCATTGGACTGATAATTCTGCAAAAAACAGGCTTAATGAAATATGTATTTCCAGAGATCGATGATATGTACGGATTAGAACAAACCAAGGAATGGCACCATAAAGATATTTTCTATCATACCATGCAGGTAGTTGATAACGCCGCCCAGCTTTCAGATAAGATGAAATTGCGTTTCGCGGCCTTGGTTCATGACATCGCCAAACCCAAAACGCGCAAAGTTGACAGCAAGAAAGGTTATACCTTTCACGGTCATGACGCTGTGGGCGAACGGATCTTGAATAAAGTGGCGAAATATTTGAAACTGCCTAATGAATTAAGGGATTATCTGAAAAAACTAACATTACTGCATTTAAGGCCCATCGCTATCGTCAATAATGAAGTGTCCGATTCTGCTATTCGCAGGGTCATAGTCGCTGCTGGGGATGAACTTGATGATCTTATGACCTTATGTCGGGCAGACATCACTACACGCAACCCAAACCGGGTTAAAAAATATTTACAGAATTTTGAAATTGTGGAATCGAAAATGTCAAACGTGGAGGAAAGAGATGCATTGCGAGCATTTCAATCTCCGGTACGAGGCAAGGAAATTATGGAATCGTGTGGGCTGTCTGAAGGCAAAGAAGTTGGAAAAATTAAACAGGCAATTGAGGAAGCGATCTTAAATGGAGATATAGAAAATGAATATGAAGCAGCCAAAGAATACATGTTCAAAATTAAAGATGAAATTTTATCTGATTAACACGGAACGTCGTTTATGAATAATCTTATTAATGTTTTTTTAGAACCGAGAGATGTATTTACTTCATTGGACGAACGGAATAATTGGAAAGATTCAATTTTACCTATCATCATAACAACAGTTGTCGGGCTAGCAAGTATGGTAGCCTTGGGAGAATTACTGACAGAAGTACAGATCCAGCAAACTGAAAAGTACATCATGGGGAGTTCACAGATAGCGGATGATCAAAAAGAAGAAATATTAGCTGAAAGCTTGGAAAGCATAATAGAACCATCAACAGGAATGGTACTGATCGGTTATGCCACCAGCGCCTTATCTACACCTGTGCGAATTTTACTCATGTCTTTGATGATTATGATTATTGGCAATTTCTTTTTTGGCGGAAAATCGTCATACGGTAGTATTCTTGTTATGACATCTTTTACTTATATGATCACTATTTTAGAAGCGCTGGTTAAAATCCCACTTATGATTTCACAATGGCGAGTTAATATCCATACTGGATTGGGCTTATTGGGGATTGGGGAAGAGGGAAGTTTTCTATATAATTTTATGAGCGGCATGGATCTTTTTGCCTTCTGGCGAATAATCGTTCTTGCCATTGGTATGAGTGTTTTATATCGTAGGGAGGTAAAACCATTTATGATTGCTTTAGGGATATATTGGATAATGCAGACAACCTTTTTCTCATTTATTGGGTCACTATTTACCTAATTCATGAAAATAATATTATATTTTTACTGTTTCTTAGTCTTTGTACGCCTTGATGCACAGATCTATTCTCTGGAAAAATGCATTGAAATTGCACTACTAAATAAAGAGTCATTAAAATCTGCAGCCTTGGATGTGCAGTCTGCAGCAGCAGGAGCTAGAGGTTCTTTAAGTAATATTCTGCCCACGATTAGTTATGGTAATTCATGGAGTGAAACTCATTCACCAACAGGCAGTATTTTATCGGAGATTGAGTTGATGGATTCTACTTTTTTATTTTCATCTCCTTACGGTGGCGTGTCAAATACGTTTGGATCGTCATTTTCACTCAGACAACCCATCTATGATGGCGGTCAGTGGCTGAACCAGATCAGGTCAGCGAATAATTCCCTTATTATCACTCAACAACTTGCCCGTCAGCAAGAGATCAATGTAATACTGAATGTTCACCAGTCTTTCTACCAACGGTTGAAAGCTCAACAGCTGTTGGAAGTTGCCAAGAAGAACTTGAACCTGGCCCGCCAGCAGGTGAGTTTGGTGAAGACGCAATTTGAACTGGGAGCAGTAAGGAAAACGGATTTATTAAAAACACAGGTTCTGCAAGGAAGAGCACAATCAGATGTGCTGATCCAAGAAACTAATTTGCGTAATGCAAAGCTTGCCCTCCGCAATAGCTTGGGTCTGATGGGCAGCGATGTTTATTTTGAAATCACAGATTTGGGTCAGCCTCTTCTTCCTGTACCGGAATTAGAACAGTCTGTTTCAGAAATGGTAGAGTATAACCCAACATTATTTGTGTACCGGTCGCAAATTTCCGGAGCAGAATTGAATCGTAAAATTTTAATTGGTACACGTTTACCCAATTTGAGTGCATCGCTGAGCTATGGAACAACTTCCGATGAATTTGACAGTATGACCCAATTAGACGATTGGTCTTCGAGTGTATCATTATCATTATCTGTGCCTATTTTCACCGGGTATAGTTTATCCACAAAACAGCAGCAGGCAGAATTGAACGTCCGCAAGCAGCAATATGATTATTTAACCCAGAAACATAATTTACAAGTACAGTTGGGGAATTTGATCAATGCTCTGGAAAATTATCAGGAGCTTATACCTATCAGCGAGCAGGTTCTAGCCTCCGCTGAAGAAGATTTGAATTTGGTCCAGGAACGGTACAGTCTTGGATCGTCGACCATTTTAGAAGTGTTGGATGCCCAAGTTTCTGTCAGTCAAGCCAGGAGTTCATTGGTCAGCATTAAATACGATGCCAGAACTCAAGAAGCTCAACTGAGAGCATTATTAGGGACACTTGATCAAGATTACAGATAACTAGGAGTAACTTTTGTCAATGAAAAAAAATAAGAAAAAAATATTAATTATCAGCGGAGTTGTGATATTAGTTGTCATTATTATTGCTGCAAATGTTTTTCGTAAAGATGACAGTGCTATCAATGTAGAAATAGAAGAAGTCCAAAGAGGAACAGTCATCCACAAGGTCAATGCCAGCGGCAAAATACAGCCGGTAAGAGAAATTAAGATCAGTGCTACGACTTCAGCATGGGTGACAAAAATCACCGTTAAGGAAGGCGATCATGTTAAAGCCGGACAGTTGCTGATTACGCTGGATGCAAAACAGCATTTAGCAGCCACAGACCAGGCCCGTTCTTCAGTGAATTCAGCAAAGGCAAGCTTGAAACAGGTGGAAGCCCAGAAAAAACGTATGGAGTCACTCTACAAGCAAAAACTGATCTCTGAACAGGAACTGGAATCTATCACTGCGCAACATGAATTGACCGTCAACCAATTAAGGCAAGCCAAAGCAGCGTTAAGTTCCCGGGAAGATGAATTATCGAAATTGAAAATGACTGCCCCATCAAATGGAATTGTCACTAGGATAAATATTGAAGTTGGTGAAATGGCAGTTGGCAGCATGTTCCAGGCGACAGCACTGATGACCATTGCTGACCTTACCAAAATGGAAGTTGTAGCGGATGTGAATGAAAATGATGTTGTATCAATTTCACTGGGAGATACGACAGAAATTGAAGTTGATGCTTTTCAGGATACCATGTTCTACGGTATCGTAAGTGAAATTGCCCATGTGGCGGAAACATCCAACTTTGGTACTCAGGAACAGGTAACAAATTTTAAAGTTAAAGTACGCATGCTGGATGTTCATCCCAAGATCCGCCCTGGCATGAGTGCCAATACAAACATTATTACAGATATCCGGGAGGATGTGCTGACCATTCCTATACAAAGCCTGACAATACGGCCGGAAGGTTATGATAAAGAATTAGGTGAAAAGAATGAAGATGAATCTGATGAAGAGAAAAAATATAGAAGCGGTAATTATAAGAAAGAAATGATTGAACTGATTTTTGTCGTTCAAGATGAACCTGCGGGAGATAAAGAAATTAAGGGTAATAAAAAAGGACCATTTGCTGTAGCCAAACCGGTGAAAGTGGGCATTAGCAGTGAAACGCATTATGAAATCATCAGTGGTTTAGATGAAAGTGAAAGAATAGTAACCGGAAGCTATAAGGCCATCAGCCGTGATTTAAAGCATAACAGTATTGTCCGCGTAGATGAGGATAATCGTAACTAATGGCTGAACTGATTAAGTTCAAGGGTGTAAAGCGCTATTATGATGTCGGTAGTGAGATTGTTAAAGCTCTGGATGGTGTTGACTTGACCATAAACCATAATGAATATATATCAATTATGGGCCCCTCAGGCTCTGGGAAATCAACATTGATGAATATGATTGGCTGTTTGGATTCGCCTACAGATGGGACGTATGAATTTGAGGGAGAAAAAGTTCATGAAATGGATGACAATCAACTGGCATCTATCCGTAATCGAAAGATCGGTTTTGTCTTTCAGACCTTTAATCTACTACCAAAACTCACTGCGTTAAGAAACGTGGAACTGCCTTTGATCTATGCGAATGTCCCCAGGGACGAACGCCTCAAACTTGCTGAAATTGCTGTGGGAAAGGTTAGTCTGACGGATCGCATGCATCATAAGCCCAATGAACTATCCGGTGGTCAGCGACAGCGTGTAGCCATTGCCAGAGCTTTAGTGACCAATCCATCCATTATTTTGGCCGATGAGCCGACCGGAAACCTGGACTCAAAAAGTGGTGTAGAAATCATGAATGTATTTGATGAACTTTATAAAGAAGGTAACACCATCATATTGGTTACCCATGAAGCATATATTGCCGAGCACGCCCACCGTACGATCCATATACTCGATGGCTGCATCGAGGAAGACATTAAAAATCATAAATCTAAAACGCGTAAAAAACTCAGAAAGAAAAAAGCGACTGCCTGATCATGTTCGCTTATATTGAATCTCTGCGCATGGCCCTGAGTTCAATCTGGGGTAACAAGCTGCGAACAGCTTTAACCACGCTTGGCATTATCATTGGTATCTTGGCGGTTACACTAATGGGCACCCTTATTTCCGGTCTGGATCGCTCCTTTGAAAAGAGCATGTCATTTTTGGGGCGAGACGTGCTGTACATCGCCAAATATGAATGGTTCGGCGAACAGGAATGGTGGGAGATCCGCAATCGCCCTGATCTTAAAGTTGAATATGTAGAAAAATTAAAAGCCCAGAGTAAATACATCCAGGCAGCCGCACCTGTAACAATCCGAACTGCAAATATTACACGCAAAGATGAAATGGCCATGGGCATTAACATTCTGGGCACAACTACCGAATTTGTACAAACAGCCTATATGAATATTGAGTCAGGACGTTTTTATACAGATGGCGAGGACCGCAGTGGTGCAAGAGTTATTGTGATTGGTTATGATGTGGCCAATGCACTGTTTGAAAATGAAAACCCCATCGGAGAAAAAGTAAAGATCGGGAATTATGTATTTCGTGTGGTTGGAGTTGCGGAAAAACAGGGCAAATTTTTGGGTTTGTTCAGCTTGGATAATCGTGCTATCATTCCGCTTGGAACTTATCAACGCATATTTTCTCGGCGGGGCTGGATGCGTCTTGATGTAAAAGTGGGTCAAGCAAATATTGATGACGCCAAGGATGAAATTACAGCAATTATGCGCCGCTTGCGGGGATTACATCCGCAAGAAAAAAATGATTTTGCTGTAAACCAGCAGGATGCCTTTCGACAGCAATATCAAACCATGAAAATTGCCATAGGTGGCACGGGCGTGTTTATTACTGTTCTTTCTCTCGTTGTAGGAGGTATTGGAATTATGAATATCATGTTTGTCTCCGTGAAAGAACGAACACGGGAGATCGGTGTACGCAAGGCCATCGGCGCCACACAGGGGAGTATTATGCGCCAGTTTTTGTTGGAAGCCTTGTTCATTTGTTTATTTGGCGGATGCATAGGAATTATTCTGGCTTTAGGCGGTAGTTTTTTGATTGATAAATACATGTTTCCATCTACCATGCCCATTTCCCTGGCTATTATTTCTCTGATATTGAGTTCAGTTGTTGGTATTGTTGCTGGATTAGCGCCATCGTATCGTGCTGCACGATTGGATCCTATTGAGGCATTGCGTTATGAGTGAATTGGATTAGGATTAAGTTAAGGATTTAGGATTAAGATTTGGGAATAGTAAAAAAAAGAGGACATTTTATAAATACACTGAAGGAAAGCCTGATCATGGCTCTCCAGTCCATCCGTCAGAATAAGTTGCGCTCATCACTGACATTGCTAGGTATCGCTATTGGTGTATTTTCAGTCATTGGCGTCATGACGGCGATAACAACCCTGGAGGCATCCATTCAATCGGGATTGAACGTTTTTGGAGCCAATACATTTTCTTTTCAAAAATATCCTGCTATCCATATAGGAGGTCACGGTTCTTGGGAAAAATTTTCAAAACGTAAAAGTATTACCTACGACCAGTATGATGCACTGCGGGAGCGGGCGAAAACAGCCGCTTTTGTCAGTGCTGGTGATGATGCCTGGGGGAAGTCCATCAAATATGGTGATAACCAGGCCAAACGTAACGTATCCCTTTTCGCAGGGGATGAGTGGACTACCCGGACATATAATACGACAATCGATGAAGGACGCAATATCACACACGGTGATGTCCATTATGGTCGGCGTGTTGTCATTTTAGGTGGCGATGCCATGGATCAGCTTTTTCCCTTTGAATACGCCTTGGGAAAAACTATCACCATTGATGGGATTGACTTCAAGGTGATCGGCAGCGCCGAAAGAAAAGGACAATCCTTTGGTGAAAGCCAGGATAATTATGTCATCATTCCCATCTCTACATATCTGCACCAGTTTGCCCATCAGCGTACATCCTTGAGCATTACGGTGGAAGCGCCCTCACCAGAACTATATGACAAAACGCTGGATGAAGCTATAGGTATTATGCGTACTATCCGTAAGGTTCCACCCGGTGAAGAAAATGATTTCGAAGTTGTCTCTAACTCACAACTCTTGGATACTTTTGGTTCGTTCACCAGTGGTGTGAAAGCCTTTGCTTTTGTAATCAGTATTATTGCTTTGCTCGTAGCCGGGATTGGCATCATGAACATTATGCTAGTGTCTGTAACCGAACGCATTAAGGAAATTGGTATTCGCAAAGCTATCGGTGCCAATAAGCGGGATATTATCACACAGTTTCTTGCTGAAGCAGTTTTCCTGAGTGAGATCGGCGGAATTGTAGGTGTGATTTTAGGAGTTGTAGGCGGAAACGTCGTTGCATTATTATTAAATATTCCGGCTGTGATTCCCATGGATTGGGTTGTCTATGGATTAGTTGTTTGCTCATTGATCGGTATCGGCTTTGGAATTTATCCAGCTTGGCGGGCTGCAAACCTCGATCCCATTGAATCGTTGCGTTTTGAATAAAATTTCTATCTTTATTGTCGGGTTTATCTCCTTAATTTTCCGCCAGGTTTTCGCCGGTATATGCTCAATCAGAACATTCTCAAAACGAACAATTTGAATCCGGTGGAAACGTGTCCCCGCTGTAAAATGGTTTTGCTCTCGTGAACGTCGGTGTCATCCCGGCCCGGCTCTATTCCACCAGATTCCCCCGTAAAATACTTGCCCCTATTAATGAAAAACCCATGGTGGTTCATGTTTATGAAAAAGCTCTGCAGGCTGAATCACTGGATGATATCATCGTCGCCATTGACAGCGATGAAACGGCAGAAGCACTAAAGCCCTTTAAGGTAAATACGGTCATGACATTTTCTGACCACAAGTCAGGTACGGATCGCGTGGCACAAGTAGTAGAGGAGCTGGAAGCGGATGTAGTGGTTAATATTCAGGGAGATGAACCGGCGATCGATCCTCAATTGATTGATGATCTTGTGGTAGCCTTTGATGTACCCAATATTTTCATGGCAACGGTAGCGACAACAGATATTTCATTGGAAGATGAAATTGATCCCAATGTAGTAAAAGTCTTGGTGGATAATAACAATATCGCCCTAGCTTTTCGGCGTGATCCCAGACAGTATGAAATTGGCGGTTATTACAGGCATATTGGCATTTATGCTTTTCGTAAGGAGGCCATCATGAAATTCACCAAAATGATGCAGACCGAAAATGAAAAGACGCATAAGTTAGAACAATTACGTGTGCTGGATAATGGACTACCCATACACGTGATCATGACAGATTATACAGGCAGAGGGATAGATACTGAAGAAGATTTAAAAGCATTTGCGGAGACTAATGGCTAAACAAACAAAATATATATTTGTACTTGGCGGCGTTATATCCGGATTGGGTAAAGGGATCGCAGCTGCTTCCATCGGCTATTTATTGAAAAGCGCCGGACTGAAAGTTTCTATCATCAAGCTGGATCCGTATTTGAATGTGGATCCCGGTACCATGAACCCTTACCAGCATGGTGAAGTATTTGTGTTGGATGACGGTTCCGAAACGGATTTGGATTTAGGCCATTACGAGCGCTTTATCGATGTGAATATGAGCAAAGCCAACAATGCCACTACCGGTCAGATCTACAGCACTGTTTTAGACAGAGAACGCCGGGGAGATTATTTAGGCGCAACCATCCAGGTTATTCCGCATATTACGGATGAGATCATTAATCGTATTCGAGCTGTAAATCAGCCCAGAAAATATGATGTAGTGATCTGCGAAGTGGGCGGTACAGTTGGTGATATTGAGAGCCTGCCCTTTCTGGAAGCTATTCGTCAATTATCTTTGGAGGTGGGCTACCGTAATCAAATCATAGTCCACGTAACGTTGGTCCCTTATATCCGGGCCAGTGAAGAATTAAAAACAAAACCCACGCAGCATTCGGTAATGAAACTGCGGGAAATTGGATTGACGCCTGATATTATCTTTTGCCGTTCGGAACGCAAACTCACCAAGGCTGTAAAGGATAAACTGGCACTGTTTGGCAACGTAGCCGGAGATCATATCATTGAGGGGCTGGATGTCCCCAGTATCTATGAAGTTCCCTTGGAGCTGCACCGCCAAGAAATGGGTCAAATAATCATGGACCGGCTAGAACTGCTCTCACAACCCAATATTGAATACTTGGAGAAATTCATCCACCGTTTTAAAAATCCAAAGCACAATGTGACCATTGCCATGTGCGGGAAATACACCGAACTTCCCGATGCCTATAAAAGTATCTTAGAAGCCTTTGTTCATTCAGGAGTTGAAAATAATTCCAGTGTAAATATCAAGTGGGTCAATACAGAAAAAATCCATAATGATGATGATGCCGCCAAAGCTTTTGCCAATGTGGATGGTATTTTGATTCCCGGAGGTTTTGGTGCCCGTGGCTCTGAAGGTAAGATCCTGACCAGCAAATTTGCCCGTGAAAATAAAGTGCCGTTTTTGGGGATATGCCTTGGGCTGCAATGCGCTGTCATCGATTTTGCTAGATACATGTGTGGACTTGAAGGAGCCAACAGTACAGAATTCAACCGGCGTACGAAATATCCAGTTATTGCACTTATGGAATCCCAGCGCGCCATCAAGCGCAAAGGCGGGACCATGCGTTTGGGTGCTTACGATTGTGAACTCACGCCAGGGACGAAAGCTTACAATGCGTACCGTAAAAAGAAAATTTCTGAACGCCACCGCCATCGTTGGGAAGTGAATAACCGCTACCGCGAACGCCTGCAAAAAAATGGACTTGTTTTTTCAGGAGTGAATAATGAATTGAATCTGGTAGAAATGATTGAACTACAAGACCACCCCTGGTTTGTGGCGGGACAATTCCATCCGGAGCTGAAAAGCCGGGTCAGCGCCGCCCATCCATTATTCAGGGATTTTATTGGCGCGGCAGTCCAATTTCATTTAAAATCTGACCATGTCTAACATTATTCAAACGGGCAGCGTCTCCTTTGGTGGAGATGAACTGCCTATTATAGCCGGTCCCTGTGTTATCGAAAGCAGAGACCATTCTCTTGCCATGGCAGAAGCACTCGCAAATGTATGCTCTAAAACAGGTGTACCCTTGGTGTTCAAGAGTTCATTCGATAAAGCTAATCGTACAACTGGAGATTCCTTTCGCGGCCCGGGGATGGAAGAAGGGTTACAGATATTATCAGATGTAAAGGAAACAGTGGGTGTTCCCGTGTTAACCGATATCCACCATCCGGAACAAGCTTCGATCGTTGCTGAAGTCGCAGATATTCTGCAGATACCGGCTTTTCTCTGCCGGCAGACAGACCTCATTGAAGCTGCCGCCAAAACAGGTAAAATTGTGAACGTAAAAAAAGGGCAATTTTTATCCCCTTGGAAAGTGAGCAGTATTGTGGCAAAGATCGAAGGCGCCGGAGGAAATCAAATTTTACTCACGGATCGAGGTACCACCTTTGGCTATGAAAGTCTCGTTTCAGATATGCGCTCTATTCCGGTCATGAAAGAAACGGGCTATCCTGTCATCTTTGACGCCACCCACAGTGCTCAAATGCCGGGAACAGGCGGTGGCAAAACAGGCGGTACCAGAGAATTCATTCCTACATTAGCCAAAGCAGCCGTCGCCGCCGGGGCTGATAGTATTTTCATGGAAGTCCACGATAATGTGGATTCAGCAAAGTCCGATGCCGCCACTCAATGGCCTTTGGATCAATTGGCAGATCTACTTGCAATTTTAAAAGATATCAGAAACGCTGTCAATGGCTAATACAAAAGCACTCTGCGCTAACATAAAAATGCTCATCTCCGATGTGGATGGTGTGCTTACGGATGGATCGGTTTATAAGGGTGCCAATGGTGAAGAATTAAAGCGGTTCAATATAACCGATGGTGCCGGTTCGGCCATTGCCCGTACCGCGGGACTAAAATTAGCTTTGATATCCGGGCGTTATTCAGAAGCCACAGCTATCCGGGCGGCAGAAATGAAAATTAACGAAGTGTATAACGGTACATTGGACAAGCGTGGCCCTTACAATGAGATCAAAGCAAAACATGGATTAAATGATGATGAAATCGCCTACATCGGCGATGATCTCATTGACCTTGTTATCATGGAACAAGTGGCCGTGCCCATCGCTGTAGCGAATGCCTACGCTCCTGTAAAAGAGCAAGCAATCCATGTAACAGAAAAATCCGGCGGTCACGGCGCTTTCCGGGAAGCTCTCGAATGGATTCTCGCTGAACAGGGCAGGCTGGAAGAAGTATTGCTGGCCATCCGGAATGAGGTGCAGAATCCGCCGGAAACCGATCCTTATCATTAGCGTTAACCTTCTGTAAATGTTTAAACTGAGTTTATCCTTAATGTTGGTATTCATGCTGGGCTGCACCGGCAGGGATGGATCTTCCGTATCTCAAACACGGGAAGGCCTCCCGGACCAAGAAAGCTGGAAAGTAACCATTACTCTCACTGATGCAGGCGTCACCCGTGCTATTATCCGCGCGGGGCACTTAGAAAAATACGATAACAGGCAGTTTATATTACTCGATGACCATGTAGACGCTGATTTTTTTGATGAATTGGAAAACCACACCACCAATTTGAAATCAGCACTGGCGGAAATTGAAGAAGCATCGGACTTTATGCGGGCCATGAAAAATGTGGTGGTCGTTTCCGACAGCGGTGTAACGCTTTATACTGATACCTTGGTCTGGGACTCCAAAGAAGAGTTAATTTATACGGAGGTTAATGTTATGCTAACCACCGAAGAAGGAGATACCCTATACGGGATTGGTTTTGAATCAGACATTGCCCTGGAAAACTGGCGAATTCTCAAACCATCCGGTGTGACTTCTATAGAAGAAGATGAACAGTAAATACACACTCAAAAGCCAAAACTTATCCAGGCAGTACGGTTCCCGCTGGGTCGTGACCGGAGTGGACCTGGAAGTAAGCCAGGGTGAGATAGTTGGACTGCTGGGTCCAAATGGCGCCGGAAAAACAACAACATTCTATATGATCACCGGTATGATCAAGCCTTCCAAAGGCCACATTTTCCTGGATGACCTTGAAATAACCAATGATGCCATGTATATGCGCTCACGAAAAGGTATTGGTTATCTGTCTCAGGAACCTTCCATTTTTGGTAAACTTTCTGTGGAAGATAATTTGAAACTGATCTTGGAAATGACGAAGTTTTCTAAAAAAGAACAGCAGGATAAAATTGATCAATTGCTGGAAGAATTATCCATATCCCATTTGCGGAAAAACAAGGGCAATACACTTTCTGGCGGAGAAAGGCGACGTGTGGAAATTTGCCGGACGTTGTCCATGGATCCCAATTTCATTTTACTGGATGAACCCTTTGCTGGCATAGACCCCATTGCCGTGGAAGATATTCAGCAGATCGTCCGTTCACTGAAAGACCGCAATATTGGTGTGCTGATTACAGATCATAACGTTCGGGAAACATTATCAATAACAGATCGCTCATATTTGCTTTTTGACGGCCGTATTTTGAATTCCGGCACATCAGAATTCCTGGCCAATGACGAAGAGGCGCGACGCCTGTATTTAGGCGAAAAATTCAGGTTGGACTAATGGCAACACTCGAACAACGCTTGGAGCAGAAGCAGGTACTCCAGCCTCAACAGATCCTGCAGGCTACCATCCTCCAGCTCAACACCGTCAATCTTGAAGAGCGCATACTGGAAGAATTGGAAACCAATCCCGCTCTTGATCAAATTGAAGGTACCAGTGAACCTGAAGAAGAAACAACGGATGATGAGGATGAGGATTTGGATTGGGAACAGGATAATGAATATGAACCTCCGAATGTGTATGAAAAAAAAGAATACAAAGATATGCCCATTCCTCAAAAGAAAGATTTTGTGGAATATTTGGCAGACCAACTGAACCTCTGTGATTTTAATGTTCAAGAACGGTTAATAGCAGAAGAAATCATTTATAATTTGGATGAAAATGGCTATTTAGCCATGGATATGGAACTCATCAGCGACCGCTTTGAAATGGATTTATTGGATGTTTTACTGATATTGAAGAAAGTCCAGACGTTTGAACCCCATGGTATCGCTGCCCGAGATCTGCAGGAATGTTTACTTATTCAGATCGACAAATCTGAACATGCTGCTGCGTATAAGCTTGTAAATGAATTTTTTGATGATGTGGCCAATCACCGTTACGAACACCTTGCAGAAAAAGCAGGATATTCAAAAAATGAAATAAAAGCTGCGTTGGAAGTGATCAGCCATTTGAATCCCAAACCGGGCGCAGGACATGAAGGGGCTGAAACAATTTCAGTCATACCGGAATTGGTCGTGTATGAACGGGAAAATAATTGGGTGATTGTCGTTAATGACAGCTGGCTGCCGGACGTACAAGTAAGCCGTGAATACGTAGATATGCTAGCCGGGGAACTAGATAAAAAAGCCAAATCATTTATTAAGAAAAAAGTGGATAATGCTATATGGTTCGTGGACGCCATTTCTGAACGGCGCAAAACTTTAACAGATGTGATGCGAGAGATCATCAAACGGCAGCCGGAATTTTTCCGAGGCAACGTAGACCAACTAAGGCCTATGAAACTTCAGGATATTGCCGATGAATTGGAGTTGGACGTTTCCACTGTCAGCAGATCTACTCGAGGAAAATATGTTGATACAACTTATGGTATTTTTGAATTAAAATCATTCTTTACAGAAGGGATGATAACATCCAGTGGCGAGGAAATCAGCACCATGCAGATCAAGCGGCTGCTGAAAGAATTACTGGATGAGGAAGATAAACGACGTCCCTGTACCGATGATAAATTAAAGGAATTGTTAAATGAACGAGGCTACCCTGTTGCGCGCAGGACTGTAGCAAAGTATCGTGAACAGTTACATGTTCCCGTAGCAAGGTTGCGTAAACAAATATGATTAAACATAAAATGGAGAAAAATAATGCAAACTAAACGAGTTATAATCGGCGATAGAGAGGTCAGTATTCCTGTTCTAGGAATTTTTCCTATGATTGGCATAGGATTGGTCTTATGGCTGCTGACAGGTACGTATATCGTCGGTCCTGATGAAGTGGGCGTTGTGCAGACCTTTGGTAAGCATACCCGAATCTCTCAATCAGGATTAAACTATCATTTACCCTATCCCATTGAAACAGTGCAAACACCGAAAGTCACAGAAGTAAAACGGGTTGAGATCGGTTTTAGGTCCATGGGTAATAACCAGTATCGCACGATTGAAAAAGAAAGTCTCATGCTAACTGGAGATGAAAATATCGTTGATGCTGAACTCATAGTGCAGTACAAGATTAAAGATCCAGTGGCCTATACATTTAATTTTGTCAAACCTGAACAGACTGTGAGGGAAGCAGCAGAGGCAACTTTGAGAACCATCATCGGCAGGCACAAGATTGACGAAGCATTGACTGCAGGTAAATTCATGATTCAGGAAGAATCAAAATTTTTGCTTCAATCCATTCTGGACAAATATGAAACAGGCATTTTTGTAGTTGCAGTCCAGCTCCAAGATGTGTCTCCGCCTAAACAGGTCATAGCGGCCTTTAAGGATGTAGCATCGGCCAAGGAAGACAAGAACCGTATGATTAACCAGGCGGAAGGTTACCGCAACAATGTGATTCCAAAAGCCCGGGGTGAAGCCCAGGCCATGATCCGTGAAGCAGAAGGGTTCAGGGTAGCTCGTATTGCGCGCGCGGAAGGAGACGTAGCCAAGTTTAATGCTATGTTGGTGGAATATAAAAAAGGAAAGGATGTTACTCGCAAACGCATGTACCTGGAAACCATGGAAGAGATTCTGCCCAATATTGAAAAATATATCGTGCCTGATGGAAATGGCAGTAATCTCCTTAACCTCCTGAACTTGAATGCGCAAGGAGGTGTAAAATGAAAAAACCACTATTAGTCATTATTGTTTTAGGCCTCATCGTCTTTTTTACAACTGTGTTTACAGTGGATGAGCGCCAGCAGGTTGTCATTTTGCAATTTGGAGATCCGGTCCGCATTATTACTGAACCTGGACTCCATTTCAAGCTCCCCGTCCCGTTTCAAAATATTGTTACGTTTGATGACAGGCTTTTGGAATATGATGTGGCTCCAGAAGAAGTATTGAGTAAAGATAAAAAATCACTCATCGTGGATAATTATGTGCGCTGGAAGATCATAGACCCTTTGGTCTTTTTGAAAACGGTTCAGGCGATTCCTACAGCAATTACGCGAATGGATGATATTATCTATTCAGAACTGCGTCGTGAATTAGGTACGCATAATATGACCGAAATCATCACGGAAGCACGTGAAGAGATTATGGAAAAAGTAACTCGAAACAGCGATGAAGCCACTGATCAATACGGCATTAAAGTTGTCGATGTACGAATCAAACGTGTGGACCTACCGAAAGAGAATGAACAATCCATTTATGCCCGCATGGAAGCAGAACGGAATCGCCAGGCGAATAAATTCCGCTCTGAGGGAGACGAAGAAGCCCAGAAGATCCGCGCATCTACGGAAAAGGATAAAACCATTATCCTGGCTGTGGCCTATAAAGAGTCTCAAGAAATCCGCGGTGTAGGAGAAGCTCGTGCTTTGGAGATTTATGCAAAAGCCTATAACAAGGACGTTGACTTCTATGAATTCATGCGTACACTGGAAACATATAAAAAAGTGATTGATGACAAAACAACGCTGGTGCTGCCAGCGGATTCAAAACTGTTTAAAATGCTTTATGAGTAACATTGTTACACATTGAAACGGTAAAACATAACTACTAAATTCGCTTTTGATTAAAAGCGAATTATGAAAAAAAGGCTTCCCGGAGGAAGCCTTTTTTTAAAAGGAAAAATAATGGACAAACATTTTTTACATATTCAGGATTTATCAAAGGAAGAAATATTAAATATATTATCGTTAGCCAAAGACCTGAAGTCCAAATTCCACAATAAAGAGGATTTCAAGCATTTCCATAATAAATCACTAGCTATGATCTTTGCCAAGCCTTCTGCCCGAACGCGCATATCCTTTGAGACCGGTTTTACTTGGATGGGCGGCCATGCCTTATTTTTGGGACCCAATGATATTGGTATAGGCAAGCGTGAAGCCATCAAGGATATCGCCCGGGTGGTCAGCCGCTACAATGATATAATCATGGCCCGGCTTTTTGACCATGCCCATATTCTGGAATTGGCTGAATATTCTGATTCGCCCATCGTAAACGGCCTCACCGATTACAATCATCCCTGCCAGGTAATAGCGGATATTCTCACCATCAGTGAGCACAGGGATTCGTTGGAAGACCTTCATGTTTGCTACGTAGGCGATGGAAACAATGTTGTGCATTCCTGGCTGCAGTTGGCTTCCAGGCTGCCCATGAAATTCACCTGCATATGCCCGGAAGGGTTTACTCCGGATGAAGATACTGTGAAACTAGCACGAGAAAATAGCGGATCAGAAATTGTCATTACCCATGATCCCATTGGTGGTGTTCAAAGTGCCGATGTTATCTATACAGATGTATGGGCGTCCATGGGACAAAAAGATGAAGCGGAAGCCCGTGAAAAGCGGTTTGCAAGCTTTCAGGTCAACGGAGATATGATGGCTCGTACCGGTAAAGACGCTCTTTTCATGCATTGCCTGCCAGCCGAGCGGGGTCGTGAAACGACCGATGAAGTTATGGAAGCGGAATATTCGATTGTCTTTGATCAAGCTGAAAACCGTCTGCATGCGCAAAATGCCATTATGGTAGCTCTAACATCTTAATGAAAAAAACAACATTTCTGTTTTTATTATCACTATGTCTGGCTCAGAACGGATATATCGGTTCTTTAAGTTTTGATTACTCCGGTTCTGAAAGCGGTTCATTTCATGCTGAATTAAATGATTCAACTCTCGGTGGTGCGACTGCCACGATAATCATTGACGATACAAGTTCAACTTTATTTATTGCAGCTATTCAAGCAATTGATTCCATTTATTTTTCAGCCCTTTTTATTTATATGGTAGCGGATGATTCAATATTCATGTCAGGTGATTGGCCTTTACCGCCGGGAGATATATTGAACCCAAATATAATTTTTGGGTTTTTCCCAGAAATAGACACATCCTTTTTCAGCCAGTTTTCTGACCTAATTCCTGACTCAATTGGTCTTGATTCAACATTTATTGAAGATTTGATCGATGACCTTATTACAATTATGATAAATGAGTCCTACCTTGGAATAACAGGAGCTGTTAACTTAAATCATATAGATGATGATTCTATTAGCGGCAGTTTTGATGTAGGAGCCTTACAATTGGGATTTCCACCGGGGGTGATCAGTATTTCCAGTGGTTCAATTGAATTGAGCGGGGTTGTATTGCCGCAAGTGGAAATTAAAGATGACCCCATTTTACCGGATCAAGTCACAATGTACCCGGCGTTTCCTAACCCGTTTAATCCAACCACAACCATCCGATTCACCATCGGAGCGAGACAAGCCTCACTATTACGAGTGTATAATATTAAAGGGCAATTGGTGAAAACATTGGTTAATGAACAACTGCCTATTGGTGAACATGAAATCAAATGGAATGCATCCACCCAGCCAAGTGGAGTGTATTTTGTTCAGTTAGTGAGTGGGAATTACAGCCAAACTGAAAAAGTTTTACTGATAAAATAGATCAGTCCATCAGGGACCAGTGGATGCCATAAGTGCGGTATTCAACCGCTGGAGATCCTTCTGATAAGGGAACTGTAATTGTAAAACTGGCCGTGGCACCCGGTTCGATGGCTGTGTCTGTAATGACACCGGTGGCATATTCCTGAACCGATCCCTGGGCAAAGGCTGAATCCCTGCCGGTTAGTTCTGTTTCTGCTGTCCAGAGACTGGCAATGATGCGCACAAAATCAGCCCGGGTTTTTCCTGAATTTTTCACTATGCCGGTAATTTCTTCATGATCTGGATAAACACTCACAAAGGGCTCACTCATGAGTTCTACTTTTGGTGCTGGAGGTTTTTCTTCTTCGATATTGACCACTTTGTCTTTTTCTATGGCTAATTGGCCGATGGCGGTCTGGATAATAACTACTGAAGCCGTTTCATCAATGATTTCCCCGATGACAATTGTACCGTTGGTGAGCTCAACGCGGTGCTGGAGTTCAGGGATTCTGATGAGATTCAATAATTCTTCATTGATGGCTGGGATTGCTTGTTTTCTTTCTATAACTCGAATAACACGCTTGAGTGAATCAATTTGTATCTGCAGACCTTCCAGGCCATCCTTATAATCGAAAAACGGTTTGCCTTCAGGGAGTTTATCCGCTTTCTTTTTTTCAATTTTTACTTCAGGAAAAAGAGTTGTATCAGACACTGACGTACCCGTTTTTGTCGTATCAGTTTCTTGGGCGAGAATAGTTGTATCAGACACTGACGTACCCGTTTTTGTCGTATCAGTTTCTTGGGCGATAATAAATAAACTGAATATAAAAATGAGTAAATGCTTCATTGGCTGATCGCTTCCTGTTGAGCCTGAAAAGCCAGCCTGCGCACATCTTCCCCAAAAACGTCCGTTTTACCCATAGTTTGGAGCATCTCCATCACAGCCACTCTTAATGGATAATTATCTGCTGCTGCCAAAATGGGTAACACAAGTTTCACGGTCGTATCATTCCCAAAGCGGCCCAGACTGCGAATCGCCTTGGCCCGGATATGCATGGGGAATTCATCATTTTGAGCAATATTAACTGTAGCTTTATACACTTGGGGATCATCGAATTCGCCCAAGGCATCCAGTAGCGTATTGAGCATACTGAAATACTGGCGTTTACCCGTGTTATATGTTTCGATGAGCGCCAGGATTAGGTTTTCTTCTTTGACACCGGCCATGGTATTTATGGCAAATTCCCTGATTTCAGTATTGGTATCCGGGTCACTCAACAATTCTGCAAACGCCGGTGCTACCTCGTGGGGATCTTTCTTACCTAAAATCTCTAATGCACGATTGCGAACCGCTATATTTATATCGGGATCTTTGGAGATAGTGACCAGAATAGGAATTACCTCATCTGACCCTATCATACCCAGTGTTTCCGTTAACAGTTTGTTAGTACGGGAGACATTTGCTTTAGATACTTCATAAAGTTCCAATAAGGCTAGGATCTGGTCTTTCGTTCGCACTTTATTCAAACTGCGTACCAGGGTCATGTGCAGTTTATTGGATTTTTCATCAATGGTGTGCATGGCTCGTACCATAGCATCGCCGGCTGCTGGATTATTTCGAAATTCTGCCAGAAGTTCGATGGATGCTTCCATAAAACTCAAATCCAACGCTTCTGCTTCTGAAACCACCTTGGCAATGGCATTCATGGCAGTGGGGTGCTGTGTTTGCGACAGCACTTCTCCAGCAGCGATGCGCACATCAAAGGGCAGGTTGGAATCATTGTACATACTGATCAAATCCTGCACTGCCTGGACACGACCTTCTTGGTATTCACGACGCAGGTTCTCCACCTCAGCAAGGTTTACGTCGGCTTTCCCTTCCTTTTTCCCAAAGAGTCCTTTAATCTTTGAACATCCTTGAAAAGAAAGGGAAGCTGCTATGAGTGTTAATATGATCAGCCTACGCATTGGCTTCCCAGAATTTGAGTTCAAGTTCATTCCCATCAAAAACAGCGTAGGAAAAATACTGCAGCCAATCGCCCAGAACAACCAGCTTCCCGCCGTTCACATTTTCAATGCAAGCCTGGTGATAATGACCCGTTATGACGTAATCATGCCCATCCGCTGCTATGGTTTCAGAAAAGATCCGTAATTCCTTGAGGACCTTTTCATTATATTCCTGCGAATGCTCATAATGGCGACCTTTTTTTGAAATAGCGTGGGCAATGCCATAACCGATGGTGGGATGCAGCCAGCGGTACAGCCAGATAAAAAACTTACTGCGTATAACAGCTTTCAACAGTCGATAACCTCTATCCCAGGAAAGAATTCCATCACCATGGGTGAGATAAAACCGTTTCCCATGTATATCCAGCGCAACATCATCGAAATATACTTTTGTGGTGAGTGTTTGGCCCATGAAATCCAACGTCCAGTGATCATGGTTGCCAGTGACAAAATGAACTTCAACACCCTTGTTTTTTAAGCCATACAATTTTTGGTAGAAGGGAAAGTATACTTTTGGAATAACGTGCTTATATTCGAAATAGAAATCAAATAAATCACCTAGGATAAATAATGTACCTCCGGATTGCGCGACTGAATCCATGAAACGAAATAACTTTTCCTGGCGTTTCTTTTCATGCTCGTCGTATTGGAGCAATAAATGAATATCGGAAATAAAATAGACGGGCAATTGCATAAGCAGTAACTTACTTTTTTGGAGATGAACAGACAAAGGAATTGTAGAACTTTAACTTAATGAACGATGAGCAGTCCAATCATTGACTTCTTCCGGAAAAATCTATAGTTTCAGATAAGTATAGTTTCTGGAACTCAAATGAGGTATCGTCGTAATTTTAACACATGCGTAATATAATTGTTATTGTTATTCTTTTGATAGAAGGTCTGCTGGCCCAGTCTTTTGGGCAGAATAAGGTGCAGTACAAGGAGTTCGATTGGTCATTGATCTCTTCTCCAAATTTTGATGTGTATTTTTATGGGGATGATACCCAATTAGCAGAATTCACTGCTAAAGTTGCCGAAGAAGCCCACGAACAAATTTCCAAACACCTGCGCTGGACATTAAAAAAACGCGTCTCAATCATAGTCTACCATTCCCACAACGATTTCCAGCAAACGAATGTTATCTGGCAGTACATGCGGGAAGGTATCGGCGGCGTAACAGAATTATTCAAAAACAGGGTTGTATTGCCCTTCGAAGGGGATTATAAGCAATTCCGGCATGTCATCCACCATGAACTCGTGCATGCTTTATTGAATGACATGATTTATGACGGCAGCATACAAAGTATTATTGCCGGTCGCGTCAAATTACAAATTCCATTATGGGCGAATGAAGGGCTGGCTGAATATTTGTCCATGAACTGGGATACCAAAGCGGATATGACCATGCGTGACCTTTCCATCAATGAGAGTATGCCCACAGTGAAAGAACTAGAATCCTACATGGCTTATAAAGGCGGCCAGTCTATCTGGCGGTTTATTGCTGAAAAGTATGGCCGTGAAAAGATCGGTGAAATCATCAATGCCATGAAAATGACCCAGAATGCTGAAAAAGGAATCGAGCGCGCATTGGGTATGGATTATGAAGACCTTACCAAGCAATGGCATAAATATCTAAAAAAGGAGTATTGGCCGGATGTGGCCGGACGGGATGAAATAGAAGATATTGCCAAGCGTTTGACTGATCATAAAAAAGAGAAAAATTACTACAATATTTCTCCTTCTGTTTCACCGGATGGCAGTAAAATTGCAGTATTGTCGGACCGATCGGGATATTTTGATATTTATATCCTGGGCGCCATTGATGGAGAAGAAATCAGGCGCTTGGTCAAAGGCAACAGGTCAGTGGACTTTGAAGAGTTAAAATTACTCCAGCCCGGAATTTCCTGGGCACCAGATAGTAAACGGATTGCCATTGCTGCAAAAGCGGGTAAAAGTGATGCGCTATATTTGATCGATGTTAAAACAAAAAAGAAAGAAAAATTAATCTTTAACCTTGATGGTATTTTCACGGCGGCATGGAGCCCGGATGGAAATCAACTGGCTTTTATCGGAACACAGGACGGCGCCAGTGACGTCTATATTTATGATGTTGAAGCGGAAGAGCTAACTGCATTGACGAATGATATTTATTCCGATTCAGAGCCGGCATGGAATAACGATGGTTCGAAATTAGTTTTTGTTTCGGATCGAAAAGATGATGTTACTGGCCAGAATACCCCCGCAGCCATCGTAGAGCATGATTATTCTCAAAAAGATCTGTATACCATTGATTTAGTATCGGGAAATATCAATCGCTTAACAGCTACAGAACATAATGAAGATTATCCTGTATGGGCTCATACGGAAGAAAACACTCTTTTTTATGTTTCTGATAAAGATGGTGTTTGGAACATTTATCGACACAATCTTGGCACGGATCCGGTGGCTATAACCAACATTCTAACGGGCACATTCCAATTAAGTCTTACAAACGACGATAGCTATTTGGTATTTGCCGGCTACGCCGATATGGGCTGGGATGTGTACAGCATGAGTCATCCTTTAGAAAAAGAAGCCATGGAAGTGCCGGTAACTCGATATGTCATGAAACAGGATGAAGGATCTGAAGATTTGACTGATCTGCGGCGCCACAAAAGAAGGCAGTGGAGTACAGGTAGGACGAGCGGCAGGGATTATCAGGACTGGATCTTTGCCAGGGAATATGATCATTATAATCAACCCATGGAAACACCAGAAGATGTTGCAGAAAATTTTGTAAATGATACAACTGACTTATCTGAAAATAGCTATATCCCCAAAGCATATAAAACGCGATTTACACTGGATTTGGTCAATGGTTACGCATCCTTCAATAATGTATTTGGTGCACAAGGGATGACTATGTTTGCCTTCAGCGATATCCTGGGTGATCACCAGATTTATTTTGGGACTGAAATGGTGATCGACCTGAAACGAAGTGATTACTTTTTCAGCTATGCGTATCTGACCCGACCCACAGATTATTATTTCTCCCTTTCTCATATTGCGAATGAATATTTCCTGGGCTATGATCAAAATGGATATCAACATCGCGGTTTGTTGAGAAATTTTGGTATAATGGGATATCTTTCACGTCCATTTAGTCGATTTATGCGGATAGAAGGCGGATTGTCCTATCATTATTTTTCGTTTAGTGAATGGCAACAAGTGAATTATTATGAATTTCAGGAAGTAAATAATAATGATTTTACTGTTGTTTTACCTGTAACCAGCTGGGTGTATGATAATACGATTTATGGTTACACGGGTCCCATAGATGGTTTTCGGCAGAATACCACCCTGGTGGTCAGCCCTGGTTGGGGCAACAAAAAACTGGACTTCAAAACGCTTAAGATGGATTTCAGGAAATATTTCAAAATTGGCCGTTATTCAAGTCTGGCCGGTCGGTTAATGCTGGGCACGAGCCGGGGAACTGATAAACAAAAATTTTATTTAGGCGGTTTGCAAAACTGGATAGTTGGTAACGGTGAAACAGATGGAGTAGCTGATAATAGCCACTTTCGCAGTGATATACTGGATGGTGAGAATGATCTCGAGGATGTATTTTTCTCTGAATTTGTAATGCCTGTTAGAGGCAGACGATATATGGAACAAGTTGGTTCAAATGTTGCTTTGGCTAATTTTGAATTTCGTTTCCCTTTTCTTCTGGCCATGGGTGTTCCAGACAAATTCATGTTGAGTAATCTTGGTTCGCATTTATTTCTTGATGTTGGGACGGCTTGGGATAATGGAGATGAGTTTGAAGAAACGATAGCCGGTTTTGGCTGGGGGATGAAAATAAATCTGGGTTACTTCTTGCTTCGAGTGGATTCAGCCTGGGATATCAATGACGTTGGCTACTCCAAGCCTCAATATTATTTTTCATTAGGTTTAGACTGGTAAATTGTAACTGGTCGGGGTGTTGTAAGTAAAAATTTTCTTTGTAAGTTTTGTAGAACTAACCAGTTACTGATAACTTATTCACCAAACAATGGCACCATCTTCATCCAAATCGATCTTTCTTTGTAACAGTTGCGGGAATGAATTCTCCAAATGGCACGGTCAATGTCCGGCCTGCAGTGAATGGGGCACATTGAGTGAATTTCATCCTCCCAAAACCAGGCGCAAATCCAAAGGTGCACCCGCTAAAAAAACAACGGAACTGCGAACCCTCACTAATAAAAAAGATCGTATGCGCTCAACGTCTGGATTAAACGAAGTTGACAGAGTTTTAGGCGGCGGACTGCTCCCCGGATCAATGATTTTATTGGGTGGCCAGCCTGGAATTGGTAAATCCACATTAGCTTTACAAATCGTTGCAGGTTGTGGGCAGACAGCTCTCTATGTTTCAGCGGAAGAAAGTGAAGACCAGCTTGCTTTGCGAGCCGATCGGCTGGAATTAAACACAAAAGACCTCCATGTATCTGGAGAAAATGAAATTCTGAATGTGCTGGAACAAGTATCTGTGGTTCAACCAACTCTGGTTGTGATTGATTCCATACAGACGGTATATAATGAAGACCTGGATTCTTTGCCGGGCTCCGTGAGCCAGCTCCGTGATTGCGGCCAGCAGCTTTTGAATGCCTGCAAGCAAAAAGGGTTTACAGTTATTGTCATTGGACATGTAACGAAAGTGGGTATCATAGCAGGACCGAAAATGCTGGAGCACATGGTGGATACCGTATTATATCTGGAAGGGGATGAACGTTATGACCACCGCATTTTGCGTTCTGTAAAAAACCGTTTTGGCGCTACTAATGAAGTGGGTGTGTTTCATATGACATCTTCTGGATTGGATGAGGTTGAAAATCCATCAGCATTATTTCTCGCAGAGCGCACAGCCAATACGGCCGGAACAGCCATCTTCCCATCCATGGAAGGAAGCCGCCCTATTCTGGTGGAAGTCCAGGCCCTTGTATCCAAAGCAAACTTCGGCACACCCCAGCGCAATGCGAACGGTGTAGACAGCCGCAGGCTATCTATGCTTTTGGCTGTCTTGGAGAAACGACTTGGAAATGTTATGGGTATGAATGATGTATTTGTGAATCTTGTGGGCGGATTAAAAATTCGAGACCCGGCTGCAGATCTGGCAATTATTGCGGCTGTGGCGTCCAGCAGTCGGGATGATGCCATTATTGATGGGACAGTTCTTGTTGGTGAAGTGGGTCTCACGGGTGAAGTCCGTTCAGTTGCCCGCATTGAACAGCGGCTGCAAGAAGCGGCTGCACTGGGATTTACATCTGCAGTTATACCGGCTGGAAATATAAAGAATGATCATTCCTACAAGGAGTTGAAAGTCCATGGCGTCAAATCTGTCCGCGAGACCTTCCAGCATATATTTTAGATCTTGAAGTTTACGATCCATCAGAAAGATATAAATACCTCTGCCCGTACGGGTGAAATCATTACAGATCGAAGTCATATCCCAACTCCAGTATTTATGCCCATTGGAACACGGGGGACAGTCAAAGCTATCAGCCCCGATGAATTGAATACGATTGATTCGAAAATTATTCTCGGGAATACATATCATTTATATTTAAAACCGGGACATGAATTAATCGGCAGAGCTGGAGGACTTCATTCATTCATGAACTGGAATGGAGCATTGCTTTCAGATAGTGGCGGTTTCCAGGTCTTTTCACTGGCCAAGCTCAATAAGGTCAATGATGATGGCGTTGAATTCCAATCCCATATTGACGGTAGCCGGCACATGTTTACTCCAGAATTCTCCATGGAAATTCAGCAGCATCTGGGCGCGGATATTATTATGGCCTTTGATGAATGTCCACCGGGGCAGGCGGACTATCAGACTGTTGAAACTGCTGTGGAGAGAACTACAAAATGGATGGCACGCTGTACGAATCATATCGCAAAAAATCATGGAATTCATGAATGGGAACAGACCGTGTTGCCCATCATCCAGGGAAATATTTATCCGGAATTGCGTCAAAAAAGCGTGGAGGAACTAACTCCTTTTGCAGCATGCGGTGTTGCCATTGGTGGGCTGGCTGTGGGCGAAGCCAAGAGTGACATGTTCGAAACCATTGAACAAATGGATGAACTGCTGCCAAAGGATCAGCCCCGCTACCTCATGGGTGTGGGTCGCCCTACAGATCTGGTGCGTTCTGTAAAAAGGGGCATGGATATGTTTGATTGTGTACTACCAACTCGCAATGCCAGGAATGGTCAGCTGTTCACTTCTGCTGGAATTGTCAACATACGTAATGAGCGGCATAAGGAAGAATTTGTTCCAGTAGATGAAAACTGTAACTGTGATCTTTGTAAAAATTATACACGTGCTTACTTACGGCATTTATTAAATGTGAATGAAATTTTGGGCCACCGCTTGGCCACGCTGCATAATTTGACATATTATATGGATCTTATGAAAACCATGCGCGGTGAAATTGCAGCAGGGACATTTGATGATTGGTCACATAATTATCTGAAAACAATGCTGGAAGGCAAAGGCATGTAATGACAGATATTTTGGTAAAAGTGGTTGATGCTTATGTCTACCGCAAAGCGGAAGATGGGTTACTGTTCTTAATTTTAAAACGGGCAGAGACAAAAATGTATGAACATTTATGGCAGGGAGTGGCCGGAAAGATCGAAGCAGGAGAAACAGCACCGCTGGCAGCCATAAGAGAATTGGATGAAGAGACAGGATTAAAACCAAGACACATGTTTATCGCTGATCATATAAGCCGGTTTTATGAAGCCCATGATGACCGTATCAACCTTGTACCTGTTTTTGGGATTGAAGTAGATTCAGACGATGTAACACTGTCGGAAGAGCATTGTGATTATAAATGGGTTACCTTGGATGAAGCACTTGAGCATCTTGTCTGGCGTGGACAAAAAAAAGGCATTCAAGTGATTAATGAAATGGTATTAAGCGCTGATGAACGCATGCGCTGGTCCACAATAGAATTAGAATAATGAAGGAGATAAAATGTTAACAGTAGGTAGCAAGGCACCGGATTTTACACTGCCCGATCAGGATGAGAATGTTGTATCCCTATCTGAATTAAAAGGGCAGAAAGTGGTTTTATGGTTTTTCCCCAAAGCCAACACCCCTGGCTGAACCATTGAAGGAGAGGGATTCCGGGATGAATTCCAGGCATATCAAGATAAAAATATAGCCATTGTTGGTATAAGCGCTGACTCTGTACAGAAGCAGAAGAATTTTTGCGAAAAATTCAATTTTCCATTTTCTATGTTGTCCGATGAGAATAAGGATACGTTAAAAGCTTACCAGGCCTGGGGCAAAAAGAAGCTTTATGGCCGGGAATACGAAGGTATCATGCGCTACACCTACATCATTGATGAAGCAGGCAGCATTGCCCACGCCTTCGAAAAAGTGTCTGTTAAAACGCATGCCCAGGATGTCCTGCAGATACTAGACTGAAATAACTGATTAAAATGAATCTATCATTTATGCGCTCCCGGCGGCTGCGTTATCTTTTGGGAGTGGTGGGGTTGACATGGCTCCTGTTTGTTCTATTTCGGATCGTTTTTTTCTATATCTTCAAAAATACAGCCGCCGATGTCAGTTCCGCTGACATAACCCGTGCTTTTTGGATGGGTGTTCGTTTTGATCTGCGCCTGTCTATATTGATTTCATTGCCCTTATTGATACTGACCATGGTTCCTGTAATAAACATGGGTCGTTCATCTCGAACTCGTTTGGCAGGAAAATGGATCTATGGGATTTTAATCATCAGTACTGTTGTTTTTTATGCTGCAGATTTCGGACACTTTTCCTATCTCCAGCAGCGCGTGGATATCACAGCTTTGAGCCTGTTGGAAAATCCTGCCATCGCATTGAACATGGTTTGGGAAAGTTATCCGGTCGTTTGGTTTGTTTTACTGCTGGGAATAATTTGCCTAAGCTGGATAAAGATCTATAACAAGATCGTGTCTGCAACCATCGCGAAACCTCCCAAATACTCTAATAAATCTCACAAAACGATCGGTGTCATTTTCGGTGGACTCATTTACCTTTTCAGTCTTTGGGGTACCTTTGCCCAATATGCACTTTTTTGGAGCGATGCTTTTTTCAACCGTGATCCCTTCGTTTCCGCATTGGCCTTAAATCCGGTATTATACTTTTATGATACCACCACATTCAGCGAAGCGGACTATGATGAAGAGCAAGTTCGGAAATATTATCCATTGATCGCTGCTTGGCTGGGCGTGGATGATCCTGACATGGGAAGTCTGAATTTTACCAGGCATGTCAAATCAGACCGAACCTCTGTTACACCGCCTAATGTGGTTATCATTTTCTTGGAATCAGTCGGGTTGAACCGCATGGGACTCATGGGCAATCCCTTCGACCCAACACCTACATTGGATAGACTGGCTAGTGATGGTTTATATTTCACGAAATTCTATGTGCCCTGGGTAAGCACATCCCGTTCGGTGTTTACCATGGTAACGGGCATCCCGGATGTGGCACGAAATAAAACATCCTCCCGCAATCCACTCATTCGGGATCAATACAGCATCATCTCCCAATTTGAAGATCATGATAAATATTACCTGATTGGCGGCAGCGCCAGTTGGGCCAATATCCGCAGCCTCATCACCTATAACCTGAAAGACATGGAGCTCATTGAACTGGGTGACTTCGACAGGCCGCGGGTGGATGTATGGGGTATTTCTGACCTGGACTTATTTCGCGAGGCCCACGATCTGTTTTCCAATCGAATGAATGAAAAACCATTTTTTGCTGTTATACAAACCGCAGGAAACCATAGGCCTTATTCTATTCCTGAAGACAATGCCGGTTTTGTTTTCATGGACGTAGATGAGCAGGAATTGCGGAAAGCAGGTTTCAATTCAGTAGGTCAGTACAATGCCATGCGTTTTTTGGATCATGCTGCAGGCCGGTTTTTTGATATGGCTGAACATGCAGATTATTTTGATAATACCATTTTTGTCCTGTTTGGGGATCACGGCAATGCCGATCCCAGGGCAGAACATATGCCGGCGGACGATTATGCTTTAAGGCTGCGGTCTTATAATGTGCCGCTGATCATTTACTCTCCGACTCTAGCAATAGAGCCCCGAAAAATTGAAACAGTATGTGGTTTAGCGGACCTCATGCCCACCATAGCCGGTTTGAGTAGTATTAATTACACGAATAGAACTCTTGGGAGAGATGTATTAAATGTAAAAGATGATTTTGCCTTTATCGTAAATAAAAAAATATCCCCCAGCAGTTATGGAATACTGAATAAGAGCAACTATCTGCGCATCTTCCGCAATGGCTCTGGAATGGAATTTCATGACCTGCTGAGTGATGATCCGGCAATGGACATCAAAGACGATCTATCAGATCAGACTGAAAAATTCAGGAAAATGACCGCAGGGATCTACGAAACAGCCAAGTATATGTTATACCATAATAATTAATTTAATGTTTCTGTTGAACCCACGAATGAATCAATGGGTTTGGCTACAATACCCACCCTGCCTTTTTGTGTATTTGCGTAATGTTCACTTGTACAGAAAAGACAGTGTGTTTAATGTTAATAAGTACAGCAAGCAATGTTAAGGGAGAAGATCATGCAGATCATTAAATTTTCACTCATTTCATTTATATTACTGGGTAGCATATTTGCCCAGGAAAAAACATTTCATCTTAAATCCGGCGACACCGTAAGCGGTTCCGTTAAGTCCGAAACAGATTCAACTTATACCGTGGTTACCTCGTTTGGAGAGATCATTATCAGCAAAAATGATATAAAGCCGGAAGAAGCGTTCATTTTTCTGAAATCCGGTGACAAATTGCGGGGCATCATTATTTCTGAAAGTAACGAAGGTGTTACCGTAAAAGCCCAGTTTGGCGAAGTATTTATCAGCCAGGATAAGATTGAGCGTATCGATTTTAAAAGCATGGGTAGCGTCAGAAGGGGTTTTTCCCGACCAGGCCAGTCTGAAGAAGGCCGTTGGTATTATGGTGATGAACGCCTCATTGATATTTATTTTGATCCTACTGGATATACTCTGGGAGATAATGTTCTTTATTTAAGCGGACTTTCCTGGGGCTATGGCTTATCGGAAAAGGTGCACATTACCTCAAAATGGGGTGGCTATTTTTTCGGGGACCTGAATTTTAGGCCCAAGTTCATGTTATTTAAAAGTGGTGATTTGAAATCAGAAAAAGCTATGTCAGTTGGTTTCCATTATCATATGCGCGGCCTCCCCAATAAGTATGAGTTGAAAGACAGAAACTATGATTATTATAATGGAAGTGATAATAATAAGGAATGGGTACAAGTTGGTTCCAAATCAGATGAAGAAGGTTACTATAATGATGAACCCTTTGGAGATGAAATGTGGTGGGAGGTTTTTGGTGCATTTACCGTTTCAAATTTGAAAGAGTCAGGTCAGGGTCGCATCAACCATACTGTTGGTTCTTCAATTACGTCATATTCCGGCTATGATCTTATGCCTCGGGCGTATTATGCCGTAAGCGCTGATGCCCGCCGTCGTCTTAAACTCATTTTTGAGGTTTTCTGGGATCCTTATTGGACTAATATGCTTGAGTTCAATGATAATCTAAATATTTCTGATATTGATTTCGATTTTGGTTTTATCTACGCATATAGTGAACAGTTCCGTATTGGCATTCATTTTCAGCGACCCTTTATCGCATTCTATTACAAATTCTAACAGGATTATAAATGAAAATCGCACGCCTTTTCATCATCACTTTATTATTGGCTGGTTCATTGCCGGCCCAAGGAGAATTCAAACAAGAAACATACTGGATTTACACCTATTCCAATGAACTCAAAGATTATCAGATCAATGCTATTGAAGGTGATAATTTGGTTATCAATAATGGCGATTGGGATGTGAAAATTCAAATTGCAGAAATTGAACTCATTGCACTTCCTCCCAAACTGGGAATTCTCGGTCAAGTGGTTGGCGGCGGAATCGGTGGATACTGTGGTGGAATTGGCGGTTGCTTGATTGGAGTTATGATTTTTCCTGCTGCATTTAATGATGGAGAATCACAATTACTAATTTTTATGGCAGCTGGTGCAGCTGCTGGTGTTTATTACGGCAGCAAGTTTGGGGGGAATTTATTAAAAGGCAAACCGGAAATTCTGGTTGATATGACCATGTGGACACTGGAAGAAAAAAAGGAATATATTCAAACTAATTTGATCTACTAAAAAAAAGAAGAAAAGCATATGTTCCCATCGGTACATACAGACATACTTGAAAATCCCCGGAAGCAGCGCTCGTCCGTTTTCCTGGAAATGACCCGAAGCTTATGCTCCAAATGCCTAGTGGTGGACGCCAAAATACTGAAAACAGCCAGTTGATCACAGCCGCCACAGTCTGTCTTGTTGTATTTGGTATATTAGCGATCGTTGATGGTGTCTATTACCATGATATAAAGTATAAACTCTACCAGGATAAGGAATCCATCCTGGAGCATATTTATCACACGGTCCGTGCGGTCATGTTTCCTATTATGATGTATTGTCTATTTGCACATGACTTTGGCGGTGTGCTGATGATTGTGGGTATTGGTGCTGTCAGTATTGATTTTATAATGTTAATCTTTGATGTAAAAGAAGAAGGCCGCAGCCGCAACCGTTACGGCGGCCTGTCCAACGGTGAGTATATGAATCATGTATTTGCCAATACATTTCATTTTGTAGCCATTGCCCTGATCCTGGCCGCTAAACCAGCTGCAGCCTGGACCATTGATCCTTCTTTCGCATTGGGTCGACCCTATCCACAGGTAACTGCCTGGCTGGGAAGTGCTTTTGTCGCGGGCGGGGTCATTGCGGCTCTGCTGCACTTCTGGCAATGGAGTCAATATTTTTCAAGAAAAGTAGCTCAATCATAAACTCTATGTAATGAAAGTTCATCTACATATATTTTTTATATCATGTTTTTTTCTAATTAATGTTTACGGCAATGATATGGATCAAGACATTATTGAAATAGCTAGTATTCGATTCAAGGTATTACAACATGGTGAATCTAATCGTCGTTATATATGGATACATGGTGATGAAAAAACGGCCTTGCTGCTGTTGAAGCGTCTTAAGGAAAAAAACAATGGCACTGTTTTTCTGATCGATAATGATAAACGCGAAGTGGTGATAAACAGCAATATGATAGACCCTAATCGCATCTTTTCTAGGGCAGGTGCAGAAAAAAATTTGATAAAAATGAATTCAAATATTTCAAGATCAACAATAGATAAAACGCTGGACATGCTAGATAGGGATCGAGAAAGATTTTTTGATAGGATCAAGCCACCGAACCGTGGATTGCTGTTAGCATTGCATAATAATCTTCAAGGCTATTCAATACATGATGAAATAGCTATTAGTAATGAAGTGTCACTGAAAAATAGCGAGCATCCACACCATCATAATTTTTATATATGCACTAATCGTGATGATTTTAATGTGCTATCCAAGTCACCGTACAATGTTGTTTTGCAAGAAACACCACCCGCTGAGGATAACGGTTCATTATCATGCCTGGCAGCGCGGAAAGGTGTACGCTATATCAATATTGAGACACGATTAGGATATTTAAGCGTTCAAACAAAGATGCTGCAATATATTGAAGATCATATAGAATAGATTAAGATTATTAATAATTATAATTAAGAAAATTTAAATCACCATACTGCCATCGCGGAAGATTGCTTCATTTTGATTATCATCCATATAGCCCATCATAACTGAATGGCCATTGACCGTCAGCTGATCTCCCTTTAGTTCGAATGATGTTAAATGCAGTCCTTGATTACCTACTGTAAGGACAGCAGTGTTTTCCGGCAAAATATAGAGATGATTCGAATCTTCAATTTCTGTCCATGAAAAATCGACTATATAATCCGCGTCACTTAATCCAATTGTAATATCAGGGTTTTTCTTTGTTAAGGGTGCCCCGGTATAAAGTGGAAAAACGGCCTGCAGAACAGCCCAGGCAGTACTATTTGGTTCTAACTCAACGTAGAATGTTCCATCATCGTATAAATTCAGTTTCCGCTGTACATCATTGGCATTGACCAACAGATTATAATGAGAAAGACGAATCCCTTTGTCATCTGAAACAAAGATCAGCGCTTCATCTTCCAGGTGTGATTTGTATATCGGGTTAAATGTATCGTCCTTTCCCTTGAGGCAATCGGGAAAAGGGTCACTGTCAATCACCCTGTCAGCTGTTATGACATGATCAATGTTTTGTAAGGGGTCAGCTGCAAGAATAACGGACGCACCAACTGTCCATACACCAAATACGAGTAATTCTGTATGGGGAAATTGCAAAGGATGGACCCAAACACGTTCCTTTGGTTTAAGTCCAGTACTTACGAGCCAGTTCGCTATTTTTTGGACTTGGGCATAAAATTTAAGATTGGTCATGCCTATATCAGCAAAGATCATTTTACCGTGATGTTTGACATTTTGTCCTTCAACCAGTCCACGCAAGTTGGGGTAAGGCGTCATATATTCAATAGGTTCCACATTGCCCAGGCACTGCGCCTGGTAAATGCGCTCTGCAAGAGATTTAGTCAATACTAATCAGGCTTGATCTTGCGGATAATCTCTAATTTATCAGTAGTGCGGGTGTACATATTTCCGGCTAGGCGACCGATGGGACGCAATTTTTCAAGATTAATATATCCATCCTCGTATACATCATCATCAATATGAAAAAGAACAATCGTGCCGATAACGACAAACCCACCACCAGGGCCTTCATTGCCAACAGGAACGATTTGGTTCAGCTTACATTCAAAACTGATCTTTGCTTCAGCGACTTTGGGCGGAGCAATTTTTTGACAAGGTACAGGAGTTAAACCTGAAACTTCAAATTCATTCACTTCTGGTTCAAAATCAGTAGAGGTAGAGACCATCTGCTCGGCAAAATCCTCTGAAACAATATTGACAGCAAATTCTTCAGTATCACGAATATTATTCAGGGTATCCTTTGTTTTGCCATCATAGCCACGCCGGGCAGGACAAAACATTATCGAAGGTGGATTTGAACAGATGCCATTGAAATAGGAAAAAGGTGCCAGGTTTTCTAATCCATCTTTTGAAAGAGTAGATACAAAAGCGATGGGCCGCGGCACAATGGACCCGATCATAAGTTTATGTGTTTCCAGTAAAGGATGTTCGGTAGGATCGTAGATCATTTTTCCAGCCAGGAGGCAGGGTAGTCAGCGTCATCCACAGCTTGCGCAGCTGTTGTGATATTCAGTGGCTTGAATGTATCCACCATAACCGCGTATTCATTTGCTTCTTTTGCTCCGATTGATTCTTGAATCTTTCCCGGTTGAGGACCATGGGGGAGTCCTCCTGGATGGAAAGTGATGGATCCTTCTTTCATTCCTTTGCGGCTCATGAAATCACCTTCCACATAATATAAAATTTCATCAGAATCCACGTTGCTGTGGGCATAAGGTGCCGGTATTGCCTCAGGATGGTAGTCAAACACTCGCGGTACAAAATTGCAGATGACCAACCCCGGCGCTTGAAAGACCTGGTGCACGGGAGGCGGCTGGTGAACCTTGCCGGTAATGGGCATGAAATCTTTTATATTGAATACCCAGGGAAAATAATAACCATCCCAACCCACAAGGTCACAGGGATGAGTTGTGTATGCATACATTTGATAGCCGCTATTCAATCGAACGAGCACATTCATATGACCATCTGTTTGCGGGTCAACAAAATCAGGAGTCCGGATGTCTCTTTCACTATAGGGAGAATGTTCAAGTAATTGACCATGGCGATTGCGATATCGAGACGGTGTTTCCACAGGTCCGGATGTTTCTATGATGAAATGTTTCATGTTTTCTTCAACATCCAACTGCCAGATTACGCCTCTGGGAATGACTACATAATCACCTGCTGCTACATTGAGCTGTCCAAGATTAGTTTTAAATGACCCTGATCCAGAATGAATGAAAATGATCTCATCATGGTGTCCGTTACGGTAATAATCATTCATGGAAGCGGATACATGAGCTTTATACAGCACACAATCACTGTTGAAAAATAATGGTACTCTCGCAGATATAGCATCTCCCTTTGAATCAAGACTGTGGGTAGTCAAATGGTGGTGTCGATGGGTTTCTGTCCAAGCTTCAAGTTTTAATGGATTGAATTCACCCACTTTATGCACAGCTGTTGGCGGATTCTTATGATACACATTAGAATAAATCCAGCTGAAACCCTCGCGGCTGATCAATTCTTCCCAATATAAATTGCCATTCTCATCTCTGAATTGAATGTGGCGCTTATCGGGAGTAATTCCTCTTTTTTGATAAAATGGCATATTAATTCCTATAAAATTTTGTTTTCCAGTGTACCTAGGCGTTCTACTTCTAACCGCACGACATCACCTTTTTTGATCCAGCCGCCGGTATTTTCTGGTCGCAATTCCAGTATACAGCCAGTACCCACTGTTCCTGAACCCAAATAATCGCCGGCCACCAGATTGGCATTCATACTGGCCCGTTCGATCATAGTTGGGAAGGAATGATAAAGGTCATTGGTATTACCTTCAGAAATAAGTTTATCATTTACATGGCAAGTCATGCTCAGTTGCAGTTTTCCTTCATCATCCCAGGCATCGGCCAATTCATCAGGCGTAACCATGTATGGACCAAAACTCGTGGCAAAATCTTTCCCTTTTGCCGGGCCAAGACTTAAGGGCATTTCTTCCCGCTGCAGATTTCGCGATGACCAGTCATTGCAAATGGTATAACCGGCAATCAATCGGTCTGCATCTTTTGCTTTAACATTACGTCCACCGTTGGCAATGATTACCGCAAATTCCAATTCAAAATCCAGTTCCTCTGTGTTTTGGGGATAAGGAATATCATCCCCATGACCATAAAGCGCATTTGGATTAGAGAAATAGAAAATAGGCAGTCTAAACCAATCGGGGTGCATATCTAGACCGCGCAGTTTCCGAGCGGCACGAACGTGCTGTTCAAAAGCATAAAAATCACGGAATGTACTTGGATTGGTAATCGGCGGGAGCAATTGCACATCAGCTTCAGCTTGGGCAACGTGCTGGTTATTGGCGATCAGGTCAGCAATGTGTTCATTTGCTAATTGATCCTGGAGCCTTTGCAGCTTGACAAGATTTGGTTCCCATTCTTCCAGACATGCATGCAGTGAAGAGGGAATTTCCAGAAATTCAGATTCATGATTTTCTTCATTCATAAAAATGGCCGCCCTGAGAACATCAACAACGTGTCCTTCCATAACAAAACCAAAGCGCTGTGCGTTCTTTCCGTTTTCTACATAAGTAACAAATTTCATCTTTTCCTCAATTAATCACAAATTACCGCGTAGTGCCTGTTCACCTTCAATAGACTCGAACAACGCCTTAAAATTTCCTTTTCCAAAACTCTGGGATCCTTTTCTCTGGATCACTTCATAAAACAGTGTTGGACGATCCTGTATAGGCTGGGTAAAGATCTGCATCATATACCCATTTTCATCCTTGTCAACTAAAATACCCAAATCTGCCAGCGTTTCAATATCTTCATCTATATCACCAATTCGTTCGGCCAGATCATTATAATACGATCTTGGTGTGGACAGAAAATCGACCCCTTTTGCACGCATTTTGGTGACTGTTTCTACAATATCTCGAGTGGACATCGCTATATGCTGAACGCCAGCTGAATTATAATAATCGATGAATTCCTGGATTTGTGATTTTTTCAAACCATCGGCGGGTTCATTGATAGGTAATTTGATCTTTTCGTTATCATTGGCCATAACGATTGAACGCAATGCGGAAAATTCAGTGTTGATATCCTTATCGTCAACAGACCAGAATCGATGCCAGCCAAAGACTTTTTCATAAAAATCACATACGGGCTGCATATCACCATCTGGTTGATTACCCACAATATGATCGATATGTACAAGGCCGGTAGGATCAGCAACAACGTCTTCATTATGTACTTCAAATCCTGGTAAAAATACACCATTATAATTATCACGCTGTACAAATGTATGGTTAGTTTCGCCAAACGTTTTGATGGTTGCCAGTACAGCTTCACCATTATCATCTTCGATCAATTTTGGTTCGGCTACACTTTCAGCTCCGCGGCTGGTGGTTTCTTTCCAGGCAGCTTCTGCATCATCAACGGTAAAGGATACATCTTTTACCCCATCTCCATGAACATCAATATGATGGCCAATTTCAGTATTTTTTTCTAATGGAGACGTTAATACAAAACGGATTTTATTTTGTTTCATTACATAACTGACACGGTCGCGGGAGCCGGTTTCCAATCCCTTATAAGCAATGGGTAAAAAGCCTAAAGCAGTTCGATAATAATGTGCGGCTTGTTTAGCGTTGCTAACATATAATTCACAGTGGTCGAACGCCTTTAATTTATAATTATTCATTTATAATATTTCTGAAATAGCAGCAATAAATCGTTGGTTTTCTTCTTTAAGTCCAATGGAGACCCTAATACAATTATTCCAACCAAAGGGAGTTAAATGGCGTACAATAACCCCTTTCTCAAGAAGTTGTTTTGTAATGTTGGTTGCTTTTTCGTCAGAGCCCCAAACTGTTGTTATGAAATTAGTAATAGCAGGCACATATTGAATATTCAGTTTTTCCATTTCTTTCTTCATATAATTCATACCTGCTTCATTGATCTCGATGGTCTTGCTCAAAAAAGGGATATCATCCAATGCTGCATAACCGGCGACTTGAGCTAAATAGGATGGCTCAAATGGAACCTTTACTTTTAACAGGTTTCCAATTAATTCTTCATGGGCAAAACCATAACCTATCCTTGCTCCGGCCAGACCATACGCCTTGGAAAAAGTACGTAGTGTGATCACATTATCATACCGATAGGTCATTGAGTCAGGGTAATCTGATGTTGATTGCGAAAATTCGAAGTATGCTTCATCAAGGATAATCAATACCCGTTCAGGAACATGTTGATAAAATGAATCAAATTCTTCACGTGTTATATATGTTCCCATAGGGTTGTCAGGATTAGCAATATATATCAATTTTGTATAATCATTGATTTGTTCCGCCATGGCATTCAGGTCATAGCGGTAATCTTTCATGGGGATCCAATGGATCTTTTTCCCGGAAGTTTTCGCTAGCACACGAAAGCCTATAAAGGAATTTTTTGCTGAAATAATTTCATCATCACTCAACAGAAACGTCCGGATGATGGTAGACATGATGCCCTCCGATCCTGCACCAAGGACGACATTATCTATCTTAATGTCATATTTTTCAGCAAGTTTTTTACGTAGGATATAACCACTGGCATCAGGATAACGGTGAATTTTCTCCATGGCTTGCCGCATTGCCGCCATGGCTCGAGGTGAAGGTCCAAGTGAATTTTCATTAGAAGCCAGCTTAATAACTTCAGATATGCCCATTTCACGCTGCACTTCATTAATGGGTTTACCCGGGACATAATTTTCCAGGTTTTGGATATAAGACGGTACTAAAGGCATGAATTGAATTTACGATAGTTAGGAACTAAACTCCGAAGTATGAAAATTATCGGACCGCTTATAAAAGGCAAATTTGTTGCTCGACCAAACCGTTTTATGACAGACATTGAATTGTCAGGTGGAATTGTAGAAAGTCATTTGCCTGATCCAGGACGATTGCTGGAATTACTGATTCCAGGAACAAATGTATGGCTTCGCCCAGCACCAAAAAATTCAGATAGAAAAACAAAATTCTCAACGGTTATGGTTGAGAAAAAGGGAGTGTTGATTTCTTTGGACACTACGCTGCCAAACCGGTTTATAAAAGAAGAGCTATCCAAAGGATCAATCCCCATGTTAAATGGGTGGAGCATAATTAAACAGGAATACAAGATTGGGAACCACCGTATTGATTTCTTATTAAATGACCCTGATGGTAAAGATGTATTTACCGAAGTTAAATCTGTTACGTATGTTGAAGATGCCACAGCAATGTTTCCCGATGCTGTTACAGATCGCGGCAAAAAACATATAAAATTATTGTCTTCACTTACGAAGGATGGGAAACGTACACAGATCATTTTTATTTGTCAGCGGCCGGATGCAGAAATCTTCCAGCCCATGTGGGATCGAGATCCTTCTTTTTCTAAAGAGTTGGTTGATGCAAAGCAAGCAGGAGTTGATATAAAGTGTTTCACCACAAATGTTACTCTAAAGGAAATAACGTTTTGCAAGGAAATTCCATTAAATTTGACCCCTCCAGATGAACAGTAAATTATTCCTGTTATTTTTCTGTATTACCCTTGCGACGTGGAAATGCGCAGCCATTGCCCCAGCCAGCGGAGGGCCAAAAGATACAACACCACCTGTATTGTTATCAGCAAACCCGCCCAGCGGAACTGTGCGCCTGCTGGAGCCCGTCGTTGAGTTAACGTTTTCAGAATATATGGATGAGAAAAGCTTTGCGGCTGGAATTCGTATTGCACCTGTTTTAAAAGATGATCCTACTGTGAAATTCAAAGGTAAAAGTGTTATTGTCACTTTACCAACGGGCATTAAAAATGATATGACTGTTGTTTTAACCTTGAGCAGGTCAATCAAAGATGAGCATGGAGTAGAACTCGCCAAGCCAATCCAGTTGGCATACAGTACCGGCGATGTAATAGATACAGGCATTATTAAAGGTCGGGTCTATGCATCACAGCCAGCGGGCGTATATTTATTTTATGATGAAGGCAGTGATACACTGTTGCTTTCCAAACCGGATTATATTTCTGAAACAGAAGATGATGGATCATTTGAATTCAATTATCTTTCTTCAGGAAAATACAAAATACTGGCTATAGAACGTGGCGCTGTAGGAGTACAGTTAGATCAAAAACGCATGTCGTATGGAGTACCTCCCCTCTCAGTAATTGCATTGGATTCAATTTTCACCGGTATTCACATTCGCTTATTCAAGGAAAAAGAGCCACTGCGCTTATTAAGGGGTGAGTGGAAAGATTGGAACTGGGGTCAGCTTTATTTCAATAATGATATTTTAAATGGCATGAACATTCACGGACTTAAAATCGGTACTAGTAAAATGGAATGGTTTGTACATCCTGAAGATGATAAATCGATAATTGTTACTGTAACCGATACTGTTCGCAGCGCGAAAGAAAAAATCAGCTTTAAAAATATAACAATGGATCAAACGGTATTATTGGATTCTTCTGCAATTAATGTATTCATTTCTGCAAAGGGAGATACTAATTATTTAGCACTTACAAAACCCGATTCAAAAATATCGATTACACCAGATAAGACAGTCTCTCCAATTGAATTAGTATATTCACGACCATTGCCGGAAAAACTGTTAAATAACTTTAAAATTGATTTAATAATCGATGACACAAACGCAGTCAATTTTACAAAAATGATTAATACACCCATGAGTATTTCTGTAGCACCTCAGAATGGTTGGGAACCTAAAAAATCTTATAATTTGAAATTATTCAGACATGAGACTACTAATGAGAAAGAAACATTTAAGGATTCCATTACAACTATAAACATCGAAACAACAAGCCCGCTTGGATACGGAGGAATATCCGGAACTGTTAAAGGAATTGATTCAGAAAAAATGATAACTGAAATACAAAGTGTTGAAAAAAAGCATTGGAATTTTAAGAGTGTTGTAAATTCAGCAGGTCGTTTTGAATATAATGACATACCAGAAGGATTATATACTCTCATTGTCTTCGATGACAGGGACCAAAACATCGATTATTTCTATGGCAAAGCATATCCCTTTCAACCCAGTGAATGGTTTTACATAATGCCGGATACGCTCGAAGTCCGGGCCAATTGGGAAATTGAATTTGAACCTATCTATATGGATCAATAATTAATGTATTGTATAGTGATGGCCGGTGGCAGCGGTACAAGATTTTGGCCATTAAGCAGACAAGCAAAACCAAAACAATTGCTGAAAATTATCGGTGATCAGACCATGCTGCAGATCACGGTTGACCGTTTAAGCAAGTGCAGGAAAACAGAAGATATCTTCATTGCCACACGTAAAGATTTATCAGCTGTTATTAAAAAAGAAATAAAAGGTGTAAAACCAAAAAATATTATTGCTGAACCCA
>SCKQ01000049.1 GCA_004124535.1 Fidelibacterota bacterium
CGCCAGGTTGGAATTGGGGTGGTAATGACAATTTGAATGAACAACCAGGGCTCGCACAATTAAGTAACAAATTACTCTATGCACCTGATGGCATTACATTCGAAAGAGAAGCAAATGGAGATTTTCTTGGGCAATGCTGGATGGCGCTTCCACTTACTTCAACAATTTTAACAAGTTCAACAATTGGCACAAACAATTGGACACTTTTCTTAAATGCTGCAAACTTTAGTGGACCAACTGTTTACATGACTCCTGAAGGTTGGAATCGGATAACAAATGGGTATCCGCCGGCTAAAGGAAGAGGTCTTGATGTATTATTTACGAACAGTATTTATCGACCACTTGCTGATGAAATTGGAAGTATCCAATCTTATGTATCTCAGTTTGATGGCCAAACATTCATTCAAATACCCAAGATGAAGTATCCAGTTGATCAAAATGGACGGACAATTTTCCATCAAGATGTTAAGTTTTATTCCAGTAAAGCAATTTACGATGACATTAATTCACACCTGCAAACTGGATCGCCGCTGACTTCGCGAGCACTAGATGAACAAGGTGCTATCACAACAAAACTTGGTTCAACGCATTTTGGATTTAAACTAGGCGGTAAGGAAATACGGGGGCTCAAAAAAATTGTTGAAACTCAAACATTTAATGGAAATGCTTGGGGATTTAAATGGAATGATGAAAACTCATCTGGAATCTTTCCCCAGTACTATCTTGATGCCGGTGATTATCAAACTGTTGTTCCAGCAGAAGATGTTCCGAAAGAGACTCGTTTTATAGATGGTAATAGAGGCTGGCGACCAGCAGTCCAGACAAGGTCTTATGAACCACCTCCTACCGGCTGGCCAGAACCAGAAGGAGGCAAGACCTACACTGCCACATTAATAGATGGCTCCATAATTACATATGGTTGGTATCGTTTTGTTGATCAGCCTGCTATTAAAAAACTCAAACTCAACTCCGATCAACAAGCAATACTACAATCAGTTGTCGAAGCCATTCATTCTATTGACTGGGGAGTATCTAATCCAGTGTTATCTCCTCCAACACATGGCTCCCTTATAGAAATTGATAATGCTTTAATCGTTACCCCGCCAGATGGGATGGGCATCGGATATGTGCCTGTGGCCCTAACTCAAAGTATGAAATAGTAGTTGAAAACCGAATCTCTCTTATGGAGATACGGAACGATGATAAGAGGCTCACACATTGTAAAGCTATTTTTTGTTTGTGGGTTTAATCGACGCCTATTCGCCCTCCAGCCAATTTAAAATAGAAGAAACTGAGTGAGGCTCATAACCCGAAGGGTGGATTTTTCCCTTAAAACATATTTTATTTCAATTATGATGCGTTTCAGCTGGAGTGCATATGGAATAAAAGTGATGTTTCAGTAAATTCCAGGCAGATCAAGAAGATGGTACTATTTAAATGATTAACCGTATCACACCACTGCTATTGTCACTTCCATTTGCAAAAGACTGGCTAACTACCAATGCGATCATAATTATGGTGTTCTTTTTTTGTAGTTGCGAAGATACTAAAACAGACAGTACTAATATTGTAGACTACGGTGTGGTGATAAATGAAATTAATTATAATTCCTCGGATGGTTTTGATCCGGAAGATTGGGTAGAACTGCATAATCCAACGAATGAAACCATTGCTATTGGTCTGTGGGAGTTCAAGGATGATAATGATGATCACGTTTTTACGCTTTCTGAAAATATCGTTCTGTCTCCAGGGCAATATCTGGTCTTATGTAAGGATGCAGATGTGTTCTCTGAATTATTTCCGAACGTATCCAAATTTGTTGGTGATCTTGGGTTTGGATTAAGTGCTAGCGGGGAACTGGTCAGATTGTTTGAATCTAACGGATTATTGATTGATGAGGTAGAATACGATGATGTTGTCCCATGGCCAATACTGGCCGATGGTAATGGACCGACTGTTGAATTGATTAATCCATCTCTAGACAACGCTTTGGGAGAGAATTGGGCTGCTTCCGATGGCTATGGTACACCTGGTGCGGTAAACAGTGTTTACGTTGCTGATGAATAAAAACAAAAAATATCTGTTCCAATATTTACTAAATGACCTTCAGACGGTCTCCTTAGAAGAATTGGATAATGTTAAACTTCTTGACCGTCAGGACACAAAATTTGTATTCAATCAGATTCATTTACCTCTGATTTTGGATAAAATAAAACCGTTTTACAAAATATTAGAGATTAATAATGACCGGGTATTTACCTATGACAACACCTATTTTGATACAGATGATTTCCTTTTTTATAACCAGCATCATAATGGAAATAAGAAGCGGTTTAAAATCCGATCAAGAAAATACAGTAGTAGTAATCAATCATTCTTTGAAATAAAAATTAAAAATAATAAAGATCGGACAGTAAAAAAGCGACTTCCGATTGATGGAATAAATAAGTATCTTGGTGAACAGGAAAAAGATTTGGTGTCTGAAATAATTGGCCTTCCACCAAATCAAATTACACCAAAACTAAGCGTACAATTTTCGCGTATTACATTGACCGATAACAGTTTTAATGAACGCCTGACCATTGACACCAACATTTCCGCAAAAAATGGACCCGGTAGTAAAATTTTTGATCAACTGGTTATCTCAGAAATCAAACAAAAAAAGTACGATCCAAAATCAGATTTTATTCAGATTTTACGTACTTTGAAAATCCAAGAAATGAGGTTTAGTAAATATTGTATGGGCATGCTGCACGTTAATAAGGAAATTAAATACAACCGCTTTAAACCAAAATTATTGCGAATAAATAAGATTCTGACTCAAGCGTAAATAAAAGGAAAAATAATGGAATTATCATCTGAATTATTGAATTTAATCATCCGCTTTGGATTTAACCTGTCTATTGCCTTTATCATTATAAAACTAATTTATCAACGTAATCATACCGATAATTTAGATTTTGTGTTTACCTATTTTATGTTCAATTCCCTCATTTTCTTTTTCGCCTTTCTTTTGGGCAGCATTACCATCAATATTGGTTTCGCATTCGGACTGTTTGCTGTTTTTGCCATTCTCCGTTACAGGACGGATCCCATTCCCATCAAGGAAATGACCTACCTGTTTATCGTAATCACCATCGGGGTCATCAACGCCATAAGCGATACGGAAGTCTCCTATGGCGCAGTGATATTTACGAATATTGCATTGGTTGGATTAACCTATTTCCTTGAAACACATTGGCAAAAGAATTCGCTGGTTCGTATTACAATAGAATATGAGAAGATTGAAAATATTAAACCGGAAAATCATGACACATTACTTGCGGATTTAAAAGAGAGAACCGGCTTAAATATTCAAAGTTTCGAATTCCGTGGAATGAACTTTCTAAGGGATACAGCCCGAATCATGATTTATTACAAAGATTAAAAAAAGGACGAATAAACAAATATCCATCCTTCAGTATGATATACTTGAAGTTACTTGATGAAGTAAGGTGCATAAGACTGCAAGATTACATATAGGGTATTGGCTCTTTTTCCTTTTTATTCAATGTTCTTACGGATTAAACGATAATGAATCTTGGACCAGTATTGGATTCGAAAAGAAACTACCTTATAAGCTCGAGCTGGAATTTGAACAGGAACTAAGATTAAATAATAAGCTATCAACTTTTAAACAAACCTTCTCAGAAGTTTCTATTTCATATAAGGTTTTCGATGGCCTGAAAATTCAGATTCCATACCGCTACGCCATATTTGAAGATAAAATTAAACAACGGTTCAGTTTTGGCGGATCATATAAATACAAATTCAAACCTGTCAGCCTGAAGTACCGTACAAAGTTCCAAAGGACCTACGAGGATGGAGAAATCCCTGAGAATATGATCAGAAATAAATTTACAATTGAGTATAAATTAAGTAAAAAAATTGAACCCTATGTTTCTGGTGAATTGCTCCATCTTTACAATACAGATCATAATCAGCTTGATGAGTATAGAGTTTCATTTGGTGTTGCCGTTGACCTTCCGCGAAAGAAGTCAATTAAGATTTTCTACACGTATAAAAAAGAGGACATCACCAAATCGAGTCCGGATGAAATCAATGTGTTTGGTTTGGCCTATAGTTTTAAATGGTGATCGCAAAACTCTTAAAGGAAAAAATCCCTTTTTGGACCCATCTTTTTCAACCGTTCTAATGAGCGGGGTTTTTTGTTCATTCTACCGGGTAAGTGTTCTTTCTTTTTTCCAATAGCCTATGATAATTTTCTGTAAGTTTTTTTAGTATATCATGGGAATGAGCTGATGATAAAAAAGAGCCAAACACCTCCGCCACTGCGGGTACCAATTCCCTTCACCCACGGATGCAATGGGGAGTATGTACCCCCGCGCCCTCCCAACTGGATAAATGGGCTACGAAGTATTACTGGCGTTTAGCGGGCGAGCGCGCACGTAAACTCGGTTTAACCCGTCGCCAGTTTATTGCACGCGCAAGTGGGAGCGCGTTGGCCCTTTGGGTCATGAATATGACCTACGGGTGTGTAGGGGGGGCTCTTCACTAGTGATAAGGAGTCCACCATTGATGATGAGAAAGCCTGTGTAGAGCTTTCCGGAGACGAGTTCATTTTTGATATACAGACTCACCATGTTAACCCCGATGGATTATGGCGGCAAAACACACCGGGATGGACCTGGTTTCTGCAGTCGTTGCCCCAAAGCTATTGCGGTGAACCCGACCTGGTGGATTGTTTCAGCATGAAAAATTATTTGCGCGAAATGTTCGTGAACAGCGAAACAACCATAGCTGTACTTTCGGCACTCCCGGCCGAACCCTACCTAAATCCGCTGGTAGCGGAAGAAGCGGCCCAGACACGAGAGATCTTTGATAGTTTGTCCGATTCAAACCGACTCCTGCTCCATGGTCTGGTAATGCCGGATCTGGGTATCACTCAACTCGAGGGCATGCAGGGCTTGGTTGAAGAGCAAAATATTACGGCGTGGAAAATCTATACCCCTTATGGCGGCTGGCGGCTGGATGATGAGACAGTTGGTATCCCATTTATCGAAAAAGCCCGCAGCCTCGGGGTAAACGTAATATGTGCTCACAAGGGGTTCCCTCTTACGGGTTTTGACCCAGCTTTTGCTGCACCTGATGATATCGGGGTCGTCGCCGCGGCGTATCCCGATGTGAAGTTTATTGTGTATCACTCCGCATTTGAGTCTGATATCATCGAAGGAGAATACAACCCGAACAATCCCCAGGGTGTTGATCGTCTCATCAAAACACTCCAAGACAACAGTATTTCACCCGACAGTAATGTTTACGCGGAGCTGGGCAGTACCTGGCGCTTTTTGATGACCAGCCCCACCCAGGCTGCCCACGTAATCGGCAAACTGCTGAAATATGTGGGAGAAAATCATGTGGTCTGGGGCACGGACTCCATCTGGTATGGGACACCGCAAGACCAGATTACCGCTTTTCGCGCCTTCCAGATATCTGCAGAGTTCCAGGAAACCTACGGTTACCCGGCTATGACGTCTGAGATCAGGGAGAAGGTTTTTGGCCTGAACGCAGCTGATGCTTATGGAGTGGATGTGAATGAAATCCGCTGTGGCATCACAGAAGATGACATCGCCCAATTGCAGGCTAGCTTAGACGGGGAAGTACTGCCTACATGGCGTGAATATGGTCCCCAGACGCAACGAGAGTTTTTTGCATTTTTAAAGGGTCGAGGTGGTATGCCAGGTTAGTCCTCCGCTTTAAATGGTAGATCATCAGTCGAGCTCGTAACCCTTAAATTAATTCTCACCCCGGACACCCCAACCCAGTTTGGTCCGCAAGGTATTAAAATAATTCGAATCCGTGAAATTCACCATGTTGATTTCGAATGAAGCTTTCTGAATCATAACTTTTGCAGTTGATTTAAGGTATTCATTTACCTGGCCATCGATAGCCAGAGCCATATCCTGCCCACCATTTTCAGGAAATGAAATTTTCAGGACTTGATCATCAGGAAAAACAATAGGCCGCAAGGTCAGCGTATGGGGACAGATAGGTGTGACCACCATTGAACCAAATGTTGGTATCACGATGGGTCCACCGGAAGCCAAGGAATAGGCAGTGGATCCTGTCGGTGTAGCTACAATCAAACCATCCGCTTTGTATTTAGCGACAAAATCATCATTCGCCAATAACTCACAGGTAAGCAGGCGGTGAGATTTCCCCCGGTCCACTACAATATCATTCAGGGCATGAAATGTGTGCGGTTCGTTGCCATTGTTCACAACACATTTTATAACCATGCGCTTTTGAATATTGAAATCACCTGCGGCTACTGCGTCCAGGCGCGTGAACATGTCTTCCAGAATCACTTCTGCCAGGAATCCCAATTCACCCAGGTGAATACCCAAAATAGGCGTACTGCGATCACCGACAGCTCGAGCCAATGAAAGAATTGTTCCGTCACCGCCGAGGGTCATAATGAAATCCAGCTTTGCAAAATCATCGGCACTTTCTATAAGCTGAGAATCAAGATCAAGATCTTTCAGCTGGGACTCAATTCTGGTGGTGATGTATAAATCAAGGCCCTTATCCTTGGCCCAGGATACAATATCAGGCAATACCTTCCAGAATGCAGGCTTATCCGTATTGGCCCAAATGCCAAAACTGGTTGGCTTATTCAATCCATATCCTCCAGGGACAAATCGCCTTCAGAATCCTTCAGCAATAGTTGAATCTTTTGTTCGGCAGCTTCAAGTCTTGTTCGGCACGTTTCAGTTAGTGTAATCCCCTCTTCAAAAAGAGTCATGCTCTCTTCCAGTGATAGATCACCCGACTCCAGCTTGGAGACAATTTCCTCAAGACGCTTGAATGCTTCCTCAAATTGGATTGGTTTATCTTTTTTCGCCATAATCTAATATTACAAAGACTAGATGGTTCGAGGTTCTATTTTTTCCTGTCCGCCCTTTTGGCCCGGAAAGTACCTTTAAAGGTTTGTAACTCAAAGGGATCCCCTTCTCCCAGATCTTGCGGATCACGTATAATTTTCTGATCGGTTTCACGATAAGCAATAGAATACCCCCTGGAAAGAATATTCATCGGGTTCATGGCCAGCAGTTTTTCATTCGCACCAGCAAATTTTCCAGAAAAGCCCTGAATCCCCAGCCGATAGGCTTGCATCATTAAATGGATCAGTTCCCGGGAACGGGTACGATGCTGTTTCAATAATTGACCTGGTTCCTGTAGGACAAAACGGTCTTTCGCGCTGTCCAGCCCCTGCCAGCGTTTTTGCAAATCACGCTGCATGATCAAAGCCAGATTGCGCTCGTAACCATGGATATGTTCAATAAGATCACTTGTAGCAGGTGAAACAACCTCCGCTGCTTCTGACGGCGTAGATGCACGCATATCCGCCACCAGGTCGGAAATGGACAAGTCTGTTTCATGGCCTACAGCAGAAATGATCGGAATAGGGCATGCAAATATAGCCCGCGCTACCGGTTCTTCATTGAAGGGCCATAAATCTTCCAGTGATCCGCCGCCCCGACCCAAGATGATCACATCCACAGCGTCAAATGCTGCCATGTCATTTATTGCTTCAACAAGATCAAGCGCAGCTTTATCACCCTGTACACGGGAAGGTCTGAGGATTACATCAATGTGGAGCGCCCGGCGTTCCAATATCTGGAAAATGTCACGGACAGCGGCACCGGTCTGGGAAGTAATCACGCCGATCCGCCTGGGGTAAGCCGGCAGTTTCTGTTTTACTTCCGGGTCAAACAGGCCTTCCGCTGCTAACTGTTTCTTCAGCGCTTCGAAGGCCAGGTAGAGGGTCCCAATTCCAGCCGGTTCCATTTTCTTGGCCACTATCTGGTATTGCCCCCGGGTCTCATACACAGTTATATCTCCCTGCAGCAGAACCTGCATGCCATTTTCCGGTTTGAAATGTAAAAATTGATTAAACCCTTTGAACATGATGCCTCGGATTTCCGCTTTCTCATCCTTGAGTGTAAAATACATGTGCCCTGAACCATGGTGCACGAAATTGGAAATTTCACCAGAGACCCACAAAATAGGGAAGCTGCCTTCCAGTACATTCTTGATTTGTTGGGTAAGATCAGATACGGATATGGCTTGCGGCTCGGGTGTACTCATCTTTTCGGTGGTGGTGGTTGGCCGGCCTGGTTCCAGCAATAGACCCACATTGCTGCGATCCGTAATGCTGCCATTTCTAATCGATCCTGGACCAGACCAGCGGTTTGATCATATAAAGATCGTAAATAAGGACCTTCAAAGGGCAGGATATCGTAACTGTTAAGTTGCTGCTGTTCACTTGGCGGAAGCAATTGTCGTGCTTTCGCATCCGCATCCAGGATTTGTTGCAGGGTAACATACGATTCCCGTACAATGTTCATAGAAAAATCAAACGCGCTGCCAGAGATCAACGGTAATGGTCCTGAGGGGCGAATACTCTTTACGTATTCATCCACCATACGCCCTTCCCAGCGAAAATGGATCCCATCATTGCCCGTAAGTTGTCCATTATAATTTTCCACTACATGAAGCGGCACATGAATATCACTGATATAGTGGCCGAGAGTGCTCATGTAAAAAATAGCTTCATCCCAGCGCTTGTTTTTTAGCATATAAATTACTCTGCTGCAGGTCTCATCGATGGCCCAGGGCACATACCCCCATTTCCCTACCGTATCTTTCCCGTATTTGGCTTCCAGATCAGCCAGTGATCCAGACAAGGAATCAAACGGAAAATCATCATAAAGATCTGCGTCAATATAGTGTCGGGGCGCCTCCTTGCTATCAGATGATTTTATATAATCCGCCACCACGGCATAGTGGGTTAATTGCTGGCGGTTACTGCGAACATACTTACCGAACGTTCCCGGTATAATAGTTGCGGCGGACCAATTAATCCGTCGGTGCGCATCATAGCCCCAGGCACAAACAATTTCAGGCGTAACCAGCGCGATGATTAAAAAATAACAGAATTCAATACGACACCGCATGGTGTGGGTCGATTTATACTTAACGAATCTTTTTCTTATGGCGATTCGCACGCAGACGTTTTTTGCGTTTGTGCGTGCTTATCTTCCTCTTCTTGCGTTTTTTACCGCAGGGCATACTCTTTCTTTCATTTGGCCATCATCGAATCATTCACTCGGCCCCGCAAGTATTTTGCAGGTTTAAATGTGGGCACATAACGTTCCGGCAAATATATTGCTTCCCCTGTCCCCGGATTCCGTGCTTTTTTCGGCATGCGATGTTTGGTACCAAACGTACCAAACCCCCGCAATTCTACACGTTCGTTACGAGCAAGTGATTCTGTGATGGTGGTCATTACACCATTCATAACAGTTTCGGTCTCGACCTTTGTTAAACCAGTTGCTTCAGAAACTGCATCAACGATTTCCTGTTTGGTCATGGCATTACTCCCGATTCAATAAAACTGATTATTTATTAATCAGTAATTAATTGTTTGGCAAATAAGATTATTGGAAAATACATCATCCCTGTTTTACCCAAATAGCTAATTTTTGACCAGGGAAAATGGTTTGGGACATATTTAATTTATTCCACTTCAGTATACTGGCCATTCTTACGCGATGATTTTCCGCTATTTTACTTAATGTGTCACCACGTTTTACCGTATAGTAGATTTTAACTTCTTCAGCTGAATTTTTTGCAGAAGTCTTGGCCTGATCACTTTCAAGCCATAGCGTTAATTTTTGCCCCGGGCGGATATATGCTCCAATTTGCATATTATTCCAGGCCCTGATCTTGCCAGTAGTGCTATTGTAATCATCGGCAATATGCCCAATCGTGTCACCCCGTTTCACCGTATAGGTTACTTTTTTACCCCTGTTCGAACTTCGGGATACCTTTTGTGCAGTATCATTTTTTACCCACAGTATTAACTTCTGCCCTGGGTAAATATTCTGCCTAGATCGCAGTTTATTCCAGCTCAGTATATTACTGGATGACACGCCGTAATTGTCTGCAATGTGCCCAATCGTATCGCCCCGCTTCACTGTATGCGTAATTTTTACGCGGCCCCTATTATCCTGCGTATCTGTTTGCGCTACATCATCCTTGATCCAAAGAGTCAGTTTCTGTCCCGGTAATATGTATTGCCCATACTCTAGTTTATTCCAGCGCCTGATATACCTTGCCAGCGTATTGTAGTCTTCAGCGAGATGACCCAATGTATCGCCCCGCTTCACCTTATAAACGATTTTTTTATGACCGGAAGGTCCGCTGGACGCCAATAGTGCGCCGCTGCTGGTTCTGCGCACCGGGATCGTTAACTTTTGCCCCACACTGAGTCTGTGTCGATTACGGATCTTGTTCACAGCTGCTAAGTCATGGATTGAAACCCGATATTTCTTGGATATAGTCCATAGACTTTCACCTCGTCGAACCTTATGAACTACGTGTTGCGGTGCAAAACGCTGGTCAGCTGGTAAAGCATTGAACTCGGCCAAAAATTTGTCTTTCTTCCCTGTAGGAATCCGCAGGCGATAAGTCACATCTACCGGCGTCGCAGACTGTCGCAGCTCAGGATTATATTCCTTTAATGTTTTTAGCGTAACTCCAGCCGACCGCGCCAGTACGGCAAGATCTGCGCTTTGATCAATCTCAACGTATTCGTATTGCAACGGTATTGACTTTGGTGTTTTAAATCCATACTCTTTAGGATTACTACCGATAATTGCAGCACTTAAATAATAGGGAATATAGTTTCGTGTATCTCTGGGCAGTGAATGTAACTGCCAAAAATCAGATGTCTGGTGCAGCCGGGTGGACCTTTGCACTCTACCAGGGCCACCGTTGTAGGCCGCTAGTGCCAGATACCAGTGATCAAATTCTTTGTAAAGGTCCAATAAATATTTAGCTGCGGCGTGGGTAGACTTCTCAGGATCCCTGCGCTCGTCAACATACCAGGTGCGGCGCAAACCATATATTTTCCCTGTTGAATAAACAAATTGCCACATACCGGAGGCATTTGCTCGTGAATAGGCTTTTGGGTTTAACCCAGATTCAATCATGGCTAGATAGACTAATTCTTCCGGAAGCTCATATTCGCTTAATATTTTTTTTAACATGGGGCCATACTGGGAATAACGATCCAGCCAGATCTCAAATTGCCGGCGCCCTTTGTTTTGAAAGTAGCTTATAAATTGGTCAACATTTTTATTTCTTACCAGTGGTATATGTCCATCGCGGTCATCCACCACAATAAATTTCGAGGCACCCATTTCTACTTCCATTGGTTCCATGAATCCATTAAGAGATTCTCTGGCTTCAGCAGCAGCTACAGGCGCACCGGTTATTTCCAAAGTGAACAACCGCTGGGTTACTACATCCAGTAATGCGTTTTCAAAGCGGTCAAATTCTTCTTTATCTTCAGCAGTTTTTTCGCCCAGTTGATCCGCTTCTGATAATAATTCATAAATACGATCCAGATTATAGATAACCTCTAACGTATCACCCTGTGCATCCGCAATGATAGCATCGGTTAACAAAATTTTTACATCTTTGAGTAGTTGGGGTAATCGATTAGTGGTTTCAACAAATCCTGAGCCATTCTTTGCAGCTGGTACATCTTGATCAACGTTGTTGGAAGCATTGCTTAGCGAATCCTGAGCAAGCAGGAAAGACGACAGTACTAATAGCGTCCAGATTTTATTTGATATTTTTTCTTTGATCATTAATGATTTATCGCATTTTAAACCGGGCGAAATTACCGGCCACTTTATAGGCAAGCAAGGTATTTGCCCCTGTTGAAGGTTTGTAATGACTCGATTCCATTTAGTTCACTGAACTGCTAAGCGGGCAAGATTCACAATGCAAATAGCGGCAATTACTGCGTTGTAAACGTAATATTCCCTGGCTGATCGGAAATTTCTTTACATCGCCTTGATATAGCAGACCACTAAATTTCCTTTTGATCTTGCCATAGATTAATGGCAATTGTAGCGCGCTCCATTGCTTATACCACTGCCGATCTTTTCCGTGGTGGCCGTGCTGTCTACTTCTTGATGCCAGGAAGGGATAAAAGGCATTGCCCAATAATTCTGCGGTCATTGCCTTTCCGCCGCCTCCAGCTATGCGCGCATGATAAATAAGTTCAAATTTACGGATATCCCAAAAATAGGAAACGTTCCAGTCTCGGATGAATAACATAATACGTGCAGCAAAATCCAGGCGATTTGATGCATGATTTGCTGGCCGGATCCCTGCTCTGTGAAAAATAATTCTCTCATCTTTAATTAGTGTTGAAAGTATTCTTATCAGTTCGATTCGCTTGGTAATCCTGATATCAACAAAACCAATTAATTCTGATAATGTTTTAAAGGCAATCTCATTACCCCCTTTGCCCAGATACCGCAGTGCTTGGTGTTGAAAATCTAGTAATGATTTATTGTGATACTGGTGTACCATATCCTCCCAACTTTCCCGCCCTAGAGCAGCAATTGTTTCGAGGATATCTTTCACTAGATTTTCTGTAGTCAGTTTGCAACCCATGGATTGCTTGATAACCAAGGCAACCGTTGGAACTTGACGCAAAACAGGTTTCGCCGCGAATTGATTCACTACATGGAGTATTATATCATCATAGGCTGGATCATGATTATGTCTATGCTTGTGCCAGTTACCCTCTTTTGTATGGCATTCGATTTTACCAGTTTTTATTTCATCATCAATAATGATTGTTGCTTGGGAAATATCCGGTCCGTCAGTCATATTAAGTTGACCGGGATTCATGACCGATATTGTTCTACCACATCTCGCCATTAAGAGAGTCCCCGGTTTTAACGATAACCACCGTTGGGTAAGATCAGACTCTTTATTTGGATTTGGTTCATTGATATGAAATAAATGATTAGCTTGGATAAGAGTAGAATTATTATACAGGTTTTTATTGGTCTGCTGCGGCCCATTCATTTTTCAATCGTTCCACTTCATCGCGGACCTGTTCCGTTATCCTGTTGCGTTGATCCATGTTATCCTGTTCTGTATGTATTGGCTGTGCAAAACGTAATTCCACCGGTTTAGGATTAAAGTTTTTCGATCCTTTGAATAACACATCAAAAGTACCACAACATGCCATCGGCACAATGGGCAGACCTGAATTTATAGCAAAAATAATCCCACCTTTTTTGAATGGTTGAATCTTACCATCTAATGAGCGAGTACCTTCCGGGAAGATTAGTATGGAACGGGGATTTCTTGCTAGTGATTTTCTTGCCTTTTCCATGGATTCTAAGGCTTTTTTATGATCACTGCGATCCACGAAAATATGCCCCGCTGCCAGCATCGCCCAACTAAGCACAGGGATTTTTTTTATTTCGATTTTTGCTATAGGAACTACAGGCCGTGGTATCCCGGCCAAAGTTAGGGGTATATCAATTATCGATTCATGGTTACAGGCAAACACATATTGCTGTCCATTTTCTAAGTTATCCAATCCTTTTAGCGAATAACGCAGATTCGCTACCCATAAAATTGACCTCGCCCAAGTGCGAACAATGAAAGCCCAGATATGACCTTTCCAGTCAAGAGGTGTTAAAATGAAACCGATTAATGCAAAAAATAATGTGGATAAACTTATTATAAAATAAATCCAATAAAGACGCAATTAGCCAAGCACCTCCTGCCCCATTGGTTCGTGGAGAACTTGCGGCAATAAAACTTTTCCATCTGGTGTTTGATATGTTTCTAACAAAGCAACCATCAGTCTAGGCGTTGCCAGACCTGAACCATTTAGAGTGTGCACAAAATCAACTTTTTTGTCTGCGGTCCGACGGTATCGAATATTTCCTCGACGGGCCTGGAAATCTTCATAATTACTGCACGATGAGACCTCCAGCCATTTGCCTTCCCCTGGCGCCCATACTTCCAAATCATAACACTTCGCAGCGGCAAAACTTAAATCGCCCGTACTAAGGGCAACCACGCGGTAATGCAGGCCCAGTTGTTGCAATACTTCCTCTGCTTGTGAGGTGAGACTCTCCAGTTCATCATACGACGTTATCGGTTCGACAAATTTTACCATTTCCACTTTGTTAAATTGATGCAACCGCAACAAACCACGTGTACCCTTTCCGTACGAACCTGCTTCCCTGCGAAAGCAAGCGGAATATGCTGCATAGTTCACCGGCAAGTCATCCTCATCCATAATTTCGTCACTAAAGATATAAGTCACCGGTACTTCTGCGGTGGGAATCAGGTAAAGATCATCCTTCTCGATATAATACATATCATCAGCAAATTTTGGTAGTTGCCCGCAAGTGCGGGGCGCCTCAGCCCGTGTTAAAAAGGGGGGGAATATTTCAGTAAAACCATGTTTTTGAACATGTAGTTCCAGCATAAAATTTATTAATACCCTTTCCAGTTTAGCCCCAAGACCGGTTAATAACGGAAATCCAGATCCGGAAATTTTTGAACCTCTTTCTAGATCGAACAGTTTAAGCTCTAAACCAATTTCTACGTGCGATTTTACATCAAAATCCACAGCTAGCGGATCCCCCCATTCCCTGATCACTTGATTCGCCGTTTTATCCTGCCCAACCGGTACTGTATCGTGGGGTATATTGGGTATTAGTTCTAATTGCTCATCGAGCGTTTGCCCCAGGTCACTGACTTCCTTTTCCAAGTCCTTGATGGCATCAGATCCTTTCCGCATGGCAGCAATAGCATCATCAGAATCCTTACCTGCGCGTTTAGCTTCCGCTATTGCTTCCGATGCACGATTTCTTTCGGCGCGCATTTCATTTAATTGATGAATTTTATCCCTGTGCTTTTCATCAAGTTTCAGAATCTTATCTAAATCAATTGACTCATTTTTGGCTTCCAGACCGGCCTTAATCTGGTCAGGATTATTTCGAATACGGGTTAGTGATAACATGAATAATTCACCGATGTAACTGGGAAAGAAAGTAGAGACTTTCCCTTAGATTTCCAACGCTGTGTGAAGTGTATTACCGGCCTTTGCCAGACAGCATCACCCAAGCTGTACTGGCCAAGATTTTCATGTCTAGTGAGAAGCTCAGGTTTTCTATATAATAAAAATCATATTTAAGTTTCTTTCGCACATCATTAATGTCCCGATCATAGGGTTGTTTTATCTGCGCCCAGCCAGTAATACCGGGACGAATTTTGTGCCGGCGATAATAAAATGGAAATTCCTGCATCAACTGTTCCATAAAAAATGGGCGCTCAGGGCGGGGGCCAATAATACTCATTTCACCTTTAATTACATTTAGTAACTGTGGAATTTCATCCAGACGAAATCGCCGCAGCCAAGCCCCGACTCGCGTAATTCTCGGATCGGCATCAGTTGACCATACGGGTCCTGTTTTCATTTCCGCATCGTATTCCATGGAGCGAAACTTTCTAATGGTAAACAGGCGATGGTTTTCACCAATTCTATCCTGTTTGTAAAGTACAGGACCGATAGAATCAAGCTTAATAAGAATTGAGATGATTCCCCAAAATGGTGATATTAGGAGGGCAGAAGGAATAGCAATGAGCAGATCAAAAATACGCTTTGAATAACGATTATACAGCGTGTTAAGATTTGGATTAACTTGAATGAGGGGGACACCGTAAATCTGTTCTGTGCGCGCCAGACCACTTATTACTTCGTACATATCAGGTACAATTTTTATTGATACGTGCGATCCATTCGCCTGCGTGATCACTTCCATCATGCGATTATGGTCAAGGTTTTCCAGAGCCAGTACTACATCAGACACTTGATTATTGAGAATGATTTCTTTTAGTTGATTCTCCTTACCTAATAAAGGAATTCCATTTTCAATATTGTTAGGATTTTTATCATCAATAGCCTGGACAAAACCAATAATATCGAAACCAAGATTGCCATGTTCTTTGATCTGCGCAGCTGTTTCCAGTCCCCTCGAATTCATTCCCACGATTACTGTCTTATTACGGCCAATACCCTTACGTAGGAGATATTTTTGAAATGTTCGAAACAACATTCTAAAAAGCAGGGTGCCAAAGGTAAAGGTGAACCAGAATTTTAGTGTGATCTGCGGATTTATAGGCCAGGCTAAATAATTTATAGCATCAAAAAAGATGAGCAATACTAGTACTGTAAATGTGACCAATACCAACCTCTGGATCTCGATGAACCGCGATGACGTTGGTTCGGGGTTGTAGAGATTCATGCTTAAAAATAGTACTCCCCAAAACGATTCCATTAATGCGAAGTAAACCAGTGTACTAAGTCCAGTTAATCCTGCGCCAGTTATTAAAATGAACCAATATGCGATAAATGCTGGAATAAGATCGACAAGGAATATAACCCAGGAAGTAAGCCACTTGGGTAATCGAATACGCAGATGCTGGAATGTTTCGTAAGACATCAGCGTTAATCTATGTTAAATGGGAGACCTGCACGTTGCGCTGGGTCACACCGACTTGTTTTTTACGCATAACAGTTTCAATTTCCTCTAAATTCTTAGGAATTATTAATTACTGTTAGCGTTTAATCCGATAGTACTCCGTGCAGTTGCCCAAAATTAATTGCATATTTTATAGCATGCAAGTATGGATTTTAAAATAATTTACCCCAAATTCTTTCTGTTTGTATAAATAGCCGGAAATAATAAACTCCCATAATGAAGAAATTTGTAAAATTTTCTGTGGTGTTTTTCGTTTGTTCAACATTATTTGGACAGCAAATACCCGTACAGTCCGACCATAGTGTATACTCATTTTTATACAGACAATCGACAGTCGGAATCCTGCCCCAATGGGTACAATCCACAAAACCCCTTACGTTAGATCAAGTTCTAAATCTTCTAACCCAGGTTATTGAGAATAGTGAGATAGGTAACGCCAATCGCACTCTGGCTGCACGATTTAAAAGCGAATTCTCGATTCCAACCAAACCAGGAATGCATTTACCTTTTTCCAAAAGTAATAGAATTAATCACTTGTTATATTATGAATCAGTG
>SCKQ01000008.1 GCA_004124535.1 Fidelibacterota bacterium
AGCAGGAAGCCATTTTATTGTTGCCGGTGATTTCAATATTTATAGCAATAGTTCAGCATCCGAACCGGCATTTGAAATGTTGACAGGTGAAGGCGATGATGACGATGGCCGTCTGTTTGATCCAGTGGATCGTATCGGCCACTGGCACAACAACAGCTCTTTTGCTGATGTTCATACCCAATCACCGCGCAGCGGCAGCTATGGCGGGATGGATGATCGCTTCGATTGGATTTTTGCATCAGAATCGGTACTGAATGAAACGTATGAATTGAATTATGTGGCAGACTCCTATTGGGCAGTCGGTAATGACGGCAATCATTTTAACCAAGCCATAAATGACGGTAACAATACTTCTGTCAATGATGCCATGGCAGATGCACTCCATGATGCTTCAGACCATTTACCGGTCATGGTGTCCTTTACTTTTCCCAGCGGAGATCCCTCCCCATACAATATTGTGATAACGGAAGTGATGGTCAACCCGGCTGCGGTATCAGACAGCTATGGAGAATGGTTTGAATTATACAATGCTGATACTGTAACGATTTCTATGCTGGATTGGCTATTGCTTGATAGCGGCAGCGATGAACATAACGTTGATTCAATAAGCATAGCACCAGGTGAGTATATTGTATTCGGGCGGAACAACGACAGTTCAGTAAACGGCGGCTATAACGCTAATTATGAATACTCGGGCTTTCAGCTAGCCAACAGTGAAGATGAGATAATGCTGATCGATGATGAGGGACGTGTTGTGGATGAAATAGCTTATGATTCATCATTTCCTTATTTATCTGGTGCGTCCATGTATTTAAAAAATACCGCCTATGACAATGCCGTAGATACCAGCTGGGCCATGTCTGAAATCCCTTATGGTGATGGCGATTATGGTACACCGGGCAGAGCGTGGGATGATACCACATCAGCCGGTATTGATGATATTATTGGATTACCAAAAGAGTATGTTTTATATCCAGCCTATCCCAATCCCTTCAATCCAACTACGACCATCCGGTTTAGCGTAGCGGCGACGCATGCATCGCTCCTACAGGTTTATGATATCACTGGGCGTGTGGTGGAAACGCTTGTAAATAAAAGACTAATATCTGGTGTGCATGAAATAATTTGGAATGCCTCCAACCAGTCCAGCGGTGTCTATTTCGTGCGTTTGTCAAATAATACATTCCGGCAAACGCAAAAGCTTATTTTATTAAAATAATTTCTAGTCTTAATTGATTTCCCTCGCCGTCAATATTAACTTGGCGAGCGCATTTTTCAGCAGGTGGACTCATCTGCTGTTTTTATCCGTGGTATGACATGAAAGTAAATTGGTATCATTTCGCATTTTTGATTCTAATGGCTGGATTCCTAACACGTCTCCAAGCCCAGTTTGTAGATGATGTCTATGATAAATATACTTCTGTTGGCCAATTAGGTTTGGCAGTTACCAATTTTGGTGTTTTGGGCAATGGGTGGAATAAGATCGACGGCCGCATTCAGCCATCTTGCATGTACAAGCAGAAGACAGAAATCCTGCGCGAACAAGTCGAGCATTTTTCCTATGCCGGACTCTGGATCGGCGGCAAAGTGAACGGCGAGCGCCGCGTTTCAACAGCCATTGTAGATGGTGTTTTTGAATCCGGACAGGAAGGGTTTGAATTTTTTGCAAACTCTGACTTTGAAATTCGATCGTCCATTTCATCTACATCTTTGGACTCTATGGCACAGTATTATTCCCCTTACGCTGTTTCACATCAGGACTTCATCATGGATTTCAAGGATTATGGCGTTTCAGCAACAGATAATTATGGCATTCCAAATCATACTCCATTGGGAATTGATGTTCATCTTGAATCGTATGCCTGGAACTTCACGTATGCTGATGCTTTTGTCATTTTGAGTTACACAATTCATAATTCATCCAATGAAACAATTAAGGATATTTATACAGGTCTATGGATGGATGCTTCTGTTGCTAATATGAATTACACCAACAAATATGAACCCGGCGGCGGCTTTTCATGGTATGATAATCTGGACGGCTTCGATCAGTCTGCCGATGATGCTGGCTTTTCACGGGATATTGCCTATCAATACGATGCCGATGGTGATGACGGTTGGGCAGAATCCTATATTGGGGTATCATTATTAGGCGGAACAGTTCCCCGGCCCTATGTGCAATCCCATTTCAGCCAATGGGTCTGGACAAATTCCAACAATGCAGATTATCCACAATATAGTATGCCCCTGAGGGACGAAGATCGCTATGATGAGATGGAAACCAATGTACCCAAAGGTACAGGTGATGATTATACCGATGAAGGTTATCCTTCGGCACCCAATAGTTGGATCTATTTATTTTCTGTTGGTCCTTTTGGTAGTGTACCTGCCAATGAAGATTCATCTGTTTGGGAATTATTCCCAGGAGATTCCTGCAATGTGGTTATAACAATCGTATGTGCCCGCTGGCAAGGTACTACGGATGATGGGCCTGCACGACGAGCAAATCTCCATATCAACAATGACTGGGCGCAAAAAGCGTTTGATGGTGAAGATAAAAATCGGAATAATATTTTAGATGAGGGAGAAGATCTGGATGAGGATGGTAAGATTACCCGCTATATTCTTCCGGAACCCCCGCCTGTTCCAAATATTGCCCTAACTGTAGATGACCAGGAAGTCACTGTTTATTGGCAGAAAAATGCAGAGTCGTTTGTAGATCCAATCAGCCGTGAACAGGATTTTGAAGGCTATTTTATTTATGGTGCACGGAAAACAATGAACGAATCTGATGAAGAATTTACGTTGCTAGGAGAATTTGATAAAGCTCATCCGGATCATATGGATATAGGCTATAATACAGGGTTTGATGTTGTAAAAATCGTAAATGAATTTGGTGAGCAAGACAGTGTTGAAGTAAACGGTAATTATTATCATTATAAATTTGTAAATAGTGATGTGAAAAACGGCTGGCTGAATTATTATGCTGTCACAGCATATGATCGTGGTGATCCAGACGCTAATTTGGAAAGCTTGGAAAGTTCGGTCTATGCCAATCGTAAGTATGTTTATCCAGGAGTTAAGACCTCAGATGATTGGGCTGGACAACCCAGTGTATATCCCAATCCCTATCGGGGCCAGGCAAAATGGGATGGTCATGGCAGCCGTGGACGGCAAATTTGGTTTAAAAATCTTCCGTCAAAAGCGGAAATAAGAATTTTTTCTCTGGCGGGGGATTTGGTAGATATTCTGGATCATGATCAGGAATACAAAGGTACTGATATTCAAAATATCGATGACCGTAAAAATCCTCAATTCGGCGGTGGAGAACATGCTTGGGATCTTATTACCCGCCACGACCAGGCAGCCGCATCAGGTTTGTATTTGTTTACAGTTGAAAATTTGGATAATGAGAGCTTATCTTATGGTGATATTAAAGAAGGTAAATTTTTAATCATTAAATAAAACATTAAGGAGTACAAGATGAAAAATCTGATAATAACAAGTGTTTTTATACTGGGCGGTTTATTTGCTCAAGTAGATTATGATACCCAGATTCAACCCATTTGGACCAGCAATTGTACCAGCTGTCATGTATATGGTCATGGTTCAGGCTTGAATTTGACGACAGGCAGCAGCTATAACGACTTGGTGGATGTGGTATCACAAAATTATGCACCGGCGCTGCGCGTGGCCAGCGGTGATCCAAGTAGTTCTGTTTTGTATAATAAAATCAGTAATACTGGTACGTATGGCCAGGTGATGCCGCCCTCAGGTCAAATGTCTGCTTCCAATATTTCCCTGGTACAGACGTGGATAAATGAACTTGGTTCAACAACAATCACTATTGCTGCAGCCCGAGCTTTAGCCATTGGTTCATCAGCGACTGTACAAGGAATTGTCACTTCACCAAACTGGGGAGGATACTATACTTCTTACACTATCCAAGATTCTACTGCGGGTATCATTATCTATGCTTCTCCATCGACAATTGATCCTCCCGCAACTTTGGCTTTAGGTGATAAAGTTGAAGTTACCGGTACAATTGATGAATATAATGGATTAATGGAAATTGTTCCCAGCGGTGCAGATGATATTACGATTCTCAGTTCTGGGAATGACACACCAGATGCCCAAGAAGTGACTGTAGCTACACTTTTAACTGATGGTGAGGATTATGAATCAGAAATAATTGTCATTGATAGTGTTTCTATCACTTCTGGAACTTGGCCTGATGAAGGTTCTTCGGCTAATTTAACCATTACAGATGATAATGAGACCTCTACGATCACCATGCGCATTGATTCGGATACAGATATTGATGGCCAAACGCAACCACAGGAACCTTTCATTGTTACAGCCGTCATCGGCCAGTATAATGACTACCAGGTGCAACCAAGATATTATACTGACTTCGCGGCAGTAGGTGCGGTTGTTCCGACCATTGCGGATATCAGTATTGATCCTGAAGCACCAACAGATGCGGATGATGTCACCATATCTGCATCCATTACAGATGATGGATCCGTTTCCAGTGCAACACTAACTTATGACGCTGGTGCAGGTGAAATAGATGTAGCCATGTCTAATACGTCCGGTGATACATATGCAGGAACGGTACCTGTTCAAACGTCAGGTACAACAGTATCTTATACTATTACAGCAACCGATAATGACGGTAATTCAGCAACATCAGATGAAGGTTCATATACAGTCCTTCCTTCAGGAGGCGCTATTACATCAATCTATGATATCCAGTATGTGAGCGATCCAGGAACGGATGACGCCAGTCCTTTGGATGGGGCCACGGTCACTATCAGCGGTGTGGTAACGGCAGAGTTCTGGGGCGGAAGCAGTAATCGTTATTTATACGTCCAGGATGCCGAAGGGCCCTGGAACGGGATTGTATGTTTTGAATATGATGGCTGGGATGACTTTGATTTCTCTACATCTGCAGGTACAGAACATTCTGTCGCTGAAGGTGACAGCGTTACTGTTACCGGAACAGTGGATGAATATTATGGCTTGACAGAAATTGTGGATGTAACTGATGTTATTGTTCATGGGCCAGCTGTTAATATGATCAGTCCTGCGGTTGTTACAACCGGTCAGATTATGACTGGAGGATCTGATGCAGAAGCATATGAAGGGTGCTTGGTAAAAGTAGAAAATGTTACTGTTGATGATGCGGATCTTGGTAATGGTGAATGGTCAGTTACAGATGGAACCAATGCTATGCGTGTGGATGATATTTGGGATTATTATTATTTTCCTGAAGATGGACAAGCGCTGGCTGGAGTTGCCGGCGTTATGACGTACACATATAGTGATGCAAAACTAGAACCCAGGTTAGCCCGCGATGTGGTGGAAGCAGATGGAACTCCTGTACGTTTACAACGAATTCAGCAGGTTTTATACAGTGACCTTATAAAAGCTGGAGTAGATGAGGAATCAGATATGTCCTACATGTATGGTGATACGGTCACAGTTGTAGGTATTGTCACCATGCCTACTGGATTGAGTTATGCCGGCGCCGGAATCAAGTTCATCTTCCAGGATGAGAATGGCGGCCCCTGGAGTTCGATCCTTTCCTATGATCCCGACAGTTCAGCATTCCCCGTTCTGTATGAAGGGGACAGTATTCAAGCGACTGGCTATGTTTATGAATACTCAACCGGTCCAGCTAATATGACCGAATTATTTATTACTGAACCAGTTAATATACTTGAAGTAGGTGTTGCCTTGCCCGATACTGCTGATGTTAATACTGGCGATCTGCGCTGGCCCACTGAAGCAGAACAATGGGGGACAGTAATGGTTCGGGCCACTGATGCTATCGTAGTTGAAAGTGATCTTCCGTTTGGAGAATGGTCTATCGATGATGGTACTGGAAAAGTGAATGTAGATGATGATTCAGATAGTATAATTGTTTGGCAAGAAGCTGTGGGGAGGCCGCCAGTTGGTTCCTATGTAAGTTCAATAAGGGGCTGGGTGTATCACCACTACGGAACGAATGCTGATTCCACAGCTTACAAGATCGAACCGCTTTATGTTGCTGATATTGAATTTGGAGCGGGACCGCCAAATATTACGGATGTTTCCCGTGACCCATGTGTACCAGGTGTTGATGATGTGGTAACAGTTAGCGCTGTTATTACAGACAATTCAACTATCTCTGAAGCACATATCTACTACAGGGTAGATGACGGAGATTGGAACATTGTTGATATGAGCAATACTGTTGATGATACCTGGTCTGGATCAATCCCGGCCAGTGGAACAGATGGTGCATTCATTGAATATTTTGTTAAAGCTGCCGATGATGGAGCGGATCAATCTGAAATCAAATGGTCTGAATTCCCAGACACTGATAATGGAAATTATCTTGGATATGATACATCAAGCAGTGCATTGACAATAAATAATGTCCAGCATTCTCCCTGGCCGAACGGTGAATCACCCTATAATGGCTGTGATGTGACAGTCACCGGTATAGTTACTGCTGATACTGCCCAATACAATAGTGGTTATGCAGCTTATGCATTTCAAAGTGCAAGCGCACAATGGAGTGGTGTTGTTTTCGATGGCTGGGATGATTCCATGCTTAGCCGTGGCGATGAGGTGACAGTCTCTGGAACGGTAGAAGAATTTGATCCGGAATGGCACTTTAAGTATGATGGTAATACAAAGCTTATCAATGTATCTGCAGTGACTGTAAACAGTGCTGGAAACAGTATGGCATCTATGAGCGTCAGTACAGCTGATCTGGGCCAGGATGCAGAAGAAGTTGAATCCTATGAAGGCTGCCTGGTAACAGTATCAGGTGTGACTATCTCAGCTATGAATGCATATGATTGGGGTATTATAGATGATTCAGGTGTAGAATGTCTAATTGACGATGATATGGCTACTATAGTAGCAGACAATTACATGAGTACACTTGAAGAAGGTACTACCCTTAGTCAGGTAACCGGTATTTTCAATTTCAGTTTCGGAACCTACAAGATACAGGTACGGGATTTAGCGGATCTTGGACAACTGGGCGTGGATGAGAATTTTGAATCTCTGCCGCGGCGGTTTGCATTGTATAATAATTATCCCAATCCTTTTAACCCTGAAACCCGAATCCGGTTTGAGGTTGGTAAGCAAGAAAATGTACGACTGATTATTTATGATATGCTGGGTCGTAAGGTCCGCACGCTGGTAAATGATAATTATAATCCGGGCATGTATGTGATCAATTGGGATGGCATGAACGATAGTCGCCAGCCAGTAAGTTCTGGCCCATACTTATACCGGATTAAGGCTGGTGAATTTATTGATCACAAGAAGATGATTCTGGTGCGTTAATTCGCGTTTAAGGCAGGGGTTCTCGTAACCCCTGCCTTTTTATTTTGTGAACAGATTATACCTGATCAGCAGTGTTTTATTAATTTTTTCCTGCACATTGTGGGAATACGAGGATCTATCAAATCCAATTGATCCCCGCGCCCCTGAAACATATTTATCCTTGATAGCTTCAGATACTGTATTTGCTGCTATTGATTCAATAACCGGCGAACCAGTCTATGCTATTAATGAAACACCAGAACCTGGCATGGTTTGGGATACCTTGACGCAAGCATTCACGACCATAACTACCAGCAAGCAGCAACTTCATTGGTGGGGGGAAGATGCTGATGGTGATGTAGTAGGCTATTATTATAAATGGAATGTGGATTCTGCATGGTCATTTACCACTACTGAGGCAGGACTTTTTTATGTACCAATACGGTCAGATTTGGATGTGTTCACATTTGAAATCAAGGCTCTTGATAACGATAGTTTGGTTGATCTAACACCAGCGAAAATTGTTCTGCCGATACGTAATTCAAAACCCAGTATTAATTTTCGATTTCGCAGTAATCCATTTGTAGCTGATATTGGCGGTGATACTAGTTTTACTTTTCCAACACGAACGTTTGTTTGGGATGTATTAGACCAGGATGGTGTCGAAACAATCACTGATGTTTACTATGCTTTGGATGATACGTGTACAACTTGTTGGACACAATTATCAGCAGCTGCCTATTCAAGTATAACCCTGACAGGCCTGGAATTAGGGTATCACACACTTTACCTTAAAGCAAGGGACATAGCTGGAGCAGAGAGTGAAATTGTCCAATTCCCAGATACAGAAAACCAAAATGAACCAGATTACTGGAAAGTAATTCCTGTTCAAGGTGATGTACTATTAATCGATGATTTTGTTCAAGATAGCCAGAATAACGCCCAGCAATGGTATCGAAGTATTTTGGATACAGTTTTGGGCCCGGGAAATTATTCCGTTTGGGAAGTCGGCAGGGAATTGCCGTATTCCAGTACTGATATTTCGGCCACGCTTGATTATTTTAACCATGTTATTTGGTATTCTGCCTATACAGGTATAGAAACATACCTGGATGCAAGTGCGAACATATCTAATTTTATAGCCTCTGGTGGAAATATATTATTAAATGTAGCTGAATTGAAAGATTCCACATTTGTGTTCTTTCCATTGGATTCATCATTTGTTTTAAATCCGATGGGTCGGATTTTTGCTGGTCGTTCGCTCGATTCCCAAGTTTCAACAGATTTAGATCTTATTATCTCAAATTTGATCGCGGTTCGGGTAAAAGGATTTGTACCCGATGCAGATCAATTTGCGATGGTGCAAACTCTCTACAATTTAGCTGAGCCAGGTGATGGTGATGAATGGACAGGGACACCTACTGTTTGTTCAATAGGTCAGTTTCAGGTTTCGCCAACACAGCTGTCTGGAAAAGTTGTACTTATGTCGATTCCCATGCATAATGGCAGCCAGCCATTATTAGAAGGGAATGGCTCGGGGGGGAAATTCATCAGTTATTTATTGAAAGTAGCATTTCAATGATCAGGGTGTTATTTGTCCTTTTTTGGACTGCAATTCTTACAGGTCAGGGGAATGGTAAATTATCTGGTCGCATTACCAGCAGCGAGACCGATGCAGGTCTTGCTGGAGTGAATATTATTGTGAAAGGTACATATTATGGTGCTGCATCTGACGCAGATGGATATTACAACATTCCACAAATAAACCCTGGGATATATGATATTGAAGCTTCGATCATTGGTTATAAAGTGGTCTTGCAAACGGGGATCAGATTGGAACCAGCCCAATCCATTACCCTGGATTTCATTATGGAAGAAACTGTCCTGACGATTGGCGAGGAAGTGGTGGTGATGGGTAAAAAACCCCTTTTTGACGTGAATGAAACGTCATCCATGACCCGAGTCAGCAGTGCTGAGATAGCGAACAAGGTTGTCAGCAGTGTGGAAGACATTCTTGCGGAACAGATCGGAGTTACCAAACAAGATAATGAGATTCATATCCGCGGTGGACGTATTGATGAAAGTCTTTTTTTGGTTGACGGACTATCCATTAAGGACCCTTTATCAGGGTATTCCGGTAACCTGTTCATTAATGCGGATGCAATCCAGGACCTTGAGATTGTTACCGGTGGCTACAATGCGGAATATGGTCAGGCCATGTCAGGTGTGGTGAATATTACCTTGAAGGAAGGACGAGATAATTTCGAAGGCGCATTCAAATATGTCAGTGATAATTGGGGTATGACAAAAGATATGTTGGCGCACTATAATACAGATAGAATTGAATTTAATCTTGGCGGGCCTGATCCCTTTTTAGAATTACTGCCAAAAGTTCTGGGCACTGATTTACCAGGAAAATTTTCCATGTTTTTTAATGGATACGGTAAGGTTTATGATGGCAATCTTCCTGTTGCAGGTACACTTTATCCGCACCGTAATTGGACACCACCACTAGGGTTGAGTGAAGAATCAGCCGATCAGTTCCTGCAGTCTCTGGCACCGCGATCGAACAATGACTGGCATGTACTTTACAAGCTGACATGGAATATTTCTGCCAAAAGAAAACTTAGCTTATCTTATGATCTATCATTGAATATTAATCAGGGATTTTTCATGCCCAGAGCTTTCTCATCTACGTATTTCCCGTACAGTTACATCCAGATTCTGGATAATTATAATACGGTCACCCGTGAAACCCGGTTAATAAATATTAATTGGACCCATACATTGAATACCCAATCTTTTTATGAAGTGACTATGGGTCGGTTTATTACAATTGAGCACAGCACTGTGCAGGATCTGCACTGGTCCGAATACAAGGAACGGCTGGATCTGGAACCAATAAACTATACAGTTACAGACCGCGATGGGAATATACTGGTGACCTATGGTGATGAATTTTATGATACTGGTTTCGCTCCGGAATGGTATGACCTAATTAGCGATAACTACCGTTTGGATGCTGACTGGACTTATCGTACACAGACAAGGCATAAAATCAAGGCAGGGATTGAAAATACACTTACTAGGATCCAGGTGTTGGATATTGATGAACCTTGGACCGGCAGCACTGGTTTCGGCGCGAATTATGATGCCTATAAAGCTAACACATTGTTTGGTGCATTATATTTCCAAGACCGTATCACTTTTGAAGGCATGACCGTTAATCTGGGTATGCGGTATGATTATTGGTTTCCTGGCAAATATGTTGAAGATGCGATAAATGACCCCAACACAGTCATTATTACCGACGCTGCCCGCGAAAAATTTCACAAAGAAACATTTAATCTTTTTGGTTACAGAGTGAAAGGGCGTTTCAGTCCGCGATTTGGTATATCACACCCGGTAACTGATAATGATGTATTGTATTTCTACTATGGCCATTTTTCACAATTACCCACTTTTCAGTATGTATACGCCAAACTGCAATCTACATCCCAATCCACCTATCAGGTTTTTGGTAATCCAAACCTCAACCCCAAGACAACTGTGCAATATGAATTGGGTATAAAACACCGTTTCAGTGAGGATCAGGTACTGGAAATGAAAGCCTATTGGAAAGATATGTTTGATTATGAAACGTCCCAGACAATTTCACCCTCGAACCCTAAATATGCACACCTGCGCTTCAATATGTATTTCAACGCGGACTACGCTAGGGCCAGAGGTGTGGAGATCATATTGAAAAGTCGTGTCCTGAAAAACTGGTTTGCTGATGTCAATTTTAATTATTCCATCATAACAGGTAAAAGTTCAACACCGCTGGATAATCTCCTGGTCCAGGCTGGCGAACTACAAGAAAAACCATTGGGTGAAAATTATATGAGTTGGGATAGACCGCTGCAATTTTTCAGTAATCTCTATTATAACCACCCTTCAAATTGGGGTTTTTCACTTAGAATTGAACTGGGTTCAAATCGTCGTTATACGAGATCAATTCCTGGTACCAGGGAATATCCAGATGGAATCATTGAAGTGAATGGCCAAGAATATTATATCGGTACTCGGGAAGATAATAAACCCTATGCTTACCTGAGTAATTACACACCAAAACTGTTCCGCATGCTGGGTCTCGATGACTTGAATGGTACCAGCACGATTGATGTGAAACTATTTAAAACATTTCAAATTAATACTGTGAAAATGAAATTATTTTTCGAGATTGAAAATTTACTTGATGAAATGATCCCACGTAGGATTAATTCATTTACAGGTTTGGGTTATGGTCCAGGAGTCATATTACCCTATAGCATGATCAATAGTCCCAATCCAAATTATGATCCATCACGCTTTCGCCGTCCACGAACAATTGAATTAGGCATGCAGTTTTTCTTTTAATGTTATACTTGTATAGATACACGGTATTTTTGGTTTTTCTGACTGGGTCGATACTTGGTCAGAACTTTTTCCCCATTCTTGGAGGCCAAAGGGCGGGTACGTCTATATTTACTTTTTTAAAGATCGGTGTTAGTGCACGTGCAGAGGGCATGGGTGAAGCAGTGGTTGCGTTGCAGCAGGATGCTGCATCAATATACTATAATCCAGGCGTGATTGCCCAATTCTCTGGCACAAAGTTCTCCGCCTCGCGGATCAAATGGCCAGCTGATATTAACTATGACTATTTTGCTTTTACTCAAAAATTATCAGGGCGCCATAGTATCGGTTTCAGCGCGGGAATTTTACATATGGCACCAATGATGGAAACCACAGAGTATTTACCCCACGGTACAGGAAATTATTTCACTTATCAGGATCGGTTTATTGGGCTTACTTACGGCGCCAGAATGACTGATCGCTTTAGTTTCGGTATTACCATCAAACATGTCCAGGAAAATTTAGCTGGACATAAGTTAAGTACTCCGATGATGGATATGGGGACTTTTTATTGGACCGGATACCGGTCACTGCGTTTTTCGGCATCTCTATCTCATTTTGGCAGTCAGGCTAAACCAGCCGGTACATTTGAAAAGAAGTATTTGGATTCAGAAACGGGTGAAGAAATAATTTCCCGAACAGAATTCCAGGAGTTTTCTCCACCATCCATTTTTCGTGTTGGTGCGGCTATGGATGTGATCGATAAACCGGGGCAGGTATTGATATTAGCTCTGCAACTGAACCACCCCGTAGACAATGCAGAAAATATTGCTGCCGGATTGGAATATACCTTCATTGAGATGTTACATATTCGCGCGGGATACCGCATAAATAAAATAGAACAGAATTATTCCGTTGGTACAGGGTTAAATATACCTGCCGGACCAGTAATCCTTAATGTTGATTATGCCTATTCCAATTTCATTCATCTTACTGATCCGATACGATTTACGTTAGGAATTTCTCTAAAATGAAATTGCGTATTCTATATTTATCTATTTTCCTACTGATGTTAGGCTGTATCGAAAAGATGACTTTGCCAACTGCAATTAACACAAATACTGAATTTGCGGCAGGGGATACCACATATTTATTAGTTAATCCCGTATGGGATGAAACCTACGGCTTTGCTGCGCCCATTGAAATTTCTATTGCAGCAGATGGACACATTTTTGTCGCAGATTCTGCCGCCAATCGCATATTCGTTTTAGATCAGAGTGGAAATGTGCTTAGTGGTTATGATGATTTGAAGAACTTTGAGATTATTGGCGATACTGCATTAAGCCCAATTGATGTAGATGTGGATCAAAAAATGAATGTCTATTTTATCGATGGCAGTGATCGAATATATCGCTGGAATCATTATTGGAATGATGTGGGCATTGAATCCTTCGCTGCTGCCGCCGTTTTTTCATATACAGCAACAGGAGACACAATCAGGTTAGGTCATCAGAATTCTCAGTGGTTCGAAATATTGAATCATCCTGATTGGGCAATGACTAGTGTTGAGTGGTCGAATGAACCGACAGTGATCGATTCAATCTTAGGCCCGCATGTGTTTTTTGAGGGATCTTGGGAGCGTAATACATTTGCTGATTTATATTATGAGAGCGAGAACAATAGCTTTTCAGGTATTACCGCTACGCTGGATAGTGATGATTATATTTATGCGCAGGATTATCATCATAATCGGATCATTAAAATTCTCCTAGAACGATCTCAATACATACAGTTATCAAATGGAGAATTGGTTTGGGTACATTCTGGAACTTTTGGCCAGACTGTAACAGCAGAGGGTACGGGTGCTGGTACCGTAAACGATCCACTGGGTATAGATGTGGATTATGCTGGTAATCTGTATTATTCTCAGGGAGGTGATTTTTTTGCGGTTCATAAAGTTAGGCCTGTTGTAACTGGCGCATATACAGTTTATCAATCAGTTTTTCAAGAGGGCACTAATGAAATCATGGATCTCTTCCGATTCGGTACCCCGGCAGATGTAGCTGTAGATTTGAACCAGAATATTTATGTCGCCAATACTGACGGACAGGAAATACAGGTGTTTGATTCCAATGGACAGTTCTTTAAAAAAGCGGGTGTAGAAGAAGTGACTGTCGATACTACAATGTGGGTTACGCACGGGAATGTGGATGTCGAAGTAGATACATTTATTGTGAAAGAGATGAAGGGATTTTTAACTAGTCCGCAGGCCGTAACCGTAGATAAGCGGGGTGTTATCTATATATGTGATACACCTACAAGTCGAATATTGCGTTACCGTTTATCAAATAAGCTGGATGAAGATTTACAACCCATACAATGATTAGATTAGGTATTTACTTTATTTTTCTGGTAGGGTTATTGTTGTCCCAGGAAGCAACAGCATTTATTAAATATTTTAACAATGATCGCGATTTTCTTGGTGATAAACCCATGCTGGCGAGCGATAGGAGAAGGGTAAAACATATACGCGTTTCTTATAATGAAACCAGACAGCCGATTCTTAAAGAGTGGATCAATGAACAGGGTCAGCCCGACAAGCGAGAAATATTTTCCTATGACAAGGAAGGTAAATTATTGAGTCGTGCTATTCTTAAAAAAAATAATAAACCAGACAAAGTGATTACTTATGGCAGTTCAGAACCATGGGGCATCGAATTTCGTAAATATTTTTATAGTGACAATGTAAATATACCCTATCTTGATCAGCGCTCAGAATTCCAGATGTCAGCTGGGAACCAGATTGAACAGATAAACTTTTTTACAGTAGATAATCGTCATTATGGATCTATTTCATTTGCTTATGATCATCTAGGTTTTGTAACTAGTGAAATCTGGATAAAGGAACCGGAAAAAAAAATTGTACGCCGTTTTAAATACCAATACGATATTATGGCGCAAGTCAAACAAATTTGGGAATATGACCGCACTGGTAATTTGATAAGTCATCAAGCGCTACAGCAGGCACCGGCGGATGAACTGTATAAAAAGCCACCCCCGCGAACGGGGAATATGTTAAGTGAAGCAGGTCTAATTATTGAAGAGTTACGCTCCAGCAGAATGGTGGCACCGAATCCGGCATTTATTCCAGTTACTCTATGGGATCAACTTGTTACTAATAATGAAGATCGGTTTGATATAGACTTTATCAGTGTGAATGAAAAGAATGTGAAATTTAGAGAACCCAATGGTCAGGATATATTGTCAATCACCCTAGACCGTGTTGCTTCCGTTGTTTCCCGTTATGGTGAAATAATCTACCCCTGATATTGCTTTTCCAAAAATTTGGGAAGTAAATTGTACCATCACTGGATGGATAAATCCGACCATATACCATGAATAAAAGCCAAACTATTCAAGCACTGACCGTGAGTTTATTTATTCTATCAACCATTTTTGGTCAGGGCACATCCTACCCGCCGCCGACCACACTAGTAACTATACCTACAGCTGGAACCCTTGTTAGAGGCAGTTTTGCCATGGAAATGCGTATCCAAAAAGGTGGCGGAATGTCTACTGCACTGCAAGCGGGCATTACTGACCGGTTTCAGTTTGGATTATCATACGGAGCCTCCAATCTTATTGGCGATGACAGTTTGCGTTGGTACCCGCGACCGGAAGCAAACCTTAAATATCGCTTGATCGATGAGACAACATCGATGCCAGGTGTTGCCCTGGGGATTAATACACAGGGTTTTGGTGGATACAATGATGCCGATTCCTTGAAACGATATGATACAAAAGCCTATGGATTTTATACATCTGCCAGCAAAAACTGGCAGACACCATTGGGTAATGCTGGATTACATGCTGGGATGAGTTATAATTTTCTTGAAATAGCAGATGGTGATGAGGACCCCAATCTATTTTTTGGATTGGATCTTGAATTCAACCCAGAACTATCTGTATTAATAGAATGGAATGCTGCTCTGAATGAAAATGATATGCAAAGTAAAAACCTGGCGATTAATAATGGGGGGTATCTTAATGCGGCCGTGCGGTGGACATTTGTCGATCATCTGCATATTGAATTGGATTTTAATAACCTATTATTTGATGAAGATAAAGTAGACTACTTCAATAGGGAATTGAAAATTACCTATATCGAATATTTTTAAAACACTTCATCAATGTTTTCCAGGTGTGTTTTGTTGTGTTTCATGGTTGCGTACGGCATATGCAGCCAAAATGAACTAGAAAAGGGAATTACTTTATATAATCAGCGTCTTGAGGGTAGCGTTAAGAGTTCGGCTAAACCTGAACCGATTACCAATGCAATCAGTCATTTTCAGTATGCGCTGAAAAACTCCGCTACTGAAACGGATGCTGAGCTATATCTGCTTAAATCTTATTATTTTCGTGGCAAGTATGTTCACAAGAACAAAGAAAAACAAAAAGCCGATTTCAGTAAAGGTAAAGAATTAGGTGAAAACTATATCAAAAAATATCCTGATTCAGCGCCGTTTCGGTATTGGTATTTAGTAAATCTTGGCAGTTGGTCCGAGGTTTATGGAATAATAACTGCAGCTCGTAAAGGTGTAGCGGACCTTATGAGAGAGCACTCTGAAATAATTATTTCACTTGATCCTGAATATGAAAATGGTGGTGGATATTTCATGCTCGGGGCAGTTCATTTCAAATCTCCCTATATTCCATTTTTTCTGTCTTGGCCAGATAATAGTGATGCCATCAAGTATCTAACTAAAGCACTAAATATTGGTGAGGCGACCCCGAATCAAAAGGTATATTTAGCTCAAGCACTGTATAAAGACGGTCAAAAAAACCGCGCAATTGACATATTGAAAGAGGTTGCGAATATGCAGCCTTCAACGGAGGAAACTGTAAGAGATTGGGAACAGATTGAACTTGCCGAACAATTATTGTCAGAATATCGCTGACTATTCGATACTTACACTGTTTAAATATAATAGTAATTAAAAAATGGCCGATTTAAAAGAATCCAAAATATCTTCAGAAATTATTTATAAAGGTAGTTTCCTGGATATCAGAAAAGATAAAGTAACACTACCCAATGGGAATACATCTACCAGAGAATGGATCAAACATCCAGGCGCCGCGTGTATCATCCCTGTTATGTCAGATGGTAACATTGCACTAATAAAGCAGTACCGTTATCCGGTGCAGTCTGAAATGATTGAACTCCCGGCAGGGAAACTAGATCCAGGAGAAGATCCAAAAAAGTGTGCAAGCAGGGAGTTGGAAGAAGAAATTGGATATACAGCTGGTAAATTGACCTTTATCTGTAAAATCCATCCAGCAATTGGTTTTGCCAGCGAAGTAATGTGGATTTACCTCGCTGAGAACTTGACAAAAAGCGCAAAGAATACCGACCATGATGAATTTGTTGAACTTTTACCCACAGATTTGAATGTTGCAGTTCAAATGGTTTGGAATGGAGAAATCACCGATGTAAAAACGATCATCGGCATTTTGTGGGCCGAACGCCTGCTTTCGTAATCACTATCTTTTTTCCTATATTTAGTTATGTCAGAATCCTTAGCACATTGTATTAAGGCGAAGTCGCGCGATCTTGGGTTCCAAAAAGTAGGTATAACAAGAGCGGTATCTATTTCTGAAGAAAAAGAAAAATTGGAAACATGGTTATCACGTGGGCACCATGGAACAATGTCATGGTTGGCAGAGCGGAAGCATGAGCGAGGGGATATCTTTACTTATTTTCCGGATGTAAAATCAGTCATCTCTGTAGGTATGAATTATTATACTGGTTATGGTCAGAGCGAATTGAATTCGGACAAAAAATTCAGTAATTATGCCTGGGGCGAGGACTATCATGATATATTGAAATCGAGGTTATATAAATTGTTAAACTGGCTAAAAATAGAAATACCAGACCTAAACGGAATTGCCTGCGTTGACACATCACCAGTCATGGATAAGGTATGGGCACAGCGCGCAGGGTTAGGTTGGCAGGGAAAACATACCAATCTAATTACAACAGATTTTGGCAGTTGGTTATTCCTTGGAGAATTGCTTGTTGATATTGAGTTGGATTATGATGAACTATTCAGTGAAGATCTATGTGGTTCGTGTACTGCATGTATCGATGCTTGCCCAACGCAGGCACTGGGAGAGTATGAGATCTACGCAGAAAAATGCATTTCCTATTTAACAATTGAGCATCGGGGAGATTTCTCCGATAATCATTCAGAATTACATCATTGGATTTATGGCTGTGATATATGCCAGGAAGTTTGTCCCTGGAACGAAAAATTTTCTCAAGTTACTACTCAAAATTATTTTTATCCAAAAAAGGAGATATTATCTTGGACGAATGAAGATTGGGAAAGAATTGATGAAGAAGGTTTTCGTAAATTATTCAAAGGCAGTGCTGTAAAAAGAACAAAGTATTCAGGATTGTCAAGAAATATAAATGCCAATAGGTAAGGATGTATTATGTCTAAAGTTGGAGTAGTTCTCTCAGGGTGCGGTGTAAATGATGGTTCAGAAATTCACGAAGCAGTTATTACTATGTTAGAGCTTGATAAAGCAGGTGCAGATATGGTGTTAATGGCACCTAATATTGATCAATTACATGTTATCAATCATGCCACTGGTGACGAAATGGATGATTCCAGAAACGTATTGGTAGAATCTGCGCGCATTGCACGAGGTAATGTTAAAGATATTGCAGAAATTACATCAGATGATCTTGATGCATTGATTTTCCCGGGAGGGTTTGGTGTAGCAAAGAATTTATCTGATTATGCAATGGCAGGTGCTGAGTGTTCAATAAACCCGGATGTACAAAGGCTATCAAAGGAAATTCACAATGATGGCAAACCCATAGGCGTAATTTGTATTGCACCAGCTATGATGGCTCAAATACTTGGCGAGAAAACTGAATTAACCATTGGTTTTGATGATCAAACTGCCAGTGATATTAATACTATGGGAGCAAAGCATATTACTTGCTCTGTAGAGGAGATTATAATAGATGAGGATAAAAAAGTTGTTTCAACCCCTGCCTATATGGAGGCCAATTCCATAAAAGAAGCAGCGGAGGGCATCCAGAAATTGGTGGAACAAGTCTTGAAAATGGCTAAGTAGGTAATTGAATTCGGAAAAAATACCTTAAATACGATTCACTGCTTAAAATAATAATGAGATATTGGTTTTATTGTGAAACAGGTGGCTAAAATAAGTGATATTCCTGATTGTGGAAGTAAGTTGATCATGGTGGATGATCAACCTATCGCATTATTTAACATAAGGGGTAAGATTCTTGCTTGGGATAACCGCTGTCCCCATAGGGGCGCATCGCTCGCTGATGGTAATATTTCAGAAGATGTGATTCAGTGTAATTTTCACTTGTGGGAATTTGATACTCGCACAGAATGCGCAATTGCAAATCCTACAATTAAGGTGAGGTCGTATCCTGTAAAACTACAGGATGATATTGTATATATTGATGTGCCAACTAACAGCGATAAGACCTAAAGACCCGTTTCAGACACTATCTTTTGTACAGCAGCTAGCGTGTCGTGCAGAGCTTCTTTTTCATGGTCTTGGAGTTCAAACTCGAGTATACGTTCTACACCGCCTGAACCAATAACGGTGGGCACGCCAATAAAATAACCGTCAACACCAAACTCACCCTGGCACAGAGATGTGCACGGAATAACTCTTTTTTTGTCCTTTATATACGATTCAGCCATCTCGATAGCAGATTGCGCTGGGGCATAGTAAGCAGATCCATTGCCAAACAACTTAACAATCTCACTGCCGGCAAATCTTGTTCTCTCTTCAATTTCAGATAGACGTTCTGCAGGAATCAAGTCCGCAACAGGAACACCACCAATGGTTGCTAAACGTGTTATAGGTACCATCGTATCACCATGACCGCCAAGAACCATGCATGTGACATCTTGAACGGAGTAACCTGTCTCCATAGCGATGAAAGTCCTGAATCGCGTACTATCCAGAGCCCCAGCCATACCCACTACTTGGTTTTTAGGGAATCCTGAAACTTTATGAAAAGCGTAGACCATCGCATCAAGAGGGTTTGAAATCACAATTACAAAAGAGCGGGGAGCCTGTTCCTTGATGTTCTGAGCTACATCTTTCATGATGCCTAAATTGATTCCCAACAGATCTTCACGGTCCATGCCTGGTTTTCTGGGAATCCCGGCAGTAATAATGAAGACATCAGCATCTTTAACATTTTTCCAATTTGAGGTGCCGGTAATATTGGCGTCGTAGCCATCATGGGGACGAAGTTGCATGAGATCAAGCGCTTTCCCTTTAACCATGCCTTCTGCCTTTGGAATATCAAAAATGATAATGTCACCCAGTTCTTTCTGTGCAGCTAATAAGGCCAGGTTTCCGCCAATTTGACCACCGCCAATTAATGCGATTGTTTTCCTAGACATTTATACCTCCATTAGTGGATAATTATCGTGCAATGAACTTACAATATGATAACTATTTTCTGATATGAAAAACCCCACGAAGTGGGGTTATAAAAGGATGAATTAGATATTCTGATTATTCAGCAAGTAAAACGTTGACAATTTTTCTTGTTTTTCCCTTTTGACTGAATTTTACTACGCCATTTGCTGTGGCAAATAACGTATCATCACCAGCGCGTTTTACATTCAAGCCGGGATGTGTTTTCGTGCCGCGTTGGCGGAGAATAATGCCACCGGCCAAAATTGATTGTCCATCTGTTACTTTGATACCTAGCCTCTTTGCATTGGAATCTCGTCCATTTCTGCTACTGCCAACACCTTTTTTATGTGCCATTATTCTGTTTCCTTTTTCTTTGGAGTTGACGTTTCAGTATCTTTAGAAGAATCTTTTTTCTTTACTTTTTTTGTAACAGTCGCTTGAAGGTTATTTATCTTTAATAAAGTATATCCTTGTCGATGTCCATTTTTTCTTTGGTACCCTTTACGACGTTTCTTTTTATAAATGAGCAGCTTTTTATCGCGGTTATGTTCCAGTATTTCTATAGTCACAGAAGCGCCAGCAACTGTGGGGGTGCCAACTGTTACATTTTTCCCAGTATCCGTTAGTAATACTTGATCAAGTTTTACTCGATCCCCAATTTTCCAATCTTGAGATGCTACTTTTATGGTATCACCTTTAGATACACGGTATTGTTTTCCCGATATTTCTACTATTGCGTACATAGCTTACCTTAAAAGCCCGCGAAGTTACGTGCAGGAGGTTTTCTATACAATATCAACCTTATTAGTAACATCTTTACCATCTTTTGCTCGATAAAACCGATATTGATCTCTTTTTATAGAGGTATCAGCTGCAATAGAAATATGTACAAAGTTTTGCCACATAAGACCACGTAATACTTTTTTCTTATTGGTGTCTAAAAATTCTGCATTTTCGGGGTGTAGATCCAGGCGTAATCGTAAATCACTGAATTTACTTTTATATCTGCGTAGCCAGTGGTCGATTCTCGTGATAAGTGTTTCAAGAGAAATAATTTTACCGGCACCATGGCATGTAGGACATTCATCACTCATTGAGTCAAGCAAACTTAGCCGAATGCGTTGACGGGTCATTTCCAGCAGTCCAAATTCGCTTATAGGTGATACAGCCACCTTTGCACGGTCTTTTTTCAATTCTTTACGCAATTCATAATATACCTTATTCTGGTTATCCACTTCGCGCATATCAATGAAATCAATTACGATCAATCCTGAGAGGTCACGCAGACGTAATTGCCGACCTACTTCCCGCGCTGCCTCCAAGTTAATTTTAAGAGAGTTTTCTTCATGTCCTTTTTTACCTACGAACCGGCCGCTATTCACATCCACAACAACCATGGCTTCTGTTTTTTCAATAATTAGATATGCACCGCTCTTTAACCAAACTTTAGGCCGCAACAACTTGGCAATATCATCTTCAATTCCCATACCCTCAAAAACTGGAGTTTTTAGTTTGTAATAGTCTAATCTGGATGCCATGTTAGGAGAAACTTCATCCAGGTAGGTTTGTGTCTTGCGATACAATTTTTTTGAATCAATAACTATTTTTTCCACATCTGGACTGAACAAATCACGGATTACGCTGGAAGCTGTTTCTAGGTCTTCGTAAACAATACAAGGCGCTTTTGCCCGTTTTGTCTTGCTTTCCATCCTCTGCCATTTCTTTAATAATGCTTTGTAATCATTGGTCAATTGTTCTTCTGATTTTCCCTCAGCTACAGTCCTTATAATCAGTCCCAAATTATCTTCTTTTAAAGAATTCGCAATTTTTTTCAACCGCCTCCGTTCATACTTATCCCACATCTTTTTTGAAATACCAATGTATTTTGCGTTGGGGACTAATACCAATAATCGGCCAGGTATTGCTACTTCGGTGGTAACCCTTGGACCTTTACCCGCAAACGGTTCTTTTATTACCTGGACAAATATTTCCTGTCCTGTTTGAAGATCTACTTTAATCGATCCAGTATTGCGATTATTTTTATTATTATTTTCATCGGAATCTGCTCCATCAAGATATTTGTTATTTTGGATTTCCGTAAACGGAAGAAACGCATTGATATCATAACCAATATCTACAAATGCTGCCTGCATTCCTGGTAGTACATTTTCCACCACTCCTTTGTAAACATTTCCCACCATCCGATGTTTATCTTGTCTTTCAATGTATACCTCAACCAATTGACTATCCTCAAGAATAGCAATACGGGTTTCACCCATACTTTCATTGATATAGATTTCTTTTTTCATATTTTCACCTTTATGCATTTATTGCCTACAGATAATTAATATCTGCACAGCATCGTCTGTCCGTCTCTAAAGACGGACCAGCTATCTTTATCTTTAAGGTGATGGGATTCTAGTAGGAAGGAACGGGCTTTATCCCGCTGATAAAAACTTTGTTAAATATTTGTAATTGTGTTAAAAATTTTTCTTTTTTGTTCAAAATCCTCTAGAAACTATCACCAGGAGAAAAACTACCTTATATTCTAGCGCTCCGCAAGTGTTATTATTTCCATCACTTATTTGTTTGAAAACTCACGATTACAGTTTAATATTTGGAAAATTAATATTAATTAGTCGTGATTTGCGCCATATTTCCGCGACAGAAAATAACGTTGCTAAAAAGGTCATAAGCCCCGAATAGCAACGGGGTTTTTTATTATGAGCAGGATAAAAGACATATTCAAAGATCAAATTTTTGTTATCGATGGAGCAATGGGAACCATGGTTCAATCGTACAACCTGACAGAAGAAGATTTTCGAGGAGAACGGTTTAAAGATCATACCAGCGATCTTAAAGGGAATAACGATCTGCTCTGCCTGACTCGTCCTGATGTAGTGGGGGAGATCCATAAAGCCTATTTCGATGCTGGGGCGGACATTGTGGAAACCAATACCTTTAATGCCAATGCCATTTCTCAGCAGGATTATAATACGGAAAAACTGGCCTATGAAATCAATCTGGAAGCAGCCAAGATCGCCAAATCAACTGCAGCATTATTTTCTGATAAACCTCGGTTTGTCGCCGGCGCATTGGGACCCACAAACCGAACTGCTTCATTGAGCCCCAGTGTTAATGACCCAGGTTTTCGGAATATAAATTTTGACGAGCTCAAAGATGCCTATTACGACCAAGCGAGAGGGCTTTCGGAAGGAGGCGTGGATCTTTTTCTGATTGAAACGGTTTTTGATACCCTGAACTGCAAAGCCGCCTTGTATGCCGTTCGTGAATTGCTGGAAAAACAAAACCGGGATATACCGGTTCTTGTATCGGGCACCATCACTGATGCCAGCGGCCGGACTCTTTCCGGACAAACGGTGGAGGCTTTTTGGCATTCCATTCGCCATGCAAACTTGACCGCAGTAGGACTCAATTGTGCCTTGGGAGCAGAGCAGATCCGTCCCTGGCTGGACGAGCTTTCCACCGCCGCCGACACTTATGCCTTTGTTTATCCTAATGCAGGCCTGCCCAATGAGTTTGGGGAATATGACGAAACGCCTGAAGCCATGGCAGTCATTATTAAAGAATTTGCCGAAAGCGGGCTGGTGAACCTTGTAGGCGGCTGTTGCGGTACCACGCCAGATCATATCAAAGCCATTGCTGAAGCAGTGGCGGGCGTAGAACCAAGAAAAATCCCCAAATTGGATTCCTTGACCAAATTAAGCGGTCTGGAACCGGTCACCATACGCCCCGACAGCAATTTCGTAAATGTGGGCGAGCGGACCAACGTTACTGGTTCGACCCGCTTCCGACGCCTGATTAAGGAAGATAATTACGAGGAAGCCCTGTCGGTGGCTAGGCAGCAGATCGAGAATGGGGCCCAGGTAATTGATGTAAATATGGACGAAGGATTACTGGACTCGGAGAAAGCCATGGAAACCTTTTTACGAATGATCGCCTCTGAACCAGATATTGCAAAAGTGCCTGTCATGGTGGATTCGTCCAAATGGTCAGTCCTTGAAAAAGGATTAAAGAACCTGCAGGGGAAGGGCATCGTCAATTCCATTTCCATGAAAGAAGGGGTTGAAGAATTCAAACGCCAAGCCAACGTGATCAAGAAATATGGTGCGGCAGTAATTGTAATGGCTTTCGATGAGGACGGTCAAGCAGATACATACGAACGGAAGGTGGATATCTGTACTCGGGCCTACAATATTCTAACAGAGGAAGTCGGGTTTCCGCCGGAAGATATAATTTTTGACCTCAATATTTTTGCCGTAGCCACGGGCATTGAAGAACATAATGAATACGCCAAGGCGTTCATCGATGCAACCCGAACCATTAAAGAGACCCTGCCCAGCGTGCACATTAGCGGCGGGGTGTCCAACCTTTCTTTTTCCTTCCGAGGCAATGACGGTATACGGGAAGCTATGAATTCCGCTTTTCTGTACCATGCTGTCCAGGCAGGGATGGATATGGGTATCGTCAATGCGGGCCAGCTGGCGGTGTATGATGATATTAATCAAGATTTAAAGGAACGGGTGGAAGATGTTCTATTCAATCGAAGGGAAGATGCCACGGAACGGCTGGTTGAGATCGCTGAAGAGTACAGGGGTGTCAAAAGATCTCAGGAAAAAGATTTATCATGGCGGGAAAATTCCGTGGCGAAACGTTTGAGTTATGCCCTGGTGAAAGGGGTCGTCGATTTTATCGAAGATGACACGGAAGAGGCCCGCCAACAGTTCGACAGATCGATTGAGGTAATCGAGGGTCCGCTAATGGATGGGATGAATGTGGTGGGGGACCTTTTTGGCGCCGGGAAAATGTTCCTACCCCAGGTAGTGAAATCCGCCCGGGTGATGAAAAAGGCTGTGTCCCATTTGTTGCCTTACATCGAAAAGGAAAAAGATGAACTTGGTATTACGGGTAAATCCAATGGAAAGATCGTTATGGCAACGGTAAAGGGTGACGTACATGATATTGGTAAGAATATTGTAGGTGTGGTGTTGGGCTGCAATGGGTATGATGTTATTGACCTGGGGGTGATGGTACCATCAGACAAGATTTTATCCACCGCGCGTGATGAGGGAGCGGATATCATTGGTCTTTCAGGACTGATCACTCCCAGCCTGGACGAGATGGTCCACGTAGCCGCTGAAATGGAACGCCTTGAATTTGACATGCCCCTGCTCATTGGTGGGGCCACCACCAGCCGCAAGCATACGGCTGTGAAGATCGAGGAAAATTATTCCGGGCCTACGGTCCATGTGATCGATGCCTCCCGGGCCGTGGGTGTGGTGAGCAAACTCATGAATGAAAATGAAAAATCAGATTTTGTAGCAGGAGTTCGGGATGATTTTAAACAGATACGTGTAACTAGGGCCAAAAAGACCGCAATCAAAACCTTGTCAATGGAAGCAGCGCGGAATCGGAAGTTTAAGGTGGATTGGATCAATTACCCGGTATCAAAACCGAACTACCAGGGCGTAAAAGTATTTGAGGATTATCCCCTAGATGAACTGGTAGATTATATTGACTGGTCACCTTTTTTTCATGCTTGGGAATTAAAAGGCATCTACCCCAAAATACTATCCAACAAAAGGTACGGAGAGGAGGCCCAAAACCTGTTAGTTGATGGTCAGGGTTTATTGCAGCGGATCGTGGATGAAAAATTATTAACTGCCAAGGCTGTCATTGGTATCTACCCCGCACATGCGGAAAATGAAACTGTTTTTTCAGAAGGTGTTCAATTCAATTTTCCTCGCCAGCAAGTGGATAAGGGTGCAGATCAGCCCAATTACAGTCTGGCGGACTTTATTGCACCAAAAGATGATTTTCTCGGAATGTTTGCCGTTACTACCGGACATGGTTTAGAAACAATCGTAAAAGAATTTGAAGACCAAAACGACGATTATAACGCCATCATGGCCAAAGTATTGGCGGATCGTTTAGTGGAGGCCTTGGCGGAGAGGATGCACGAACGGGTCCGGAAGGAATTCTGGGGATATGCTTCTGATGAACAAATGAGTAATGAAGAATTAATGAGAGAAAAATATAAGGGTATACGCCCAGCGCCGGGTTACCCGTCTTGCCCTAGCCACGAAGAAAAAGATAAGATTTGGTCATTACTTGAGGTGGAAGAGAATACAGGCATTACCTTAACAGAAACCCGGGCTATGTATCCGGCCGCTTCGGTATGTGGGTGGTATTTTCCACACCAGGAATCACGCTACTTTTCTGTGAGTGAAATTGGTTTATAAAGAAGACGCGGCCCAATTTTGGGAAGACATTTATTTGGAAGATGATGCGGGATGGGATCTAGGTGGCGTCACACCTGTTTTTGATAATATTGCTGATGAGCTAAACCGGGGCAAGGTATGTATTGTAGGCTGCGGTCATGGTTATGATGCGGTCATGTTTGCTCTAAAGGGATTCGAGGTTACAGCAGTCGATTTTGCGCCATCAGCAACAATAGCGTTGGAATCAATATCTGAAAAAGAAAATGTGAATGTCCAGATACGCCAGTCCGATATATTTTGCCTGACACCCAAATATGACAGTGTTTTTGACTATGTTATTGAGCAAGCTTGTTTTTGTGCCATCAACCCCGAGCGCCGGAAGGAATATGAAAGGTTGGTATACAAAATTTTAAAACCGGGCGGAAAAATGATCGGTCTCTGGTTTCCTCTGGATAAAACAATGGCAGATGGAGGCCCGCCATGGGGAATAACAATTGATGAAGTAAAATCCATTTTCAAAAATAGTTGGATTATTGAAAGGGAAGAATTTCCAGAAATATCCATTCAACACAGAAAGAATCGTGAAAAACTCATTATATTTGAAAAACAATGATTGACCAATCTACATTTGATTTTCTAGCGGACCTTAAAAAGAATAATCGCCGGGAGTGGTATCATGCCAATAAAGATCGGTTTAAGGATTCCCAACAGAATTTTATCGATTTTTTGGCCATGACACTTTTTCGAATTTCAGAATTCGATCCGGATATGATTGGTACCGAGCCAAAAGACTGCTTGTTTCGTATTTATCGTGATATTCGTTTTTCGAATGATAAAACACCATACAAGACCTGGTTTAGCGCCGGGATGAACCCCGGTGGAAGAAAACGGATGGGCGCTGGGTATTATATCCATGTTGGACCAGGAGATTGTTATATCGCCGGTGGTGTTTGGCATCCAGATAAGGATACATTATCAGCTATTCGTGAATATATCATTGGCTGGCCAAACCAATTTAATGCCATAGTAAATGAGTCCGGGTTTGTAAAAATGTTTGGCGGATTAAAAGGCGATAAACTGAAAGTGGCACCAAAAGGTTATCCGAAAGATCACCTCCAGATTCAATGGCTGAGGTACAAGGATTTTATCGTAAGTAAGTATGTTCATGATGAAGAACTTCAATCGGGGAAATGTTTCGATACTGCCTATGATGTATACTACCAAATGGCAGATTTTATTTTTTATTTGCGAAAAGCAATCAAACAATCATAAAAATATAGTATTCAACCTAACTTTTGCCCATGCGTTCTGAATTAAATATAGCGAAAGAAGCTGCCATTGAAGCGGGCGGCATTATTCTTAATTACTACAAGGCCGATTACGAAATACAAGAAAAGAGTTATCACAATCCTGTAACCACTGCCGACCGCGAAGCTGATGCTAGGGTAAAAGAAATTCTACTGGAAGAAAGACCAGATTATGGCTGGCTTTCGGAAGAGACTGTGGACTCTCAGGAACGACTGAATAAAGAACACGTGTGGGTAGTGGATCCTCTGGATGGAACGAAGGAATTTATCGAAGGGGTGCCTCATTTTGTTGTAAGCATTGCTTTGGTAGAAGGCGGTCAGCCCACTATCGGTGTCTTGTACAATCCAGTGACCGGCGAAACCTTTACAGCAGCTCAGGATGAAGGCGCCTATTTGAACGGTGAACCGATTCACTGCGTCACAAAGGAAAATGTGAGTGAGATGGTGATCCTGAACAGTAGGTCGGAAACCCGCCGGGGACTTTGGGAACCGTATGTCGGTACATTTGGTGAACTAAGAGCGATCGGTTCGGTGGCCTACAAGCTGGGCCTGACCGCAGCCGGGCAGGCAGATATATTCGCATCTCTGCGTCCGAAAAGTGAATGGGATATATGTGCGGGGACGTGCATCATCCGGGAAGCGGGTGGAAAAGTGATTGACCTGAATGGCAATAATATTAGTTTTAATCAGAAACAGATAAGGATAGAGCCGGGTTTGATTGCCGGGGATATCCAAGCTGTAGACAAAACGTATAAAGTGTTTACCGCAAATACATAAGATGACAGAAATACCAAAAGATGCAATTAAGTGTTTAGATAAAGGTTTTGTCCGGTTGGTGGAAACCATGGGCGGGGACGATGCCATTGTGCAGGCCGCCCGGGTGAGCTATGGCAAGGGCACCAGCAAAGTGAGTCAGGACCGCGGCCTTATTCGTTACTTGATGCGCCACCGCCATACCACACCATTTGAAATGGTGGAATTCAAGTTCCACTGCAAGATGCCCATTTTTGTGGCCCGACAATGGGTCCGCCATCGTACCGCCAATATTAATGAATATTCATTGCGCTACTCCGAAGCCCGGGATGAGTTTTATTATCCCGAGCCCAAACATATTCAATTCCAAAGCGCCCTTAACAAACAGGGTCGTTTGGGTAATGTTCCCAAGCGACTCACGGATAAGGTGCTGAAATATTTCAAGGAAATATCTGAGCGTAGTTTTGATATGTACCGGGAACTGAATGAAGCCGGCTTGGCGCGGGAACTGATTCGGGCCATCCTACCAGTGAATCTCTATACAGAATGGTACTGGAAGAATGACCTGCACAACCTGTTGCATTTTATTGGCCTGCGCTCTGACAGTCATGCCCAGTATGAAATCCGAGTCTACTCCGATGCCATGGCGGAAGCGGTAAAAAAAGTGGCGCCATTTGCCTGGGAAGCCTACCAGGACTATGTGGTCAGCGGTTTACGTTTTTCCCGTATCGAACAAAGCCTGCTGGAGCAGCGTCTTCCTGATCGAGTGATTGATGACATTCTTGAAGATGTGGCTTACCAGATCACCGCAACCCTGCACAATAACAAACGCAGGGAAGATGCGGACCTGTTCCCCCTCTATCAAAAGCAGGGCGGGAGTGATTCTGAAGATGACTTTAAGCTGAAGTGGGCTTCAGGAGAGATCGAAATTGGCAACGTACGTGAGTTACGCGAATTCAAGACCAAGCTGAAACGGCTGAAGAAGTAGTTTCACATGCTTTAACCCTAAACCGGATATGGCTGTAAAGAAATCATCTGAAGGACACCGCCAGCGCCTGCGGGACAAATTTCTCAACAGCAGTCTAGCAGGGTTTCATGATTATGAGATCATTGAACTTCTGCTCACCTTGGGAACACCCCGAAAAGACTGCAAACAGTCCGCTAAAGATGCCCTGAAGAAATTTGGAGCCCTGAAAGCAGTGCTGGAGGCAGATGCCGTTGATTTAAAGACAGTCAGAGGTATTGGGGATAAGAATGTATTCGGACTAAAAATCGCCCAGGCGGTGGCCCGGCGTTATTTAGCTGACCGTGTTGTCGATAAGGATTTTATCCGCTCTTCAAAAGAGGTTCTTGAATATTTACAACACAACCTGCGGGACAAGAACCGGGAGGTGTTCATGATAATCTATCTGAACGGCCGCAACCAGATCATCAATATGGAGGAAGTCTTTGAAGGTACCCTGTCTACATCGGCGGTCTATCCTCGGGAAGTTGTGAAACGAGCGTTAGATAATGAAGCGGCTGCTTTGGTGTTTGTTCACAACCACCCCAGTGGTAATCCAAAACCGAGTAAAGAGGATCTGACCATTACAAATAAATTAAAGGAAGCAGCACAGTCCATTGATGTGGCGATCCATGATCATCTGATCATTGCCGGGAATGAAGTGTATTCATTCGCGGACCACGGACTGATTTAAATATTCTGAGGGCACATGTCCTTATTTAACCGAGCCGAAATCATTGATCAGAATTTCACATCCTTTGTGAAATCAGGGAACCTCCCGCAAGCCCGAATTGATCTTCCTCTTTCTCATACAAACATAAAGCCATCGGATTTGGTTTCATTATTCGAGTCTCAGGTGTTGAGTCGGCACATGGACTTGAAAGCAAGGATCATGAAGGATGACGGGAAGTGTTATTACACCATCGGAAGTTCCGGCCATGAGGGTAATGTCGTCTTTGGAAAGATATTCCCTTACACAGATATGGCGTTTCTGCATTATCGCAGCGGTGCATTTTTTATAGAGCGCTCAAGGCAAACGCCGGGAACGACACCTCTGTACGATCTCGCACTTTCTTTTACTGCATCCGCAGATGATCCTATCAGTGGCGGCAGGCATAAGGTATTTGGTAGTAAAAGACTGAATATACCGCCACAAACCAGCACAGTTTCCAGCCACGTTCCTAAAGCTGTCGGTGTAGCGCTTTCCATAGACCGGGCGCGTGACCTCGATATTCAGGAAAGGGAACTGAAAAATGATAGCGTTGTTCTCTGCAGTTTTGGTGATGCGAGTATAAATCATTCTACGGCTCTGGGAGGATTCAATACAGCCGGCTGGGTGACACACCAGGGTGGACATGTTCCCATTGTATTTATTTGCGAGGATAACGGTATTGGTATTTCGGTGCCCACACCTGAGAATTGGATCAGGGATTCTTTCGCGGACCGCCCTGGTTATAAGTATATCGCCTGCGATGGATTAAACCTAATCGATCTGATTGAAAAATCAAGAGAAGCAGAATCGTATTGCCGAAAGAACCGGACACCTGTTTTCCTCCATATGAAAACAATCCGGTTAATGGGTCATGCCGGATCGGATATAGAGTCCGGGTACCACAAACAAGAAACCATTGAAAAGACAGAATTCAATGATCCTCTGCTTCATTCATCCCGGATCCTGATTCAAAACAGATGTTTGTCAGCAGATGATATTTTGAATCTATATGAATCTGCGAGACAAACCATAAATCATGTGTGTGAATCAGCAGCGAAAAGACCGAAACTCAAAACTGCGGAAAATGTGATGGAATCAATCACAGCACATACGTTCAATCGAACAGTTCCGACTATACCAGGTCAAAAAGATCGGGAAGCCATTTTTGGAAAGAAATCTGCGCGATTGGGCCAGCCTCAGCACATGGCAAAACTACTTAATTATGGTCTTTCAGATATTATGCTTCGTTATCCCAATACGCTGGTATTTGGGGAAGACGTGGCCCAAAAGGGCGGCGTGTACCATGTAACAGCTGATCTTTACAGTCAATTCGGGATGCGCCGTGTCTTTAACAGTCCACTGGATGAAACCTCGATCATCGGTTCTGCGATAGGTTTTGCCCATAATGGATTTGTTCCGATTCCGGAGATTCAATTTTTAGCTTATTTCCACAATGCTGAAGATCAGTTACGTGGAGAAGCGTCAACTTTAGCCTTTTTCAGCGAAGGACAATTCATGAATCCGATGGTATTACGCGTGCCAGGGCTGGCGTATCAGAAAGGATTCGGCGGCCATTTTCATAATGATAATTCTCTGGCAGTTTTTCGAGATCTTCCCGGTGTGATTCTGGCATGTCCGTCCAATGGCCACGATGCTGTTAAGATGCTCAGGACCGCCGTACGCGAAGCCTATAAAAACGGCCGAATCACTGTGTTTGTTGAACCGATTGCGTTGTATATGATAAAGGACCTGCATAAACCCAAAGACGGCGAGTGGAATTTTAAATATCCCGATCTCAAAGAAGAGCTACCTATTGGTGAACTTGGCGAGTACGGCAGGGGAAAGGCACTGACCATAATCACTTACGGAAATGGATTGTATTTGTCTCTGCAGGCGCAGAAAGATATTGAAAAGAAACTGAAGAAAAAGATAAAAGTGATCGATTTAAGATGGCTATCTGATATTAACCTTCCAAATCTTCTGAAAGCAATCGGCACATGTGGGAAGGTGCTGATTGTAGATGAATGTAGGAAAAGAGGTTGCCATGGAGAAGGACTTATTGCAGACATGGCCAGTGTAACCAATAAGCGATTAACTATCAAATTGCATGCTGCAGAGGACAGTTTTATTCCGCTGGGTGAGGCGGCAACGGTCACCCTGCCCAGCAAAGAAAGTATCATCAAACACGCGTTGGAACTGGTTAATGGGTAAAGAACGCATTGTTATCATTTGTCCTGGGCGAGGAAGTTATACACGGGAAACATCCGGGTATTTAAAGACCTATGGTACACTGGCAAAGGATCGGATTACCTTCATGGATGAAAAGCGGAACACGGCCGGCTTGCCAACGCTTTCTGAATTGGATTCTCAACCCTTCAAAGCCAAGATACACATGAAAGGTGAGCACGCTTCGACCCTGATCTACGCCTGTAGCTTGGCTGACTTTTTATCAATTGATCAATCCAGATTTGAAATCGTTGCCATAACCGGGAATTCCATGGGCTGGTACTCAGCACTAGCGCTCGGCGGCGCGCTAAAGCATGAAAATGCCTACACCTTGATTGACACCATGGGATCCATGATGAAAGACACTATTATTGGCGGACAGATCATCTACTCAGTTACCGATGACAACTGGCAGGTGGACGAAGCAACAAAAGCAAAGAGCCTGAAAGAGGTGGAAAAAGCAGGAGCAAACATATCCATTTATCTTGGCGGATATCTTGTTATTGGCGGCGCGCAAAAAGCGCTGGATAAGCTGTTAAAATCACTGCCTCACAAAGATAAATATCCGTTTCAATTACCTTACCATGCAGCCTACCATACACCACTTCTGGAATCGGTATCTAGAAAAGCACTTACCATGCTTCCCGAGCAAATGTTTCAAAAACCGATTGTTCCGCTTGTAGATGGACGGGGATACATTTGGTCTCCATGGGCAACGAATTCAAACGATCTTTGGAATTATACGCTTGGTCATCAGGTTTGTAAAACGTATGACTTTACTACGGCCATGAACGTGGCAATAAAGGAATTTTGTCCGGACAAATTGGTTTTACTTGGTCCTGGGAATACCTTAGGTGGATCCATTGGACAAATTATTACCGGACAGAATTGGCAGGATATTTCCTGTAAGAAAGACTTCGCCAATCGGCAAAAGACAGACCCATTTCTTATTTCATTGGGTATTCCTGAACAGCGTGATTTAATTTGTCATAGTTATGAAAAACAGGCTGCATCAACGTAATTTCTGGAAATAAGAAAGCTATACATATGAAAAAATTGGGGCCCGATTATTACAATATTTCTGATGAACTGACCGAAGAAGAGTTGCTTATCCAGCAAACCGCTCATGAATTTGTGCAAAATGAATTTATACCGGTAATTAAAGAACATTTCGAGCAAGGTACTTTTCCAATGGAACTTGTCTCGAAACTTGGAGAGCTGGGGTTTATGGGCTCTGCCCTACCGGTTGAATCTGGTGGTGCAGGCGTAAGCAATGTAGCCTACGGGCTAATCCTGCATGAATTAGAGCGGGGTGATTCAGGCTTGCGATCTTTTGCTAGTGTGCAGGGATCATTAGTTATGTACCCTATCCATGCTTTTGGATCAGTTGAACAAAAGGAAAAATGGCTGCCAGGTTTGGGCAAAGGTGAACTGATTGGTTGTTTTGGTTTGACTGAACCTAATTATGGTTCGGATGCAGGAGGTATGGCCACCACAGCCAAAAGAAACGGAGATGATTGGATTATTAATGGATCAAAAATGTGGATCACCAACGGCAGTATTGCAGACGTGGCTGTTGTCTGGGCCAAGGATGAGGATGATGTTGTTCGTGGTTTTCTGTTGGAAAAAGGTATGGATGGATACAGTAGTAATGATATTCATGGTAAGTTGAGCTTACGGGCCTCTATCACTTCTGATTTAGCAATGGTCAATGTTCATGTTCCAGATTCTGCGCGTTTACCAGGTGTGGAAGGCATGAAAGGGCCTTTGTCCTGTCTGACTCAGGCCCGATATGGTATTGCCTGGGGAATGACAGGTTGTGCAACTGATTGTTACCAGACAGCTCTGGATTACGCCAAGGAACGAAAGCAGTTCTCTAAGCCTATCGCGGGATACCAGCTGACTCAAGCCAAATTTACAGAAATGTTGACTAGGATTACGGAAGCGCAATTGATGGTATTACGTTTGGGTCGTATGAAAGATGCTGGTACGATGAATTTTCACCAGGTTTCCATGGCTAAACGGAATAATTGTGCCATGGCCAGAGATATTGCCAGGACAGCTCGGGAAATTCTGGGGGCAAATGGTATTACCCTTGATTATTCGCCGATTCGACACTTGGTAAACATTGAATCCGTGTTTACTTATGAAGGTACCCACGAGATGCATACCTTAATTATTGGCGAAGATATTACTGGCCTTCCAGCTTATGATTAATTCTAAGAATAATGAAACGGCGTAGTTTTATCAAGACTGGCGCTGCCGGATTGGTAGCACCAATTGCATTAATAAGTAACGATAAAAAACCGATAAAGAATAGGGTGGGGAAACCAACGGTAATTTCTACCTGGAACCATGGGTTACTAGCGAACGATGCTGCAATGGCCGTTTTAAGAAAAAACGGTTCTGCACTAGATGCTGTTGAAGCGGGTGTCCGTGTGCCGGAAGCAGACCCGAAATCACAATCAGTAGGCTATGGAGGGCGGCCAGATGAAGATGGACATGTTACGCTGGATGCCTGCATCATGGATTCAGCTGGTAATGCAGGTGCTGTTGCCTTTTTGAAAGATATCAAACACCCTATCTCTGTTGCTCGAAAAGTAATGGAGCAAACAGACCATGTAATGCTCGTTGGCGAGGGGGCAAAGAAATTTGCGCTAGCCCACGGTTTTAAAGAAGAAAATCTGCTCACCGATAAATCACGTGAAGATTGGTTGCTCTGGAAAGAGGATCACAGTATTAAAGATACGTGGGGGCCAAATGAAGATCATGATACAATTAGCACCTTAGCAATAGATAATAAAGGTGATTTGGCTGGTGCGTGTACAACTAGCGGTATGGCCTACAAAATTCATGGTCGTGTTGGAGACAGTCCATTAATTGGCGCTGGAATGTACGTGGATAATGATATTGGTGCCGTAGGTGCGACTGGGAAGGGTGAAGAAGTGATCAAAACCTGCGGCAGTTTCCTTGTGGTTGAACTTATGCGCCAAGGTTATTCGGCCATGGATGCCTGCCGGGAAGCAATACAGAGGATAATTCAAAAACACGCTGAAAAGGTAAAATTTCAGATTGCATACATCACCTTACGGAAAGACGGGGAGATCGGCTATGCGGGTATCAAGGATGGATTTCAATACGCTCTGTATAAAGATAATCAGAATAAATTATATGATGTAAAGGGGATAGGCTGATTGTGAATTCATTTTTCGATTTAATTACAAATAAGTACATACCCAAATCAAAAGAGTCTACTAAGAAATACCGTAGCCGGATTGGAAAATTTCAAGGTTGGATTTCAGTAACAGTTAATAGCCTAATGTTCTCGCTTAAGCTCACGATTGGACTTATAATCGGATCCATAAGTGTAATCGCTGACGCAGTACACACTTTATCTGATGTTATTTCTTCTGGTGTAGTGATCTGGGGGTTTAACGAAGCCCAAAAACCAGCTGATAAGGAACATCCATATGGTCATGGCCGTGCCGAGTATGTGGCGACTTTAGTAATAGCTGTGTTATTGATAGTTGCAGGGATCGAATTTATTGAATCCTCTATTGATCGTATTATACACCCCATTGTGATAGAACCAGCCTGGTGGATGATTATTGCTATCATCTCAACAATATTTTTAAAAATAATTATAGCAAATTATGCAGAATACTTATCCATGAGAATTGCATCAGGCACATTGCATGCTGATGCCTGGCACCACCGTACAGATGCCATATCATCATTGCTTGTCACTGTGGCGATGATATCAGGGAAATTTGGCTATAGTCAAGTCGATGGCTGGGCTGGGCTGGGGGTAGCACTATTCATTATTTGGTCTGGGTTTGGCATAGCCAGGTCTGCAGTTGATGACCTTATTGGTAAACCACCTACCATGGAGGAAATAGAGGATATTCGACAATTAGCTCGCGCAGTGGATGGTGTCCTTGATGTACACGATATTGCTATCCATAGTTATGGTAAGGATAAGTTTGCAAGTATCCATATTGAAATTGATGCAGATGAAATGCCAGCAAGAGCCCATGATATCTCAGAAAATGTGGAGAAAAGTCTGGGAGAGGAATTGGGTGTATCACCGACAGTACATGTAGATCCTGTTTCAATAACTGATCCAAAGGTAAAAGAAGTGAAAAAATATTTATGGGAACATTGGTCTAACCACAATGTGCTCACAGATTTTCATGATATACGTGTTGTGGACACAGCAAAACATCATGTAATATTATTTGGTGTTAATGTAAAACCTGGTGTTTCAAAATCCCGTGTTATTGAATCATGCAATGAGGTTGAAAGAGATCTGATATCAGTATTTAATGAATTCGAAATTGATATTAAAGTATCTCAGATTCATCAATACGCTTAATTTTCCCGCATATTCTTAATTATCGCACTTGAGAAAGTTTTTGTTTCACCATTCATTTCAATAACGCATTCACCATTCTTTGCTATATTTATAAATCGTCCTTGATGGACTTGATCGCCCTCCTGAAAAGTAATTTGTTTATTGCCGTGGGTACAATATGGGGTCCAGTATTTACTGATGTCAAATGATTCTGAATTCTCACCAAGCTCATTTAACAGTATTTCTAAATGATTTAGTATAGCTGCAAGTAAGCGCTCCCGTTGGATGAAATCACCTATTTCCAGATATAGTGAAGTAGCCGTGCTAGAAATATCATTTTCAAAATCATCAGCTGTTTCATTTACATTGATACCAATACCAAGCACAACCCATTTGATACTCTTGCCCTGGATTCTGCTTTCGCAGAGTATACCGCCAAGCTTTTTACCGTTAATTATGATATCATTGGGCCATTTTAACCCCCCATCTATGTGCATATCCTGCAATGCGCGTACGATAGCGACGCCGCTTAAAAGAGGAAATACACCAGAAATTGATCCTGGTAAATTATTAGGCTGAATAACTACTGAAAATGTAAGGCTACGGTCGGCTTTTGATTGCCATTTTGTACCATTTCTGCCTTTTCCAGATAGCTGTCTATCGGTGATAATTACAGTGCCAGGCTTAACGCTTTCATCGATCATCTCCCATGCTTCTTCATTTGTTGAGTCCAGTTGGGTATAATATTCGATCACTTGCCCCAGTGTTTTCGTATGCAGATTTGCCTGTACAAGATTTGTGAATATCATGATCTAAATGAAAATTAAATGTAATTGTATATAGGTAAGTATCATGCCTAGAAATGAGCCAACTATAACCTGCGAAATATTGTGTGCCTTTAATACCACTCTGGCACTCGCAACCAACACTAGAATAAACCCCATTATTAAAGGGGATTGTCCACCGTTAACCCATAATGCAGCTATAAGACCGGCAACTCCCATGGCATGAATAGAAATTTTCCAATAACGAGTAATAAGAATAATTATTACTGTGTTGGTAATAAAACAAAACATCAGTCCTCTCACAATGGCATCCGCATTCTGCAGGGTAAGTACAATAAAACCTATAGCAGCATAAAGGACTCCCAAACTAAGAGGCATAATGCGCTGTTTGCGTATACTCGCGTCCAGATCCGATATAATCCCATATCTAAGCAATACAATGATTGTAATAATAGGTATGAGATTTGAAAAAAGGAAACAGGTCGTCAGAATCTCACCTGCATTGGGATGTATTATGGGGTTAGCATAGATCAGTATTATATAAACAAGAAGAGATATAATCATCGGATGAAAAATGATGGAAAAAAATTTTGCCAGATGGATCAATATGTGTTTTAAAAGTTTGATTGATATTCGCCGAAAACATCCCTGAATTGATCAGAAATTTCACCAAGGGTGCAGCGAGATCGTACACATTCAATTATGGCAGGAATGAGGTTACTTGACCCGGCAGCAGTTTTATGTAAGATTTTCAACTTTTTACCTACTAATTCATTATTTCGTGAAGACTTAAACTCCTGCAATCTTTTTAACTGAAGGGCCACTGCCTTTTCATCTATGCTTAATGTATTATAATCATCGTTTCCATCAGTCTTGAATTCATTTACTCCAACAATAATTTTGTCCTTCTTATCGATTGAAGCCTGATATTCAGATGCACTTCGTGCGATTTCATTTTGTGTCCAACCAGATTCAATAGCTGCTATTGCACCGCCTTTATTTTCAACTTCATTGATTATGGTATTTGCCTCCGCTTCTATGGAATCAGTTAATGTTTCGATTGCATAACTGCCGCCAAGAGGGTCCGGGTAGTCAACCAACCCTGATTCATAAGCAATGATCTGCTGCGTTCTTAGTGCCAGTCTTGATGACTCATCGGTTGGCAATGATAGCGCTTCATCACGACTATTTGTATGCAATGATTGTGCACCGCCCAATACTGCTGACAGTGCCTGAATAGTAGTACGGACAACGTTATTATCAATTTGCTGAGCGGTTAATGTTGATCCTCCAGTTTGCACATGGAAGCGACAGAACATAGCCTTTTCATTTGTTACATTAAATTGTTCTTTCATGATTTTTGCCCACATACGTCGTGCCGCCCGGAATTTGGCAACCTCGATTAGTAGATCATTATGGGCATTGAAGAAAAATGATATTCTGCTTGCAAATTGATTGGGATCCAGACCTTTAGCTATTGCTGCTGCTACGTAGGAAATCCCATTTGCTAATGTAAATGCTAATTCCTGAACGGCGGTTGAACCAGCTTCCCGGATGTGATAACCGGAGATAGAGATGGTGTTCCAATGCGGAGCATGTGTGGTGCAATATTCCAAGAGGTCAGTAACCAATCGCATGGATGGTTTGGGCGGGTATATGTATGTGCCGCGAGCGATGTATTCTTTTAATATATCATTTTGAACTGTACCCTTCAATTTTTCTGCGGACACACCTTGATTCTCAGCGGCAACTAAATAGAGTGCGAATAGAATAGGTGCAGTAGCATTGATGGTCATTGATGTTGACACATTATCTAACTCAATCCCATCAAAGAGGATATCCATATCTTGAATGGATGTTATTGGTACACCAACTTTGCCAACTTCACCTGCTGCCATGGAGTGGTCAGAATTGTATCCAATTTGTGTTGGCAGATCAAACGCTACAGATAGACCAGTTACACCTTGTTCCAACAGATATTTATAGCGTTTGTTTGATTCCTCAGCCGAAGTAAAACCTGCATACTGGCGCATCGACCATAGCTTATCCTGGTACATACCGGGATATAATCCCCTTGTAAATGGAAATTCGCCTGGGTTTTCCTTCATTTTAATCGGCGTTCTTTTTTAATGGTTTGGTACGCATTATTAACTGCTTTGAATTTTTCTTCTGCCATTTTTTGAAGGTCGTAACCGAGATGTGATACTTTGTCTGGATGGTATTTATTCGCCATATTACGATATCCTTTTTTTACGTCTTCATCATTACAAGATGGATCGAGTTCTAAAATCTTATAGGCTGAAATCTTGTCCTTTATGAACATGGCTTTGATACTCTCAAAATCATTATCATTGACATTTAGATAACTTGCGATGGTGTGGATAACCTTTATTTCATCAACATGAATATGATTATCAGCATTGGCCAGGCCAAACAAGATGTGTACAAGCTCTATTCTGCTGGGATGGTCCATGGATCGCTGGATTTGGCGGCAAACGTCCCGTAATGGATAATCTTGTTTAAGAATGTCTTTAAAAAGGACCATAAAATCTTGTACATCACTTGTGCTGAATTCTTGTTTAAGGAAGTCCTTTACATAAAGCAGCTCGGAGCGCAATAATTGATTATCTGCTTTCATTACCTTGGCAAACAAAACCAGTAGAGATACGATAAAATCACCTGGTTTCGTTTTTGGATAACCAGCTTGCCTTTGCGTGTATTGGTAGCTCCCTGGTTGTTCTGATATAGAGGCCAAAGCGTAGCCAAGTATGCCGCCAATGGGGCCACCAAGGGCCCATCCGAGACCACCCCATAGAAGTTTTTTATTTAATGACACAGTGATTTATTTATATCAAATCGTTCCCGTTGTAAGGGAAAACTACACAGTATCATAATTGTGAAAAAGTTATATTCAGGTATGGACTTACCGATAAAGACAAGAGCTGCATTATTTTGGAGGGGTCTATTTTTTGGTGCCAATAATACGGATACACCACTAGCTCTCGATAAAAATATCCCAGAATGAGGAAGTGTCTTATTTCTTCTTCCTGAAGCGGAAAATCATATCCGTGTAGTGAGAATATTCTTACAATCAATACACAATGCCCTGGGTCCTTATCCGGCTATGAAAATTGAATATGCATTGGCCAAAAAAAGCCTTATTTCTTACGGGACGTTGGTAAAAGAACCCTTAATAGTTTATTCATCCAGCGACCTTAATTATTGGGGTTTACCAAAAAAAGAATTATTAAATAAATGCAGCGGCTTAGATCTCAATGCCGCAATCGATTTAAACCCGAATTTTAATCCAATAGCTGTGACTTTAATACAAGCTGCAAGAGCAGATGTGAAAATTGGTTATTACTCAACCAAAGGAGAGCGATACTATAATATATTGATTGACCGCAAGAATACGGATTTTCTAGAACGGGGAAATCGTTATATCATTCAGTTATTAGGGTTGAATTGATATAAAAATTTTTATAACAAAATATTGCCACCACAAACACCCCCGATTAACTTAACGCCCGATTTTAGCAGGGATTATTGATGTTAGAAGGAATTATCTGTCCAAACTGTGGCGCAAACATTATCGAAGTAGAACTTCGAGTGAAGCTCGCTTGTCCACATTGTAAGAAAGATCTTAAGGATCGTAAGTATCTTGATTTTCTTGAATACCTTATGGCCAATGGTATCGTAGAAAATCTCGACTTTTTCGATACGGCTGTTTACAGTGAGGATATTGAACGGTTTGACCAGGATGATGAAGATGATGTCGACATCACGGAGCATGAAAAAAGAAAGGACACTTTCAATCTATACGAAAATGAAATGGTTAAGCAGCAGGAAGAAGAAGAAATAGACTATAAAGATTTTGAGGGTCTTGATGAAGATTGGGAAGATTTCAATAGCACATAAGTTATTTTTTGGAGTAACATAATGGAAGAAAAGAAAAAAGTTCAGCAAATAAATATTGAATTGGATGAAAATGTCAGCAGCGGTGAATATGCCAATTTTGTTGTAGTAACACATTCACCGGCAGAAGTAGTGATGGATTTTACTAGGCTGTTACCTGGAGTTGTAAAAGCGAAGGTGCATTCGAGAATCATCATGGCTCCACCTCATGCAAAAGCCTATTTAATGGCCTTAACTGATAATATAAAGAAATTTGAATCCAAGTACGGTGAAATCAGGTCACCAGGACAGGAAGGATTTACAGATTTTGGTGTAAAACCTCCAGAAGGTTCGCTGCCTAACTGATCTATATTACCTGATAAGTTTTAACTGTACCGCACCCAGGTTCGGCCCCTTTTTAATTCACGCATTTTCAGCAATACCCACAAAGTAATTACGAGCCAGGCCATACCATACCCAAATAATCCACCAAACAACACATCACCAGGATAATGCACCCCCACGTAAACGCGGCTTAGGGCTACTGAAAAAGCCAGAAACAATAGGGGCTTTTTCCATTGTGTATAGAAGTAAGATAAAACCGTCGTTCCTGCGAATATGTTTGCTGCGTGAGCGGATACAAATCCATATCTCCCACCTTTAGGAACCAATAGATTTATTGTATCCCCTAACGCATGTGAGGGCCTTAGGCGAGCGATTGCTGGTTTAATGATTTGGACTACTGTTGCATCGGTTGCACTTGCAGTAATTAGCACCAGCACCGCGGCAATTTGTCCTCTTCTACCACCACGAACAATTAGCGCCAGTAGGCCAATGAGCACTGGTATAGCCCAAAGATGTTCATTGGTTATCGTTGTAAAAAACAGGTCAAATATTGGATTCGCTAACGTATCATTGATAATGTATAATATACTGCGATCAATTTGATCCAACCATTCAAGCAAGTGGTTCATGAATTAGTTATTCATTACCCTTTTTGCATAGCATTTAGGTGCTCTTTACCATGTTCGTTAAAATATAGTTCTACAAATTGATTTAAAAGTATGGAAACTAACTCTGGCTTTGATTTGTCCACGGTTTGCTTACATTTCATGCCCGCGACAATAATTTGCTGGAGCAATAAGGTCTGATTTACATATTGCTGCCGTCCAGCTTCATTTTTTTGTTTTGGTTTGATGCGTTGTGCAAGAAAATAATCCGTCATGATAGATTGGATAAAGGTTGCGTGTTCTTCCTTTGTGTTTATCCACCTGACCAATTGATTCATATTTTGAGCACTGGATTCGTCACTGGTTAATTGATCTATTTGCTTCATGGCTTTTTCAATCGTAGTAACGTGTTCTCTGATTTGCATAATACGAACCGCATCATCGTAAATGCCACATGGTACCTGGCAGTGAGCATGCACACTGTTTAACCCGAACACAGCGATAATGATGGAAATCGCAATAATATTTCTGTTTTGCATGGTTGTTAATTCTCCTTTGAATTATATGTTTATTTAACTTGCAGAAATTAAAACCAGTAGATTTTAATTCCCTATCATGTTCCCGAATTAAAAAGTCCTTGATGTCAATTAGATGGGCGATTAACTTGTCTTGAGAATTCAAGCAGGGCGGTCAATTCTTAGACTGGTGGTTTCCCCCGCTTCCAGACTTAAAGGCAGTCCTGCTTTAGCTTTCAATAAATAAAAAGCCCGAATGATTCCATTCGGACTTTTTATTTATGCAAAATATGGGTATCGCGCCTAGAACTTTGCCTGGAGACGGAACATTATCACCCTGCCTAACTGTGGTCCGCCTTGGATCTCTGTGTGCATGTGGTCAAGCATGTTGTTCAAGGTCAGCATCGCAGATAGGTTATTGTTAATCTCATAGTCGGCGTGCAGATCAAAAATATTATAGGAATTGATCTGCCCGAAGTAAATCCCAGAAGACCATTGAAAACCATCGACATGGCGAAAATTCAATGAAAATGAGTAGGGTTTATCACGTGGTTCATATTGAATTTTAAAGCCACCCTTATTTTTGGGTGCATTGATAGGATCTTTTGAATTAGTAATCGGATTCAAAAAGTCCGAGATATTTAAATAGGAATAATGAAGATCAAACGAAAGACTTCTATTGAAAAAATATGTTATACTGGCGTCCAACCCGCTAACGTCAACTTCTCCATAATTTAAATATCCAACGACTATTGGAGGGGCTGAACCCTTTATTGTATCCATCGCAGTGACACCTACTATATTATCACGCCATTTATCAAAGGATATATCATAATCTTCTTGGTCAGCAATCAAATTGTTATCCGCTATATCTACTACATTATTTATAATACCATCGTTATCCCAATCAGATTCCAGGATATATTTATTGACGACAATGGGTGAAATAAAGGTTGGTCTGCTGATAAAATTGTTGAAGTGATTTGTAAAGATATCCAATGTACCGAACATTTTGCGATTTATTCGACCCTTCCAGCCGACTTCCCAGGTATTAATAACTTCAGCATCAATTTCGGGGATGTCCTTGGTTGTATAATTATAAAAGCCCTCGATTTTAGGATCTATAGATGGGTAAAAAAGAATATACTGGGAAGTATCTAACGGTGCATATTCGAACGTATCTACATTATAATAATATGGCTGTCCATCTTCACCTCTTGGGTAAATGTAGCCGCCGTCAGCGCCCCGGGCGTAAACTTTAAAAATGGCAACCCGGGTAACAAAAATATCAAGAAAGAGGTGATGGTTGGCCGGTGTATTAAAAGCCTGGGCCCAGGTAAGACGGAATGTCTGGTTTTCCTTTGGCCGGTAAATTAAACCAACTTTTGGAGATATCTGCAATCCTTCAGTATTATCAAAATCGAATTCCCAGTTTAGAAAGTTTATATTCCTTCCTTGTTCATTACCAAAGTTTATCATATCGGTCAGACGGTCGTGCGCATCCCAGCGTGTTGCCTGCACAAGTTCAAATTTATCCGATAATTTCCAATTCACCTGGTAATAAGCGCCCAATTCATTAACTATGCGGCGATTATCTTCATCATCTTCGTCGATTCCTTCATCAATTAAACCATCTCCATCGTTATCTATGCCATCTTTTATAGCGCCCAATACATTATCGATAGGTTGGCCGTTTTCATCGGTTTCAATGGTTGCCCAGGTATTATATCTTTCTCCAATATCGTACCAGGTATTATCGTTTTGATCGCCAAAAGTATTTGGAGAACCTGCTTCGCCATCCCCATCGTTATCGCGCCTATCATTTCCATTCTTATCCCGTAATATGGTGCCCCGAGTATCGGGCATGGTCATAAAGTAATCAATGCCCCAGACAAACCGCAGGTTACCATCACGGAATTCATTGGCCTGTTGCAACTGGGTACTGAATTTTTTGGAGCGATCATAGATAGTGCCACCGGTAGCTAAATTTCTTGTGGGTGAGTAGGCCATAGGATACCTGGCATCGTAATCACCGGAATAACTGGTATTCAGGTAACTCTGAAAATACCAGCTCTTGTACATTATCCGGCCGTGGGCGTATCGGTAAATCCAGCCATCCGCCAAATATCTGGCTATCCCGGTAATATTTATATTCCTGGCCTTAGCGTATCCCTGTGAAACACTGATGGTTAGATCTTGATTGATCTCCCAATCACTCCTGAGGTCATAGCGATAATTTTCGACATTAAAATCAGGAAAATCATCAAGTCCATCATCATTCGCATCTTTGATAACCGTAGGCAACCCACCATAATTCATTTTGAAATCACCCTCACCATCAAAAATCCCATCACCATTCGTATCAAAAACTAATTGGCCATCTGCGGTATATTTATATTCTCCAAAACCATACCCAGGCGCAGTACTGCCAATACGGTTCGTCCAGGAACTACCCCATTCATCCAGTTCATCAATTTCACCATCACCATCATTATCAACACCATCAAACCATACTTCCGCCAAATCATCAATGCCTTCGTCAATGCCTTCGTCAACGAGACCATCAAAATCATTATCAATGCCGTCAGTATATTTTTTACCAATTTTATCATCTGTAACACCCCAAAGAACTATACCATTTTCCAAAGTGTAGCGATGGAAGGGATCGCTGGCTGCGGCGGCAACCATATCTTCTGTCACTACTGGTGAATTTGTTTCACCATCGGGAAAGTTGCCGTCTAACCCATCTGCAAAACGGCGGCCCACAAAGGATGGATCAGAACCGGGCCAATAGTCCAGCATGTCTTCTGTAAAATCCGGATTACCGAATTCACCAGAGACTCCACCTTCATCTACTCCATTATGCATTAAATGCGGCCGGCCGATAAATGCAGGATCGTGACCTTCGAACTCATCGCTATTATAATGGTGCCAGTCTTCTCCCCGAAAAATAACCGCTGAAACCTTGAAACCGAGATCACCCAGTTTTAATCCACCCAAACGCATATCCTTAAAGTTGGAAGCGTGCCGCATGGTATATTTCTGCATTGGATCACTATCTTTTTGTGATAATACACCACCCTGAAGATTGATAGTTGTTCCGGAAGCATCGAGAGGCGAACTGGTGATGATATTCAAAACGCCCGTGTACGCATTGGGCCCATATAGTGCGGAAGAAGGTCCTAAAACAACTTCAATCTGCTGCACATCCTCGAACGAAACGGGTATAACATTATATGCAATGAGACGTAAAGATGGCACATTGGCCATCCTGCCATCGGTAAGTGTTAACAGTCTTGAGCTGAAGGAAGTATTAAATCCGCGGGCACTTAGGTTATAGCTATCAATGCCTGATTGGGTGAATTCAACACCCTTTACCGTCTTCATGTAGTCACCCAGATTGGTGTTGCTTTCGCGGCGAATATCCGTTTGAGTTATGACGCTGATCGATGCTGGGGCATCTTCGACCCGTTCCCGTTTTCGAGAGGCGGTGACAACGTAGGTTTGCATCTGAATTACATCACTTAAGAGTGAGAAATCAGCAATTAATTCTTGTTCTGGTTCAATAGAAATAGGTTTTTGTTGTTTTTCGTAACCGATATAGGTCACCTTCAAAACATGCTCACCTGCTGGGACATTTGTAATCTGATAGCTGCCCTCAACATCTGTTGCCGCACCCATGGTTGTGCCATCAATAATAATGTTTGCCCCAATAAGAGGATCACCACTTTCCTGATCTACGATTGTACCCCTAATAGAACCAGCTTGGGCGAATATCCACGATGAACAAAGTAAGATGAATATGAGATATTTTTTCATAAACCTACCCCAAAAAGTCAGACAGCTCTAACCCCTTCGGGCTAGAGCTGTCTTTTTATTAATTAACAATTCTCGAAAATGAAGTTATTTCATCAATGTCATTTTCTTGGTGGCATTGTATTTACCCGCTGCGACGCGGTAGAGATACATGCCGCTGGTAAGCTGCTTACCGTTGTAGTCGCGGCCATTAAAGTTTACGGTATGGTGGCCAGCCCTAAGATCACCTGAGTATAAGGTAGCAACTCTTTGTCCCATTATGTTCCAAACCGTTATTTCGGTAGCTGCTGCTTCCGGCAGATCCACTGCTATTTGGGTGGTTGGATTAAATGGGTTCGGGTAATTGTCGTATAGCGCAAACTCTTTTGGAATCAGTGATTCATCTGAATCGATTTCAGCTGTGCCTGTATTCACCCAAAAGGACTGTACAGCAACATGCTGATTGCGCGGTACACAATTGTTACCAACTTGGAATACAAGGCGGCCATTTTCCACCTTGCACGTAATCATGATCAGAATCATTCACTTCTACACCAGCTCCTGCTAATGCCCCTACAGCGTATGCACCAGTTGCCTGTGCTGTCTGAGTTATTGCAGCGACAGTCTCAACTCCAGCTGTTAGCAATGCTGTAAGAGTTGTAGCGGCATAATCACCTACCACAGGTCCTAAGACTGGAGCCAAAGAAGGAACACCTAATGCTACACATAATCCTTGCATACCTAAGTTAGCTAATGAATCTGCTGTAGCTACCAAGGCTGATACTTGGTCAAGCCCTAGCTGCATATAGTAGACTATGAATGGATGCGTATCGGGTACGCCATCTCCATCTGTGTCGACTAATATTGCTGGGTCAGAAAATTGACCAAACGTAGTGGCCAAAGCGCTGGCTGCGGCCAAGAAATTACCGGTAAAGTAATACCCTGTAAATTGCGTTGCTTCATCACCATTGAAGGGGATTCCATCAGCACCTGTAGGATCAAATAAATAACCCCATTCCAGCCCAGGTTCGGTTAATGAGGGCGCTGGTATAACTCCATCTACCTCACCATCCCCATCCAAATCATAGCCTGTGCCGCCAATGATTGGATAATTCCCTACATTTAAACCGAGGGTTGGAAAAGCCGCCGCAAGGTAGGGGACAGTTGAACTGTCACCAAATGCCGCCGAAAGACCCAAGTGACCATCAAATTCACCTTGTTCATCAACGCCTTGGTCTGATGACACACCATCTACCTGTTCCCAATAAAACTCTGCTGATTCAATAAATGAAAAATCAGCGTTATAATAGGATGTCCACATACCCCATGTAGGATGTTCGGTACCAGGGCCAAAATCTACACCATATGTCTCACCTCCGGCAAAATTTGGTGGATACATATTGTTCGCAAAGACTCCAGATTCTACGAGACCAAAACCATAAATCGCTGTCAATTCATCTTGATCTGTAATAGGGTCGCCACCGGTTGCATACGTTGCGTTATCCGTTATAGCGGGAATGGTAACTTGGGTCTCACAATTCGATGTTGAAAGGCTTGGATACGTTCCGGAAATTACCATGTTTCCATCCTCATAAATATCTGAAGTGAGCGCGATACCAAAGGCTGCAAGCAGCATTGGACTTACAAGTGGGACCACAACTGGGCCAACAGTATCTCCGACTTCATACGTTGCTAAAGTCCATGAAAATTGCGAGGCCTCAGAACTGGGCCAGTGAGCTTGAAGGACATAACTGGCGTCCAAACTGTCAGCCAGACTGTTACTCATTTCCCGGACTACATAATTGTATACATTGTATACACCAACCAAATCGTAGTTTCCTGCCATTTGGGCGGAGCCTATATCAGGCAGTATGATGACCCCTATCAGGGTCAGAGTTAATAACGATTTTCTTATCATTTTATTCTCCTCTTTGCTATTTAAAATAACTTCAGTTAAGCAAAATGAATCTATATGGAAAATACAAATCCAATACTTGCTTTACCAAAGCTATTACAGTATTACGCTAGGGGCAAATATTATTTTTAATATGTGATCTGGCTTAAATAATTAAAAAAGGGTTATTTTTTTTTAAACCGGTTTGCAATAAGTCTTATCAGGCTCCATAATAGAAGCAGGCTACCGATAATAAATAATACATTTGCGAGTATTATTCTATTATTTAAAATTAAAACTGTCTGGATAGGATTCATTAATTGTTATGAATGAATTTACATTTCAAAATAAATTCCTTCAATGTTATGGGATAAAAAAATAAACTATTTTTAATTACTTTCTCAGGCGATAGGAATTAAACTAGACAAATTATAATTTGTCAATAACTGCAATGAAAAAATTAATAAGTATACCAATATGAAACTTTGCGTTCTTGTAAAACAGGTGCCGGGCAGTGAGTCGGCACTGCGTATCGCATCCGGAAATACCTGGATAGAAGATGCTGCTGCCCTCTTTGAAATGAACGAAAGTGATAATTATGCCCTGGAGGAGGCACTGAGGATCAAAGAATCCCTGGGGAATGATTCAGAAGTTGTCGTTGTCAGCATGGGTCCAGAACGGGTTCAAAAAGTCATCCGTGAAGCATTATCAAAAGGTGCCGACCGTGGTATCCATATTAATGAAATGCCTGAAATCAAATCTGATCCATTTGCAACAGCACAAGTATTTGCTAATGTTATCAAGGATGAAAACTTTGATCTCATCTTTTCCGGTCTGCAATCTGATGATGTGGGTTCAGGTCAAACTGGTGTAATCTTGGGAGAAATGCTGGGCATGGCCACAGCAACGCTGGTCATGGCTACGGAAGTCCAGGAAGGATCAATCAAGGTAAAACGAGAACTGGAGTCGGGCTGGTTTCAATGGGTTTCCATGTCGACACCGGCCAGTATTACCATTCAATCTGGTATCAATCAGCCGCGGTATCCATCGCTGAAAGGAATCATGGGGGCCAAGAAAAAAGAAATGAAAGTTGTGGATCTAAGTACCGCTGTTACTATAGAAAAACAGCAATCTTTTGCGAATATTTATTTGCCAATTGCGGATAAGAAAACTGAAATGATAGAAGGCAATGTAGATCAAATGGTATCCCGGTTAGTCGATGTGTTAAAAACGGAAATAAAAGTTCTTTAGGATGGAATAATGGATATTCTTGTTGTATTAGAAAATAATAATGGAGCCATTCACCGCATGAGTCTTGAGGCTATCGTTGCCGCTCAGAAACTTGCTGATGAACAAAATCTCAGTAATGCTATACTTGCTATAGGCGCAGATTCAAACGCTTTGGCAAATGCTGCAGCGCATTACGATACTGGAGAAGTGTTAACTGCAGAGCATAATTTGCTCAGTGTATATAACTCTGATGGTTATGCAGCAGCGCTCAGACAAGTGATTGATCAAGAAAAGCCCAGTTATGTATTCTTTGGTCACACCTATATGGTTAGAGATTATGTACCAAAGATCAGTGCCCAGCTGCAGCGTCCATTTTTATGCGATGTAATTTCCCTCAAGACCAATGATGGCCTTAGCTTTGCCAAACAGGCATTTAATGCAAAGCTTGCTGCCGACCTTGGCGTTGCATCTGAAGGAACGGTTCTAGTGAGCTTTCAATCAGCTTCATTCAATGCTGATCTGATTTCATCCGGATCAGCCCAGATTCGAGAAGTTGCAGTTGAACTGGATGAAGGCATGATAAAAACAACATCAGAGGAACCATTTCAAGAAGAGGCCGGTGGTGTTGATCTGACTGCAGCGGAGATCATTATTTCAGTAGGCCGGGGTATCGGCAAAGAAGAAAACTTACCCATCGCTGAAGCATTGGCTCAGGCTATTGGCGGAGAAATAAGTTCTTCAAGACCCGTAGTTGATTCGGGATGGCTACCTTCGTTCCGACAAATAGGAAGTTCAGGACAGACTGTCTCACCAAAACTTTATTTTGCTTTGGGCATTTCTGGCGCAATTCAGCATGTTGTGGGTATGAAAGGTTCCAAAAATATTGTAGCCATTAATAAAGATGCTGAAGCACCAATTTTTGAGTTGGCTGACTACGGATTGGTTGGAGATCTATTGGAGATTGTGCCCAAGCTCACGGAAGCGATTTTGGCTGCAAAAAACTGATGCCTGAACGAGAAATCCTTGATCTGGATGTTCTTTTTGTAGGTGCTGGACCAGCGAGTCTAGCGGGGGCAATCCACCTAAAAAGACTTTTTAATGAATCAGGCTGTGAAGCCAGCGTTGCCGTTTTAGAAAAAGCGAGTGAAGTCGGAGCCCATTCTTTATCAGGTGCAATCTTTGACCCCAGATCTCTTATTGAATTATTTCCCGATTACAAAGACCGCAATATTCCTTTCGAAGCGGAGGTAAAAGAAGAACATATGTATTATTTAATGAAAGGGAAGAAACTTCCGTTTCCATACGTACCGCCCTCTATGCGCCACCATGGCTGTTATGTAACCTCCATCGGGAAGTTCACACGTTGGCTCGGTGACCGCGCGGAAGAAGAGGGGGTTGACATTTTCTGCGGATTTTCTGGCACTGATTTTGTCTACGATGGTGATGAAGTGATTGGTGTTAAAACAGGTGACCGGGGTATTGATAAAGATGGAGAGCGCAAACCGCATTTCGAGCCGGGGGCGGATATCCATGCCAAAGTGGTGGTTCTAGGCGAAGGCACACGAGGGAGTCTAACTAAAAAGCTGATCCAAAAATTCAACCTTATGGAAAACTGCAATCCACAGGTATGGGCTATTGGTGTGAAGGAACTCTGGCAGATGCCAAGCGGTACGGTAACACCTGGATATGTAGCGCATACCATGGGCTTTCCACTGGGCCATGATATATTTGGCGGTGCCTTTATATATGGTATGCAGAATGATATTCTAGATTTGGGACTTGTGGTTGGGCTGGATTATCAGAACCCCGGAGTGGATGCGCAACATGAATTACAAAGACTAAAGACACATCCCTGGATTCGTTCATTACTAGCTGATGGAGAAATAATTGCCTATGGCGCGAAATCTCTTCCCGAAGGCGGCTGGTACTCACTACCGAAACTGACTGTGGGTGGTGCCATGCTGATCGGTGATTCTGCCGGATTCCTTAATGGCCAGCGCCTTAAAGGAATCCATCTGGCAATGAAGTCTGGCATGCTGGCCGCCGAAACGATTTCAGAAGCTTTTGCTGCGGATGATTTTAGTGCTGCATCTCTCGCTTCCTTTACAGATAAAGTAAATTCAAGCTGGCTTAAGAATGAACTCTGGAAAGTACGGAATTTCCATCAGGGCTTCGATCGCGGCCTGCTTGGTGGGCTTATCAATTCCGGGCTCGGTTTGTTTACCGGTGGCCGTGGGTGGGGTATAAAAGACCGCCTACCAAGCCACCATGGACATGAGCTCATGCAGAAAGGTACAGCTGAAGACCGTTATACCGATTTGGAATTCGATGGGAAATATCTATTTGATAAAGTAACAGATGTGTATTACTCGGCTACAGCACATGAGGAAGATCAGATTCCGCATTTGCATGTTCACGATATGGATATCTGTATTACAAAATGCACGGAAGAATACGGTAACCCCTGTGAAAAATTCTGCCCTGCAGATGTGTACGAAATGGTCCAGGACAGCGATGGTAAAAGGTTGCAAATTAATTTCTCTAACTGTGTACACTGTAAAACTTGTGATATTATGGATCCCTACCAGATTATTGACTGGGTTCCCCCAGAAGGTGGTGATGGCCCTGGCTGGGTTAATTTGTAGTATAATTTCTAAGTATAGTTCTCAAAAAGCATGAAATATAAAAGCATATTATAATTCGATTTATTGACTATTCTCAGTTCCGTTCGTTCCTACCATAATAATAGTATAAACATAGAGATATAATTAAGTCTACTTAACTTCGTCGCCTTTGTAGGACAAGAGTTTTGTTTAACAGTAAAAATAGAGTTTTATATCTCATTATTATGCAATGCAGCACTATATGTGTTGCAGAAAAACTGGATAATATTAATCCAAATCAATTACGCTTCCGGGAAATGGTAGCTACACGGATCAATGCGCCACCAATTATTGATGGAATTCTTGATGACGAAGCATGGAAAGCTGCGATAACCGAAAACGATTTTGTGCAGTTTGAACCATACAATTTGGCGGAACCATCTGAAAGAACGGAAGCGCGTTTGATCTATGATAATGATTATGTGTATTTAGCGGTTAATAATTATGATTCTGAACCGGAAAAAATAACCGGTAGATTAAGTAGGAAAGACCGCTGGATGGAAGCTTTTGGACCTCATTCAGATTGGGTAGGCGTTGCCTTTGATTCAAACAATGATGACCGTACTGGCTATTGGTTTGCCGTTAATCCAGCTGGATCATGGATGGATGTATATATTTCTGGTGAGGGAATGGAAGCATTCGACAGCAGCTGGGATGTAGTCTGGGATTTTAAAACAGCCCGGCACGATGAAGGCTGGTCTGTCGAAATGAGAATTCCATTTAGTGTATTTCAATTTGATGCGAATACAAATGAAGATTGGGGCTTACAGATTGCTAGGCACATTCATCGTTTACAGGAAGAGGTGCAATGGCCAGGTAGGTCAAAGGGCGTCAGCGGTTTTGTACCTTATTATGGAATATTAAAAGGAATGGACAATATTCCCTCACCAAAAAAGGTTGAAATATTACCATATGTCTTAAGTGGAAATAATGATGAGTCGAATGTGAGCTCTATGGGACTCGATATGAAATATGGCTTGAGTGCACAATCATCTCTGAACCTGACTATTAACCCGGATTTTGGCCAGGTAGAAGCTGACCCGTCTGTTTTAAATCTTACTGCATTTGAAACTCAATTTAAGGAAAAGCGTCCCTTTTTTATTGAAGGTGGTTCATTTTTTAGGAATCGGTACCAATTATTCCATTCCCGGCGTATTGGTCAAACGCCAGGAATGCTTGTCCCGGAGGAAGGAGTGATCATAGATAGGCCAGACGCAACTACAATTTTAGGCGCAGGAAAAATATTAGGTGAAACAGCAGCGGGTACTAAATATGGTATAATTGAGGCAGTAACTGATGAAGAATTTGGTGTGTGGGAGTATGAAATAGGTGATTCTGTTCTGCAGGAAAACGGAATGCTGGAACCAATGACCAATTATTTTATTGGACGTGTTGAACAACCAGTATTTAATAATTTGTCCACGGTTGGTTTAATGATGACCGATCTACGCCGCAATGAGGCAGGGTATGCCAATGTTATGGGATTAGACTGGCGACTAAAATTCATGGATAATGCACTTACAATAAAAGGACAAATAGTGCATTCCACAAAAGACGGTATATCTGGTAATGGCGCCCGTTTTAATATTGGTTATCTTGACCCAAAATGGTGGGATCTGAATTTTGTAACTGGTTTCACTGATGATCAATATGAGATCAATGATTTGGGATTCAATGAACGGAATGATAAATGGTATTACGGTTCCTATGGTGGATTGCGAAAACAGGATCCCTGGGGTAGGTTTTTAGGTAATCATTTAGAATACAGATTTTTTATTAGTGGCCGTGGTGGAGATGGACTCGCGCTTTCAAAGTCCTTATCTATTGAACAAAGAAATGAATTAAAAAATTACTGGAGTTTTGGTGCGGAACTTAATATGCAATTCGCTTCCTATAATGATGAAGATACATACCGGGATGAACGCGCTTGGGTATATCAATCTGAAACAGAAGGATATGGTATTCTTTGGTTTCAAACAGATAAACGTAAGAAATTAATTCTAAGGCCCTATTTAGGTTACGGACAAGGTGAATATCGCCCCTGGGGCTATCGTGCTGGTCTAAATCTCAGGTTTCGACCACTAAATAATATTAACCTGATGATTGAAGGATTCCAGGATCTGGGTACGAAATCCATGGAATGGGTTGGTATTGAAGAAGATTCAATAGGCACAAATATTATTTATGCTGAATCAGCAGCCCTAATGAATGATATTCAAATCAGATTTAATTGGACCTTTACCCCAGATTTGACATTTGAAGCATTTTTTCAGCCGTTTACTGTTGATATGGATTATAAAACCTTTTACAAATTGATGGCTGAAAAAACCAGGGACTTGGAACTATATGACTATAGCGGTGACCCAGATTTCAAATTAAATAATGTTGTGGGTACGTTTGTAGTGCGCTGGGAATATCGTCCGGGGAGCACTCTATTTTTTGTCTATAACCTGCATAACAATAACTATTATTCAGCCAGCGATGACAGCTGGGATAAAGACACAGCAAATTCCTTATTTATAAAATTCAACTATTGGTTGCAGATCTAAGTATGAAATTTGTTTATTTCGATAGGTCTGACAATTGAATGTCTAACTTTTCAGCGAGTGCAATAATGCGCTCATCACGGTAAAATTCACCAAAATAAATTTTATTAATTCCAGCATTGGCAATCATTTTAAAACAGTCATAGCAAGGAGACGCGGTTACAAATATCTCACTATTCTCGATCCTTATTCCGTGTCTGGCAGCTTGAACAATGGCATTAGCTTCGGCATGGATTGTGCGGACACAATGGTCATTTTCCATTTCATGGCCAGCATCATCACAATGATTTGCGCCTTTAATGCTGCCATTATAACCGGTGGATAAAATGGTCTTTTCCCTAACAATTACTGCTCCCACTGCTTTGCGGTCACAGGTTGACCGGGTGGCGACCTCGTGGGCAATATTCATGAAATACTTGGCCCAGCTTACGCGATTTTTTTTATCAGGCATCTAAGTGGAAAGGATTATTTACGCTTTATTGCGATTATATATTTTTACTGTAGCGCAAGGCTCACCGTAAAGAATATCATCGGCGACCTGTGCGAGTTGCGCGGTCAGGATCAAATAGGCCCAGGTTGGGACTGGAACGGAAGTACATCCTTTAATCATTACCCGTTTTGCGTTATAATCATCCCAATTGATCTCTGACACTTTTTGACGGAATGATTTCTCTCTGATAATACCCTCATCCAGAAAATCATCGAGATAAATAGTTTCCATTATTAAACAGTTATTCTTTGATCAACTCGGTGGACATATAGGAGTCTTTATTACCCATAAAATAATGATAGTCTAAAATGGAATAACCTTCATTATTGCGCGTTGGGCAGGTACTGCAGCTTTTGGATCCATCTTTTCTGTGGCGTAAGATTTCCAATAGTTTATTATCTGTTTCTGCAGCTCCCGGAACCAGTTCCTCATCTGTCTCTATGTACCAGCGCATAGTTACCATGTATTTCAATGATTTTTTTTCTTTTGCTTCAGCAGCCATAATACACCCCTTAATTTATTTAGTAATAGTACCCATTCATGATGGTAAAGATTCTATTAATTTCTGAAGTTTAATGAATTTAGGCGAAAATTCGGGCTGTTTTTTCAATACTTTCGCAAAATTTATTTATATCTTGCTCATTATTATATATATAGAAACTAGCACGATTGGTAGCAAATACCCCTAATTTATCCATTATTGGTTGGGCACAAAGCTGGCCGGCACGTATAGCAATTCCATCCTGATCAAGGAATTGCGCTAGATCGTGCGGATGGACACCAGACACTTCAAAACTGATTACAGGACCGCGGTCATGTTGATTGCCATGTATCTTAATTGAATCCATTTGTGTGAGTTGCTTAATGGCGTATTTGGTGAGATCTCGACCATGATTTTGAATAACATCCAGACCAATCCCCTGTATATATTTAACTGCAGCGCCTAGTCCAATAGCTTGAGCGATATTCGGCGTGCCCGCCTCAAATTTATAGGGGATATCATTCCATGTTGCTTGTTCCATTGTTACCGACTTGATCATTTCACCACCTCCTTGAAATGGTTGCATCTTTTCAAGTATCTCTGGTTTGCCGTATAAAATACCAATGCCGGTTGGCCCAAGCATTTTATGGCCTGAAAAAGCGTAGAAATCACAGTCGATATCTTGCATATCAGTGCGCCCATGGGGAACCCATTGGGCGCCATCAACAAGTGTTACGGCACCAACATCGTGAGCCATGCGCACAATATCTTTCACTGGATTAATGGTACCCAGGACATTTGATTGGTGTATAACAGCTACAAATTTTGTTTTTGCTGTGAAATATTTATCTGGGTCTTCTAGATCAAGAGAACCATCTTCATTGAAAGGTATATATTTTAAGCTTGCCCTTGTTGCTTTAGCAGCTAGCTGCCAGGGCACAAGATTACTATGGTGTTCCATTTCTGTGACCAGTATTTCATCTTCTGATGTTAGATTATTTCTTGCCCAGGCATAGGCGACGAGGTTTATTGATTCTGTTGTACCACTAGTAAAAATAATGGATGTCTTGTCTGCGCCAATAAAATCAGCAATGGTTTGCCGTGTATCTTCATAGACGGCAGTAGCTTTTTCCCCGAAACTGTATACTGCCCGATGTACATTGGCGTTGAACTCGGTATAGTATCTATTCAATTCGTCGAGCACTGCTTGGGGCCGCTGTGTAGTCGCAGCATTATCAAGGTAAACTAGTGGTAGTTCTGAATTAGTATAAATCGGGAAATCTTCCCGAATTTGGATGGGGTCAAAATTACCCAAGGTAATCTTATAGTAGACCCATCTGCAGTCGTGCTGCTTCAGAAATCATAGACTGGTCCCATGGCGGGTCCCATACGAGTTCCAATTTAACATCTCCTACACCAGAGACGCCTTTCACCTTTTGTTTAACTTCATCGGAGATTACTGGTCCCATCCCACAACCGGGCGCAGTAAGTGTCATTTTTATTTCCACCAGCGTACTACCATTATCAATTGTGTTGAATTCACAAGAGTAGATTAATCCTAGGTCAACTATATTAACGGGGATTTCAGGGTCATAACATGTTTTCATTACATCCCACACCGCCTGCTCATTTATATGTCCGTTATCTTTTTCATGCGATTTGTCGAGTTCTTCTAATGCTTCCTTGCCGATAGCGTCAGCATCTTTACCTTCGATACGGAATAGATTGCCACCGATCATAACAGTATAACTACTACCCAGCGCCTGCGTGATCTGTCCTACTTCACCTTTTTTTAATATGGTTTTTGAACCAAAGGGTATCGTTATAACCTCGACATCACGCGCCAGAGTTACCTGTTCATCAATATGTGTGGGATTGAACATGATTACACTACCAGTTCATGTTGAATTTTGTTGATCGCGGCACCAAAACCATTTGTTCTCTGACTGCTAATTGTTCCCTCAAGACCAATATGATCTAATATATTCTGGCCATCAATTGACATTATATCTTCTTTTCGCTGCCCATTAAATAATCTTTGCAGAATAAATAACAAGCCTTTAACGATCATCGCATCAGAGTCTGTTTGAAAGTTATAGGTATCATCGGTTTGCTTATCAGCGATAATCCAGGCTTGTGAAATACAGCCATTAACTTTGTTGTTATCGGTCTGCTTTTCAGGAGGTAATCCTGGAGATTTTTTGGCCAGATCAACCAAAAATACGTATTTTTCTTGTGGTGCATCAAAGATGGAGAACTCATCTTTGATTACGGTCATCGTATCTTGGATCATATTCACAGCGTCACTCCAATATGCTCGAGCCAAGTGGTCAGCTTTTCATCGATATAGGTGTCAATATTTGTATTGGTTATGGTTTCCATAACTTCTTTAGCAAACCCACTGATAAGTAATAACTGTGCTGTTCGTACATCAATACCGCGGGAGCGCATATAGAATATTGCATTCTTATCCAATTGACCAGTTGTGGACCCATGGGAACACTTTACATCATCTGCATAGATCTCTAGCTGGGGACTGGAGTGAGCCAGGGCTTTATCGGTCAGCAGCAGATTTCTTATTGTCTGCTGCGCATCTGTTTTTTGTGCACCTTCACTTACAATTACACGCCCGTTAAAAACACCTGCAGAATAATCGGATAAAATATATTTGAATAATTGATTGCTACTACAGTTTTCTTTCAGGTGATTGATAATGATTTGCTGATCTAGGTGTTGACGATCTTTCGCGAGACAAAGTCCATTAACCGTAGATGATGCACCACTGCTGGCCAGATTTACTTGAATATTCTGGCGGTATAGTGAACTTCCGGAAGCAAAATGAAAAGCATTTAATTGGGCATCCTTTTCAAGTGTATACGCCGTATCAGCAATATGGTTACCATTAAGATCTTCCTCTTGTATACGGACGTGATTTAATACAGCATTATTAGATAATTTTATATTAGTAACAACATTCTGCCAGTATTGAACATTGGTCGATCCTGCATAGTGTTCGATAATAGTAGTTTCAGAATCAGCGCCTGCGACTATTAGAAAAAGAGGATGATTCATAATGGGCTCAGTTAAACCGGTAGTATAATAAAGAATATGTATTGGATTATCTATGACAGCATTATCCCCAACAATTATGGCCAAGCCAGAATTCATCAGGGCTGTATTTAAATTGTGAAATGGATTTGAATTGTTAACCACCGCCTTATTAAAAATTTCTGGATTGGTCGCATAAGCATGTTGCAATGTTTGTACAGTTACTTTGTCTGGCAGTACAGACAAATTTTCTTGAAAATGCCCATTGATAATAAGAATCCGATTGCAATTAGCAATGGTTGGCAGTGTTTCTGGAACCGGCGGTGGATCTCCAGGTGAAGCCAAACGGTAGGATGTTTTTTCAAGTGCCGAAAAATCTGTGAATTGCCAGCCTTCCCATTTTCTATTTGGTAAACCAACCTCTTTATATTGCTTAAAAGCACCACTGCGCAAAGTGCGCAGGGCCTCCGGCTCTTCGTCCCAAAATTGGATCAATTCATTTAATTCTTTTTCTAGATAATGCATATTAATTATCCAGCCAGCTGTAGCCTTTATCCTCCAATTGTTCAGCGAGATTTTCACCACCAGTTTTAGCGATTTTTCCATTGATCAGTACGTGTACATAATCCGCTTCCAGATATTTCAGAATTCTTTGGTAATGGGTGATGATCACAATGGCGCGATCATCCCGGCGGTAATTATTAATGCCTGCAGCCACAATCTTCAGAGCATCTATATCTAGTCCGGAGTCGGTTTCATCCAGGATAGCAAGTGCTGGTTCAAGGGTAACCATCTGCAGTATTTCATTCCGTTTTTTTTCACCGCCGGAAAAGCCATCATTCACGGCCCGATGCAAAAATTTCTCATCCATTTCGACTGCTGCCAATTTCTCTCGGATCAGCTTTAGGAATTCCACAGCATCTAATTCAGTCTTGCCTTGATATTTCCTTTTAGCATTCAATGCCGCCTTGAGGAAATAGGTGTTGTTAATCCCTGGGATAACTACGGGATATTGAAATGACATGAAAATACCGGCTAAGGCTCTTTCTTCAGGACTTTCAGCAACAATACTTGTACCATTATAGAGAATGTCACCACTGGTAATCTCATAGGAATCCCGACCAACGATTGCATTAGCCAGCGTACTTTTACCAGAACCATTCCGACCCATGATAGCGTGTAATTCGCCCGGATGCACCGTGAGGTTTATACCCTTGAGAATATCCTTATCTTCGACTTTAACGTGTAAATCTTTGATTTCTAGCATAACCTACTCCGGATCAACCAACACTTCCTTCAAGAGTCACTTCCATTAGTTTTTGCGCCTCTACTGCAAATTCCATGGGTAACTCCCTAAATACTTCCTTGCAGAATCCATTCACAATCAATGAGACTGCATCCTCTGTAGAAATACCCCGCTGGTTACAATAAAATAATTGATCCTCTCCGATGGTGGAAGTAGACGCTTCATGTTCCATTTGTGCACTGGGATTGCGCACATCTATATAGGGAAACGTATGCGCACTGCATTGATCCCCAATCAATATTGAGTCACACTGGGAATAATTTCTGGCATTCT
>SCKQ01000050.1 GCA_004124535.1 Fidelibacterota bacterium
CTGCCTGGACATTCCTGGTGGCTTTAGGTGGTAGTATGATATTTTCTGTATTATTTGGCTATATATTGGATTTTATTATTAATAGGCCGCTAAAAGATGAACCGATATTTTCCGTAATTATGGCTACGCTTAGTTTGGCAATAATTATTCGCGCTGTGGTAGCAATAATTGCCGGGCCCATAAGTCTAATGCCCTTTTCTCCATTTGGTGACAGCGCAATATCATTCGGCACCATTATTGTATCCGTTCTTGATCTATCTATTATTGGTAGCGCTATTGGGCTGGTCATCATTTTTTACTATATCTTTCATTATACACGGTGGGGAATAGCCATGCAGGCTACATCGGAAGATCCGATAGCGGCACAGTTGATGGGTATCCCGATTAAGCGCGTCTATGCATTAGTCTGGATTTTCTCCGCTGTAGTTGCTACCCTCAGCGGTATTCTGCTAGCACCAAGAATTGCGTTACTAGATACATCCATGGGTTTCCTAGGATTAAAAGCATTTCCAGCAGCTGTTTTAGGTGGTTTTGGTTCTATTCCTGGAGCCATTGTTGGCGGCGTTATATTAGGAGTAATCGAGACAGTTAGCATGGGTACACTTTCTTTTCACTTTCAATGGATTAAAGAAATCAATGACATTATTGCCTGGATCGTACTTATAGCTGTGTTAATGATTAAGCCAGATGGTCTTTTTGGTGTTGAGAAAGTGAAAAAGGTCTAATGAAGGGTCGCTACGAAGATGAAAATCTATACTGGATCCCAGTACTAATTATATTTGTGTTTTTACTACCCTTTATCTTAAAAGGGTTATCCTTCAGTTATAAATATTACCTGTTCGTGCTGAATATGGCTGGTATTTACATCATCCTTAATGTAGGGTTAGACCTACTAAGTGGTTTTACTGGGTTACTATCACTTGGGCACGCCGCATTCCTTGCCGTGGGTGCCTATTCATCAGCTATATTGGTGGATCAGTTTGGCGTACCATTTGCATTGTCATTAATATTATCACCGTTGGTTGCTGGATTATTTGGTTTTGTCATTGGTTTCCCTGCATTGCGCATTTCAGGAATGTACTTGGGTCTAACAACCATGGGATTCGGGTTCATTGTTAAGCGAATGATCATTGCTTTTCGTGAATGGACTCATGGTTCAGGTGGATTGGATGTATCGTCTCCAGTACTATTTGGATATACCATCAAAACTGATTGGAATAATTACTTTTTAATTTACACATTTGTTGTAATTGCGGTTGTAGCTGGTCGCCGTATTGCTAAATCAAAAATTGGTCGGGCCTTTATGGCCATTCGTGATTCTGAACAAGCTGCACAAGCAGCGGGAATCAACTTGGCCAAATACAAAATGCTGGCTTTCTTTATCTCAGGTCTTTTTGCTGGATTTGCTGGTGTTCTATTTGCCCATACAAGCTCATTTATTTCAACGGACCATTTTGATATTTTGTTATCAATATATTTTATAATCATGATATTAGTGGGTGGTGTCAGTTCCATTTATGGTGCTGTATTGGGGACTTTATTTATTGTCCTATTAGATAATCTATTTGTGCCCTTACTTAAAGACCAAATTCACTTTTGGTTCAATACACAGGCAGGAGATATTCAATCACTCATTTTCGGACTTATTATGTTTTTGTTTATTATATTCCAGCCTATGGGATTATATGGTATGTGGCTGAAAATGCGCATATATTGGAAGTTATTCCCCTTTAATCCGAGGCAACGTTTTACATAATAATAAAAGGAGGAGGAATTATTATGAAAAGAGTAATGGGTACTCTAATTATAATCGGTCTCTTGGCTGTGGGCTGTGTTAAGCGGGCACCAGCACCAGGCGTAACTGATACCGAAGTACTTATTGGGAATGTGCAGGATCTCAGTGGTCCATTAAAGGAACTAGGTGCGATTATTCCCAGTGGTTCAAACATGTATTTTCAATACATTAATGATCAAGGTGGTGTGCACGGTCGCAGTATAAAAATGCTGATTGAGGACCACCAATACAATCCGCAAAAGGCAGTGGCTGCGACAAAGAAATTGGTTGAAAAAGACCAGGTTTTCTGTCTCTTTCAGATACTCGGTACATCTCCATGTGAAGCAATCCGTCCCATACTATCAGAAACAGGCACGCCACTGATTGCGCCGGCAACGAATTCAGGCACTATGTCAGATCTGTCCCGCGAGGCTGGAGATCTAATTTTTCATACGGATACAGGATATGATAGACAAGGTGAAATTTTAGTGGATTACATATTAAACCAAAACTCAGATGCCAAAATTGGCATTGTATACCAGGATGATGACTATGGTGAAAATGTTTTAGAGGGTATTGCAAGAGCAGAAGCGGAACATGAAATTACGGTGCAAAAAGAATCCTATCAGCGTGGTGCTATCGATTTTAAAGGTCAAACCATGAACCTGTTAAAGGGCGGATGCACAGATGTGATAATTGCCGGAATTGTTCGCGAACCAGTTACGGTCATGAAAACTGCAGAAGCTATGAACTATAAGCCAAACTTCTTTGGTACTGGTCCAACTGTAGACGCACGTGTTGGTAAATTGGCTGGTTCTGCTGGGGAAGGTTTTACTGCTACATATTGGGCAAATATGTGGAATTCCGATGCACCTGGACCAATTTTGTACCGCGAACTATGTGAAAAGTATGATATACCTGAACCGTATATAGGGTTATATCACTACTATGGTTTTGCCACAGCACAACTTTTGGTGGAAGGTTTAGAGCGTGCAGGGAGAAATCCTACCAGGAAGAGTTTGGTGAGAGGATTAGAAACATTTAAGAATTGGGATGTTGGATCATTTCCACCTATTACCTTTAGCCGTAATGATCATGCTGGTGTTGATAAAGTGCAACTTGTTCAAATGCAAAATGGTGAACAGGTGGTAATTACTGATTGGCTTGAATAAATCTCAATAGATATATAGGGCTCCAATTATTATCGGAGCCCTTTTTGTTTATGGCTGACCTGATCATTGAAAACCTAACAATGCGATTTGCTGGTGTTGTTGCGCTGGATGAGGTATCCTTTTCCGTAGAAAAGGGTGAAATATTTTCCCTCATTGGTCCTAATGGATCCGGCAAAACAACACTGTTTAATTGTATAAACGGTTTCAATAAACCACAGGGTGGAAAAATATATTTTAATGGTGAAAACCTCTTGGGGAAACGACCCCATAATATTATTGATTCGGGAATTTCAAGGACATTTCAAAATGTTCAGAATATTCCCTTCATGACTGTTTTGGACAATATCCTCCTAGGAGCACATAGTCGTATAGATGCTAAGGCTACTATACGGCGGTGGCTTTCTCAGGATCAAAGAGAAATTGAAGAAGCAATGGTACTGGATATAATGGATTTCTTGGGAATTGCTAATTACGAACAAAAATATATGCTTGGTCAGCCTTTTGGTATTCAGAAACTAGCCGAAATTGCCAGGGCATTAGTCTCAAAACCGAAATTAATACTTTTGGATGAGCCCGCGGCAGGGATGAATGACCAAGAAACGCGAGAAATAGCCAACATCATTAGGGATATCAGGGAAGATCTTGGTATTACGGTATTATTGGTAGAGCATGACATGAATTTGGTCATGAGCATATCGGACCGTATTTGCGTCCTAGATTCGGGAGAAATAATTGCTCTTGGTGAACCTGAAGAGGTAAAAAACCATCCAAAAGTCATCGAGATTTATCTGGGAGAAACAGCTGATGCTTAAAGTGGTTGGTGTTGAAACTTATTATGGGAAAGTAAAAGCCTTGCATGGCGTGTCTCTGGAAGTGAAGGAAGGGCAACTTGTAACTATACTTGGTGCTAATGGCGCTGGTAAAACAACGATCTTAAAAACCATAAGCGGATTGGTTGAACCAGAAAATGGGACCATTCATTTCAATGATATTCGTATCGATCGGAAGGATCCCGAAGACATTGTAGCTATGGGCATTAGTCATGTACCTGAATGGCGCCGAATTTTTCCTGAACTCACTGTTTATGAGAATCTTCTTATGGGCGGATTTTTGATAAAAGAAAAGGATTTGTTACGTGATAGAATGGAAGAGGCGTATAGACATTTTCCTGTTTTACGCCAGCGTCAGAAACAGCGTGCCGGGACTCTAAGTGGTGGGGAGCAACAAATGCTGGCTATATCCCGAGCGTTGATGCTCAAACCACAACTCTTGCTGTTGGATGAACCTTCATTGGGACTCTCACCATTGTTGGTCCAGGATATCTTCGCAACGATCAAAGAACTACACCGCACCGGCGTAACAATACTATTGGTGGAGCAAAACGTTAACCATGCCTTGAAAATCGCAGATTATGGCTATGTGCTTACAACTGGTAAAATCTTTTTAAGCGGTACATACGAAGATCTCCTTGATGAAGAAAAAGTGCGTGAACAGTATTTGGGTGAGGGTAAATACACACGCCGAGCCGATCTTTGGGGAGGATAATGGATAAACCGGATACTACCCGTATAAACACGGTGCCAAAACTTTTTTGGTATAACGTGGAAAATTATCGAGATGATGTTACCATGTGGCGTAAACATAGAGGAGTATGGGAAGCTCATACTTGGGGTAATTATGGTAACTGGTCCCGAGATATAGGCCACGCCTTAATCGCAGAAGGATTAAAATCCGGTGATAAGATTTCTATCCTCAGTGAGACTCGAATGGAATGGGTCATATTGGATATGGCAATTATGGGTATCGGTTGTATTACAGCACCGGTATATCCATCGAATACTGAAGAACAGGTTAAATACATTGTAAAACATAGTGAGAGTAAGGTGGTGTTCGCCGAGGATCAAGAACAGTTGGATAAAATGCTGGTAATCTGGAAGGACCTGCCTTTGGTAAAAAAGGTGATAGTAATAGACAAATATTATCCACACGATTTACCGAATGTGATTACTCTTAATGATTATCGTGAATTGGGCAAAACACATCGCAGAAAAAATCCAGGAAAATTTGAAGAACGTTTAGCATCGGTTAAACCGGAAGACATCATCAGTTTTACTTACACATCAGGAACTACAGGTTATCCCAAAGCAGGTATGTTCAACAGTCATAACGTAATTTCTGTAGCAAAGCATTTACCCGATATGTTGCCTACTGATAGAAGTGATTTGGGAATATCATATTTACCACTATCGCACATTGCTGAGCGATTATTAGGCCATTTTATAAAACTGTATTCAGGTTATGTCACAGTTTTTGCAGATAGTTTGGAGGATATGCCTTATAACCTTCGACAAACTGGACCCACTATTATGTTTGGCACCCCGCGAGTATTTGAAAAATTCTATGCTAGAATTTCTATCGCGATAAAAGATGCAACCTTATTACAGAAAACGATATATGACTGGGCCTTGAAAGTTGGTAAAAAGTATACAGAATTGAAAGATAAAGGCCTTCAACCTTCCCTGTGGCTCAAACTCAACAGATTATTAGCACATTTCCTCGTCTATAGAAAAATAAAGGATATGTTTGGTGGTAATATTCGGTTCTTGTTGTCAGGTGCTGCACCGATTTCGCCAAATATTATCCGGTATTTTCATTGGGTTGGTCTTGATATCTATGAAGGATATGGAATGACTGAAACAACGGGAATAGTAACTGGAAATAAAATTGGGGAAGCAAAAATAGGTTCTGTGGGACAAGCGTTGCCTGGTACTGAAATAAGAATTGCGGAAGATGGTGAAATATGTACACGGTGTCCGCAAAATATTTCTGGATATTACAAAAATGAAGATGCCACCAGGGAATTATTAATACCTGACGAAAAAGGTAATATTTGGTTGCATACTGGTGATATCGGACACTTAGATGAAGAAGGTTATTTATTTATAACTGATAGAAAAAAAGATATCATCATCACTGCAGGTGGAAAGAATGTAGCACCACAAAATATTGAAAATCTGCTAAAGACTAGTCCGTACATAAGTTTGGCTATGGTTTATGGCGATAAAAAACCATATCTTACAGCACTGGTTACTCTAGATGAAGATGAAATCGTCAAGTTTGCACGGGATAAAAAAATAATGTACCAGGATTTGGCCGATTTATCAAAAAAACAAGAAGTACTAGACCTATTGCATCATGAAATATCTGTATTAAATCTTGATTTAGCCAGTTATGAAACTGTCAAGAAATTCCGCATTCTGGAAGAGGAGTTAGATCAGGATAAGGACGAAGTAACTCCAACGTTAAAAGTAAAACGCAAGGTTGTTATTGATCATTATCAGGATTTGATAGATAATATGTATGCCTGAAAGAACTTATAAAAAGAAATCTTGCATTAACTCATCTTCTGGAACTTGAGCATATTTGCCAAAGTCAGTGATTCCCTCTGATCTCAACAAATCTTCATCGACGAAATAATTACCTGTACAAGTACGGCTGTTCTTACTCAAAATGGTATAAGCAGCATCACCCATGATATCTGGTGTGCGAGCCTTCCGCATTATTTCATCCCCACCCAAGAGATTTTGCACAGCAGCTGTTTGAATAACTGTTTTGGGCCATAATGCATTAACTGCGATACCCTGGTCCTGCAGTTCACCGGCCATTCCCAAGACACACATACTCATTCCAAATTTGGACATGGTATAAGCTACATGAGGAGCGAACCATTTCGTTTCCATATTAAGTGGTGGAGACAGATTGAGAATGTGAGGATTGGGCGTTTGCTTTAAATGTGGAATACACAGCTTTGATGTCATGTATGTACCACGGACATTAATCTGGTGCATAAGGTCGTATCTTTTCATTTCAGTTGCCACTGTTCCGGTAAGCTGAATAGCACTAGCATTATTTACCAAAACGTCAATTCCGCCAAAGGTTTCTATAGTTTTCTCCACAGCGGACTGTACCTGTTCTTCAAAACGAATATCCGTGCAAACAGGAAGCCCCTTTCCGCCAGCTGCATCCATTTCTTCCGCAGCAGTGAAAATTGTACCGGATAATTTTGGATGAGGTTCAATTGTTTTTGCAGCAATTACTATGTTCGCGCCTTCGTTAGCGAGTCTCAATCCTATAGCTTTACCAATTCCACGGCTGGCGCCAGTGATAAATACTGTTTTATTTTTTAATGTACTCATTACTTTTCCTTTCTTTACAGTCCCATCTGGCGGCTGGCCAAATCCCGCAAGATTTCTTCCGAACCACCACCAATGGCCATTACGCGAACCTCACGGTATATTCTTTCTGTCCTGCACTCACGTACATAACTGATGCCACCCATGATCTGCATGGCTTCACGGGCACAAAATTCCATTGTCTGGGACGCTTGTACTTTCAACATGGCAATATCTGCTGCATCGGGGGTCCCGTTTTTAATATGCCAGCCGCATACATCCATGTAAGCTTGTGTGGCATTTATTTTGCGCAGCATCTCGGCAAATTTGTGCTGAATTACTTGGTGTTTTGATAATGACTTACCAAATGTTTTTCGATCCTGGGCCCACTGGGCAGCTTCTTCTAGGCATACGCGTGAGGCTCCCAGGCAAGCAGCGACCATTCCAATCCGCTCATTGTTAAAATTATGTACAATAGGTTTAAATCCTTTGTTTTCCGCACCGATAATCTGATCGGCAGGAACGCGGACATTATCAAAATATATGCTTGCTGTCTCTGAACATAACCAACCTTGCTTTTTGCCCACAGAATTCCGTGAAATTCCTTTTGCATCGGCCGGTATCAAGATTAATGAAATACCATCAATACCATCACCACCAGTACGCACAGCGGTTGTGAACCAATTAGCGCGCAGACCGCCAGTGATAAAAGTTTTGGCACCATTAATTATATAATGATTGCCATCCCGAGTTGCTGTTGTTTTCAGATTTCCAACGTCTGAACCACCTGATGGTTCAGTGATTGCTAAGCATATATGTTTCGTACCATTCAATACACTAGGTACTACTGTTTTCTTCATGGACTCCGAGCCAAAATTTACTACCGGAGGTAAACCAATGCCTTGGACCATTAAACTTGCGTAAACGCCTCCCGCACCACATCGAGCCAATTCTTCAATTGTTATAAGTATATGAAAAATATCTACCCCCTCGCTAACTCCCCCATATTTCTCGGGATAACCAATTTGGAATAGACCAGCTTTTGCCGCTTTTTGCCATAATTCATCCGGTAGATCGCCTTGTTCTTCCCACTCATCGACATATGGAATTATTTCCTTATCAACAAAAGGCCGCACAGTCCATTCGCGCCATTGTGTATGCTCCTCAGTATAAAATGGGCTGGGTAACCTTGTGCTGTCAAAATCCAGTTTCATGGTTTTCTTTTCCTATGCAGGTAATTTTTTACTCAGGACGGATATCCATATACTTACAAATGATGCCTAACATGACCTCATCAGCTCCTCCGCCTATCGATTGCAAGCGACCATCGCGATAGGCCTTCGAAATTGGGTTTTCCCAAGTAAAACCCATACCCCCCCAGTATTGAAGGCATGAATCAGCGACTTCTCTTATGAGACGACCACTTTTAAGCTTGGCCATGGAAGCTAATCGTGTTACATCTTCGCCATTGATATATTCTTCACAGGCTTGGTAGGTAAGTGCACGAAGGGCCTCAACCTCTGTCTGTAGTTCCGCTAGTCGAAATTGTATAACTTGATTTTTAATTAAAGGTTTACCAAAGACTTGTCGATCAGTACAATACTCAATTGTTTGTTTAATACAACTTTCCATTCCAACTAATAAGGCAGCAGCAGCGAATAGTCTTTCTTCCTGGAATTGTTGCATTTGCATGGTGAAGCCCGCATTTTCTTCACCAATTCTAAATCGTTGCGGTACACGAACATTGTCGAAATAAACCGGTGCTGTATCTGAGGAACGTAACCCTATTTTATCTATTTTGTCTCCGACGCTTACACCTGGTGTTTTTGCAGGGATTATAATTAGTGATTTATTTCTATGTGGCTTACCATCACTTGTATTTACAAGGGTACAAAAAAAGTCTGCCTGAGTGGCATTAGTGATCCACATTTTCTGACCATTAATGATATAGTCATCACCATCTTTTTTTGCAGTAGTTTTTATTGCAGCTACATCGGAACCACCGCTGGCTTCGCTCACAGCTATTGCAGAAACATAATCACCGCTTATGGCCGGAACCAAAAACTCTTTTTTTAGTTCATCGGTGCCATAGCGATCTAATGCTGGCGTAGCCATATCCGTTTGAACGCCGATGCCCGTTATAGCACCACTATCACCTGCATGTCCAAGCGCCTCTGCGAAAACCATACCATAACTATAATCCAGTCCCATTCCACCATATTGTGTATCCTTTGTGATACCTAATAAATCCAAATCACCCATTTTTTTGAATAAATCGTGGGCTGGAAAAATTCCAGCTTCTTCCCATTCATTCGCGTAAGGTCTGATTTCATTTTCAACAAATTCCTGAACTGTTTTAAATAAGGCTTTGTGTTCTTCTGTGAATCGCATAGCGTCTCCTTACAATGTAAATTATCTTAGAGGTCTCAAATGATTACTTTGCTTTATAATGCCCATCCCGGTTTCCGCTTTTTAAGAAATGAAGCAACACCTTCACGACCTTCATCACTTAATACCCGTTCAGCAAAACTCTCACCTGCTATGGTTACCATTTCTTCCCTCGGTATATTCGCAATAAGTCCAATCAACCGTTTTGTTTCCGCAACTGCGCCTGGTGCGCATTTTAATACCTGAGTTTTAATTTTTTGTTCAAGCTCTTCAAGTTCAGACTCTGTATTACCAGCAAAATCAGCAAGGCCAATTTTTACAGCTTCTTCGCCATTAAAATGTGCCGCTGTTAGCATTAGTTGTTTTCCTTTTGCAAAACCCAATCTCTGGATAACAAAGGGTGAAATTTGTGCGGGTGTCAATCCAATCATCGTTTCAGTTAAAGAAAAACGAGTATCCTTATGTGTAATAATAAAATCACCAGTACAAGCCAGACCAAGACCGCCAGCCATGGCGGCTCCTTCAATTACCATTACTGTTACCTGTGGTAAAGCATTTATAGATTCAAAGAAATTACCCGCTGCAACGCTAAATCGAATAACATCTTCTTTTTTTGATTTTCCATCAAATATGGATTTGATCGCTTTTAAATCAGCACCGGCACAGAATACTCCTTCTTTGCCCCGGAAGGTAATTCCCCTTACCGAACGGTCATCACGAACTGATTTAAAAACATTATTGAAATCCTCAATCATCTCATCTGAAAGAGCATTGCGATTATCCGGGCGGTTTAACCAGATAGTGAGCCAGTCATTTGAAAGGTCTAATATTAGATTTTTTGTATGCGGTAGATTAGTCATGATATCCTCCTCACAGTTATTACATAAGATTCCACTACATGCGGGCAATGCCAAAACTATTTGGCTTAAGGGTGCGATTTCTTGCCTCCCAACATGTTTCAAGAAGAAAGCCCAATAATTTTCTGGTATCCCTTGGGTCAATTATGCCTTGATCGAGTGATCGACCAGATGTGTAAAAAGCATTTGCTTGGTCATCAAAATGTTTGGTAATGGCTTTTCCTTTCGTATTTAATTCTTCTTCGTCGATTTTCTGTTTTCGTCGTTTCGCTGAGGCGATCATAACCTGTTTCATGGTTAAAGCTGCCTGTTTTCCACCCATAACACCGGTCATTGCATTGGGCCAGGAGAATATAAAATCCGGTTCATAGGCATAACCACACATACCATAGTTACCAGCACCGAAACTGGCACCTATGTAAAGTGTTATCTTTGGCACGCTTACGTTAGATACTGCTTGAATCATCTTAGCTCCATGTTTGATCATGCCCGCCTGTTCATACTTTTTCCCGACCATGTAGCCAGTAACATTATTCAAGAAAATCAAAGGAATATCAGATTTATCACAAAGTTGGAAAAATTGTGCCGCCTTGGTGGCTCCATTTGGATCTATCGGCCCATTGTTTCCAATAATTGCACAGCTGTGGCCTTTGATCTCTGCTTGAAAACATAGAGTAGTAAAACCATAACGTGGTTTAAACTCAATGAAATCAGAACTGTCAACAATGCGCGCAACAACTTCTCTAACGTCGTATGGTTTTTTATAATCTAATGGTACAATACCGGCAATTTCATCAGCACTGTATAACGGTTCATTGTATTCTTTCTTCACTTGGATATTCTGGTTTTTATTCCAGTCAAGCCGTCCAATAAGATCTCTGGTAATTTTTATAGCGTGTGCATCATCATCCCCAAGGTATTCTACTAGTCCAGATACAGTCGCATGCATTTCCGAGCCGCCTAGTTCTTCATTATTCGCTACTTCATTTGTCGCTGCTCGTAAAAAAGCTGGACCAGCAAGGGCGGCCATGCCATTTTTCTTTACACCAATAACATAATCACTCATTCCAGGTTGATAGGCGCCGCCGGCAGTAGATAATCCATGTAAAACTGCAATAGTAGGAATTCCTGCAGCACTTAATCGTGCTAAACCATAGAACATACCACCACCATTGGCCCATAACTCAACAGTGTAGTTCATTAAGTTTGCTCCGGCACTTTCCACAAGGTGAATAAAAGGCAGTTTCTGCTTTAAAGAAATATTCAGGCAGCCAAGTGCTTTTTCAACAGATTTAGATGTAGAAGCACCTGCGTTAATTCCACTGTCATCAACAAATACCAAGGAACGGATACCGTTCACAAAGCCAATACCGACTATCATGCTGGCTCCCGGTATACTTGTTTCAGGATTATTATCCTCTACCAGATAATTTGCTATATTATAGAGCTCGACAAATTCCGTATTTGGATCTATTAGGGAAGAGAGTCGTTCCCGGGGGGTTAGTTGACCACGTTCCTCAAATCGCGGACGCCGACGTTCTGAAAGTTCACCACTTCGACTTTCGATATCGCGCAATTTCTGTACCAATGCCAGCATTTCAGCACGATTTGTTAAATAGTTGTTTGATTTAGTATTTATTTTAGATTCATATACAGCCATTTTCGTTACCTACAACTCATTGTGTTTATAATCGACCATCAAGTACATCAGGTAATTTTGAAAGGTGAAAGCCATCGTATGGCTTGTATTTATCACTGTTTTTAAGTGGCCAAAGACTGTTCCCCAAAGGAGAACCGCCATCTACACGGATACAGGATCCATTTATATAGGCAGCAGCTTCCGAAAGTAAAAAACAAATCGCTGTACTAACCTCCGATTCAGTACCCATTCGCTTTAGGGGAACGGATTCTTTTAACCTGGGTATAATTTTTTTAACGATTCCTTCGTAAGTGTCCAAGCCGCTAGAAGCAATATAACCCGGCGCAACTGAATTGACACGAACGCCGGCATGACCCCACTCATAAGCCAGTGTTTTTGTGAGGTTGTCCATACCTGCTCTAGCCGCTCCAGAATGACTCATACTAGGCATACCATTCCACATATCTGCCGTTATATTAACAATAGCGCCACCGGAGTCCATCATTCCTTGATTGTAGATTTCTCGGCAAAACAAGAACCCGCCCACAAGATTTGTACGAACGACTGTTTCAAACCCTTTTTGGGAAATATGTTCTGCTGGGGATTGGAATTGACCGCCGGCATTATTTACCAATCCATGAATTTTGTCACATTGTTTATATATTTCTGTAACGGATTGTATTACCGCATCCTCATCTCGAATATCACATGAAAACCTAATGGCATTCCCACCGGATGATTCAATTTCTACCTTGACCTTTTCTAGTTTATCCTGATTACGGCCAACAATTATGACGTTGGCTCCAAGTGCGGCAAGTTCATGGGCGGTACAGCGCCCAATGCCGCTACCGCCACCTGTAACGATAATATTATCTTCTGAGAATAAGTCATCTTTGAAAACGCTGTTGTAACTCATGTTTATTTATTTACCTCCTCTGCGATTTTCCGTGGAACCGGAATAATTATATCCAGGAGCTGCTGGGCATATGCTTTACCTTGCGGATCTACATTTAAACTGGCCATGCCACCACCACCCAGGGAATTTCTTAGTAAAAAATTGAATGCACCGATCCCAGGCAGATCCCACCGATCAACTTTTCCTTTGACTACGTGTGCAAAATATGCGGCAACTCTTTCAGGTGTGAGATAAGCTCTAATATATGGCAGGAATTCAGATTTTCTGGCGATTACGCCAATATTGGCATGGTCGCCTTTATCACCGCTACGGGCGTAAGCAAGCTTAACCAGAGGTACCTCTGCATCTGTTGCTTCAAGCTTATCAAAAACTACAGGTTCAGTTGATATTTCATCAACTTCAAACCCACCTTCATTGGGTAAATCCAATAAAAGTTGTTTTCCGTTGATATCAATGGTAGCCTTAACATCTTCTTTTGATATCAGAAAAGAAAACAAACGTATAGATGGTGACACAGAAGGTCTTCCGCCAAGCATATTTGTGAACCCAGGCGTCATGCCGGTTGAAGCCTGTGCTATTTCGCGGGAAAGTAAAATCAAGGCCTCTTTTTGTTCATGGGTAGCCATGATCCGCAACAATACTTCACGGGGTTGAGTGGGCCTGGCATTATCGCCATAAGTAACTTCAGTGCCTATAATTGATATTTTTTTATCAATATAATTTGACCAACCGTTTTCACTGAAAATACGCTGTGTTTTTTTAATGATTGCTTCGGCACTAACTTGAGCTTTTTCCGCGGCTTTAATTCCGGCAATAATAACAGCTATGCTTATTCGATAGCCCTTTAAGTACGTTGCGGATACCTTATATGTGTCTGTTGGTGGAAGTCCTTTAGCGCCGCGAACTAATACACGATCTGATCCTAATTCTTCCATTGTAACATTAGTAAAATTGCAAACCACATCAGGCAGGATATAGGCTCTAGGATCTCCAATTTCATAAAGGAATTGTTCTGCTACAGTACCGAATGAAACAATACCACCTGTGCCATTGGGCTTGGTTACAATAAAATTTCCGTTTGACTCAACTTCCACAATGGGAAACCCCATATCGTCAAAATTATCCACTAAGTGCCAATCTGTAAAATTGCCGCCTGTACACTGTGCACCACACTCAATAATATGACCGGCTAAACTACCAGCAGCCAGCAGGTCATAGTCCTGCGCTGTCCAACCAAATTCATGCATTAGTGGTCCGAGAACAACAGCGCTGTCCACACACCTTCCTGTAATAACCATATCTGCGCCTTTGTTCAGTGCATGCTGGATACCTGTAGCGCCCAGATACGCATTAATACTTGTAATGCCATCAGGCATGGTTTGACCTGTTTCCAATTCAGTGACTGGCAATGCCTGCAATTGTTTCTTTTGATTAACTAGATTATCACCTTTGACCAGGGCGATATTTAATTCAACTCCCGCTTTTTTTGCTTCTTCCATAACAGCTGCTCGACATGCTTCCAGGTTTATTCCCCCAGCATTACTAATGACCTTGATCCCGCGTTTTTTCACTTCACTTAAAAGGGGCGACATATGTTTAACAAAATCAGTGGCGTAACCCATATTAGTATTTTTCAATTTTGCACCGGCCAGGATGGACATGGTTACCTCAGCTAGATAATCAAATACAAGATAGTCTATGTTGCCACTATATACTAATTGTGGTGCAGCGCTACTGGTATCGCCCCAAAAAGCGGAAGCGCAGCCAATTTTTACTATTTTATTTTTTGCCATTTAACTAACAACGCCTTGGTCAAACAATATTTTTAATTCGGATTCAGTAAAACCGATTTCCAATAAAATTTCTTTTGAATGTGCCCCAGGTGGTACGCCGATATGCCTGTAATCTGTTTCTGATAATGAGAATTTTATCGGGTTGCCAATTTGCTTATTGCAGGAACCATTATCTGCAGGAACATCCACAATCATCTTTCTAGCTTTTAGTTGTGGATGGTGCACTGCTTCAGTAAATGTTAATACTGGTTCAACACAAGCATCCACAGCTGAAAACGTTTTACACCAATCTTTATAATTCTTTTGCTTAAATGTACTGGCAATTTGAAATTTTAATTCTTTTACATCCTTTGACTGCAGACCTGATTCTGTTTTAACATCTCCTGTTTTTTCAAGAACCTTACATAATTGTTGGAAAAATTTTGGTTCCATACTGCCTACCGAAAAGTAACGCCCATCTTTGGTTTCGTAGTAATCGTAAAAACTGCCTCCGTTCAACAAGGTGGATTCCAGTTTCGGCTCGGACCCTCCGGACAAGTATTCTGCACCGTGAATGGAATTCAATGCAAAAGATCCATCTGTCATACTAATGTCTAGGTACTGACCTTCACCTGTTTGTATTCGTTGAATTACCGCTGCCAAGATGCCTGCCACTGCATGCAGAGATCCACCAGCGACATCAGCTATCTGAACGCCAGAAAGAATTGGGCCATTTTCTTTTCGACCGCTATGACTGCTTACTCCTGCAGTGGCCAGATAATTAATATCATGACCTGCGCGATCCTTGTAAGGACCTGTTTGACCATAACCAGTGATAGAACAGTAGATAATTCTGGGCTGTATTTTGCAAATCGTTTTATAATCCAAACCCAATCGTTCCATTACACCAGGACGAAATTGTTCAACAATAATATCATATTCATTTACTAAACGTTTTACAATAGTAATAGCTTCTGGTCTTTTTAAATCAAGAGCGATAGATCGTTTTGATCTACCCAGGTATTCACGCATGGAAACCGATCTGGCATTTTCTTGATTAAGATGATTTCCTTTTACAGCATCCACCCACAAAATATCTGCTCCCATATCAGCGAGCATCATAGTAGCAAATGGGCCTGGAAGTAGCGTGGAAAAATCCAGAATTTTTAGAGAGGAAAGTGGGCTTGACATAATTAAGTTAATATTTATCTATTAGAATGTTTGGTTATTTGCAGCCATTTCTACTAGCAATTTGGGCGGCGCAAAACGCGCTCCATATTTTTTGACCAGTTCCTGAGCTCGTTTTTCGAATTCCTGGATTCCATAATCGTTTATAAACTGTAGTGTACCACCTTTGAATGGAGCAAATCCCCAACCGAATATGCTGCCAATATTTGCATCTGCGACTGAGGTAACAACATTTTCTTCATAACAGCGAATTGTTTCTATTACCTGTGCAAATAACATTCTCTCTATCATTTCATCTTGGGTTAAAGGAGATTTGGCAGGAGGGAAGTGCTTTTGTAGATCCGGCCATAAGTATTTTTTACCATTTTCTGGGTATTCATAAAAACCGCCACCGTTGGCTCTGCCAAGGCGGTTGACCTGCTCTGTCATCAAATCAAT
>SCKQ01000051.1 GCA_004124535.1 Fidelibacterota bacterium
GAACCGGTAGTGCAAACGACAATCGAGACATCATTCAATTTCTAGTGAATGACACCGATCCCAAGACCGTATACAGGTATGACGTTGGCAGCAGTGGATTTAAAAAGGCAGCTATTTTTCTTTTATTACTTGCTGGACTAATGGCTGTGTTTGCGATATATTGGTTAACCTCATTTTTAGGAGCATGATATGAAACTATCTATTGAATATTGTAACGCTTGAAACTATTTACCTAGAGCGTCCAGGATGGCCGCTGATCTACTTGAAAAATATGGTAATAACGTGACCGAGTTAACGCTCATCCCATCAAGTGATGGCGTCTACGAAGTGACTAAAAATGGTGCGTTAATATTCTCAAAGAAAGAACTGGAAAGGTTCCCAGAACTAGACGAAATAATTGATATTATCGAATCGTAATTTCACCCCTTTCTTATCCTGTTTTTTGCTCTTATGCATATTGAGCGCCCAGACGCCTGACATTATACCCTTGAGTAAGAAAGTAGGGCTTACAGTTGATGCTGAAGAAAATGTATTCTTCAGAATATTTCCAGATATTGATGGGTTCTATAGCGCCCAGTTTTACGAGGCGGGAAAAAATAAAATCATCATCCAAATTGTCTTTATGGATTTCAGTCAGCGTAGCGTGCGCAGAAGGTCCCTTACGATGAGAGAATTCATTGAACTGCAGCACCATGTGGGTGTCCAGCCGCACATTACTGATCGTGATCGTGAAGGTATCAGAAAAAATTTAACTTATCTTACAACAGTCAATATTCTGGAATCAATACCACCGGATCAATTTATTATTATAAAACACCGCACTGGCAAAAAGATTCGTGGTGCATTGATCGGCCTCGAAAAGCGGCAATTATCGATCCAGACACCTATATCAGTTGAAACAATACCTATCTGGGACATGGCCAGTATAACTTATCGAAAAAAGATCAGGGAATTGCCAAAACTTAAAGGTTTTTTATATGCGATTTCTGCTTTGGGCGGCGTAATTTTAGCGGAGGTATGGAACGAACAAACTCGCCCAAGGATTGATCAGGTTTGGCACTTTCGATTCATTGGTACCGTATTAGGAATGTTAACAGGCGCTGAAACATACCAAGCAGTGAATATCATCTCTTCACCAAAAACATTTTTTGCATTAACTCCAGAAGAAATGGATAAATTAAAGAACTAATTTTTGGGAGGAAACATGCCTGAACCTAACTCAGAAGAACAAGTACCGGAATTATCTGAACAACAAAAATACGTCAATGAGAAAGTAGCTGCGCTATTGGATCAAATTGGTGATGAGTATGGCGAATCTCTTACCCAACAATTGGTACAGCGACTGGATACAACCGTGGCTGATTTTCATGAGGAAGTGACAAACTTATTATCGGAATTAAAAGAGAAGTCTGTAAGTCGACAGGAACAGTTGCGCGATGCTTGGCAGCATCGCTTTGACACACCGCCCCAAGCAGAGGTCCCTGCGGCGACACCTGAAGCGGGCCCAGCAAAAGAGCAAGGTGATGACTCCAGTGACTGGGAGAAACGGCTGGAAACAATGGAATCGGGAGAAGCAGGAGAAGCACCAGCCAAAGAAGCAGCAGATGATGATGGTAAAAAGAAAAAGAAGAAGGGGTTTTTCGGTCGTAAGAAGAAGTGATAAGGCCATCTTGGGGCTATCCGCTAAAATATCAATTATTTCTCTTTTATTTAATTTGGTTTGTTTCTGGTGTTGTACTCGCGCAGTCTACCAACAAATTCACTGAATATAAATCATTAACCAAACGCGTATATAATTTCACCAAAGTTGAGTTCATCACCGAAGAGGGCGAGTTCAATGACGCCATTTGCACTTTACTCATACCGGATCTGCACGAAGATAGTCCACCGTTGGTGGTAATTTATTATAAACGTACCAATTCCCAATGGTTCACAGAGTCACTATATCGAAAGCGGGTACGCTTTAGTTTTCGCGATGGTGTGGTTAAACTGGAACGCTCTAATTTTTGGGCCTGGCATGAGTTGGAAGAAATAAAAGTAGTTGTATTTTATTAAAGTTAATCTTGCTACGCTTGCAACCTGAGATCAAAATCAGGTAAATTTTACGCCGAATGGGGCCGTAGCTCAGTTGGGAGAGCGCAGCGTTCGCAATGCTGAGGTCGAGGGTTCGATCCCCTTCGGCTCCACCAGCCAGTTTATTATTAAATTGGCGGATTGAAAAGTTCATTGAAAATTTGGTCGTGCAAGATGGGGAGGTAGCGGTGCCCTGTAACCTGCAACCCGCTATAGCAGGATTTAACGCCATAGAGCGGCTTGTTCCGCGTTAGGTTTACCAAGCACGTGGTGTTGACGTTTCAGCCCATTGCAATGGAGTTGCATTCAACCCCGTCAGGCCTGGAAAGGAGCAGCGGTAGGTGTTTATTTCATGTGCCGATGGATCACTGAAATTGAGCCAACGACTTTTGTGTACCTTACATCCGGGCATGTCAATCTATGGTGCACGACCACTATAAATTTAGGTAATTTCTGCAGTAGTATTTGCACGATGTAATGTCTTATCAGGTTCTATCTTTAAAATATCGCCCGCAGTCTTTTTATGATGTGGTTGGCCAGACCCACGTAACAGAAACACTGGTTAACGCATTTAAAAAAGAACGGATTGCCCAGGGATATATATTCACCGGACAGCGTGGAGTGGGGAAAACAACCACTGCGCGTATTTTGGCCAAGGGGTTGAATTGCTCGGCTTCCAAGAATGGCCAGCCCTGTAATGACTGCACTGTATGTAATGAAATAACCGAAAGTAGAAATCTGGATGTTCTGGAGATTGATGGCGCGTCTAACCGCGGGATTGAAGAAATTCGCAATCTGCGGGAATTGATCAAGTTTACACCCATGAACGCTCCCTACAAGATTTTTATTATCGATGAAGTACACATGCTCACAAATCCTGCATTTAATGCATTGTTACGCACCCTGGAAGAACCGCCGGCCCATGGGAAATTCATCATGTGTACCACAGATATTCATAAAGTACCGGCTACAATTATTTCCCGCTGTCAGCGATTCGATTTCAACCGCCTTACCATTGAAGTAATTAGAGATACAATGAACAATATTCTCGCCAAAGAAGAAATACAGGCGGACGGAGCATCTGTAGATGCTATAGCAAGAAAATCGGAAGGCAGCATGCGCGATGCATTAAGTATTCTTGACCAGGTCATCGCCTTCTCCAGTGAACAGATTGTTTTTGAAGAAGTGGAAAAAGTACTGGGGCTTATTCCTCATGATGTCTACTTCGGCTTTACGGACGCCATGAAAGATCGAGATAATGCAGGTTTGCTTACTACACTCGCCCAAATTCGCAACCAGGGACTCCCTGTGGAGGATGTAGTAACCGGATTAAATAAACATGTGCGTAATCTGATGTTTGCCACCATCAATGACGGATTAAAAGCGGTGGAAATGAATGATGATTTAAAGCAGCAATATATTGCAGCAGCAGCATCCTGGGTGGTGCGGGATTTATTGCGGATAGCTCAAGTAATAACAGATGTTGAGACACGCATTAAGCGGGCCAGCCAACCTTACATTATGCTGGAAATGATGGGCTTGAAACTATTGGAAATGGACGAATCAGTATCTATCGAACAACTATTAAAGAACTCATCGCAGCAATTCGGCAGTTCTGCACAAACAGCCCCTCCGCAGAAAAATAAAATAAAAACTAACAAAACAGACACGCGTACAGATACTCAAAGTGTTAAGGCGGGTAAACCAGATAACACTATTGGACCAATTGCAAACCAAGACGAAATCAACGAACCCAAAAAAGACTATAAAACAAAAAATAAGGCTGGAATTAGTATTGAAGAATTAAAAGGTAAATGGCCAGAAATTATCACCAGTGTAACGAATCTACGTACTTCAATCGGGATGGTGCTGGAACATTGTGTACCCCTGGAATTTGTTGGAAAAAAGGTGCAGGTTGGAATGGTGGACCAGCCACGGTTTAATCTGGATCTGCTCAAGAATAATAAGAAAATCATCGAAGATGTGGCTGCCAACCACGTGAAGCAGAAGATAAAAATAAAATTTTTTACTGTCGAAAAAGATAGTCAGCTTGCGGAAGAATTATTAAAGAATGTTGTTCCCCAAAACCAGGTGGCAAGTACAAAAACCGATCCGGTGGTGGATCGGGTCATAGAATTGTTTGATGGTGAAATACTCCGCTAAAATCGTTGTTAGGATAATATACTATGATTAATCCCCAAAAAATGGGTCAGATGATGAAACAGACCCAGCAAATACAGAATAAAATGAGTGCAGTGAATCAGGTCATAAATAAATTGCAGGATGAAGCACAAAACCGCATGAATGCAGTTACAGGTAATATACTGGGCAATATTAAGGTACCGGGGTTGTGATGAATTCTTTTCCTGACAGCATTATCCGTTTGATCGATAGATTTTCACGTTTTCCCGGGATAGGTAAAAAGACTGCCCAGCGTATGGCGTTCCACGTTCTGAAAGATTCTAAAGAAAACGCCCAATCACTGGCTGATGCGGTCCAGGATGTAAAGTCAAATATATCAACCTGTTCGGTTTGCGGTGGTATAACGGAGGATGATCCTTGTATTATTTGTAACAATCCAAAACGGAATAACAGTTTAATCTGTGTAGTAGAAGTACCGTCGGATATTTATGCTTTCGAACGGACAAGTGGATTCAATGGTATCTACCATGTACTGGGTGGAGTACTTTCTCCACTGGATGGAATTGGACCAGATGATTTGAACATCGATTCATTGGTGGCCCGGGTGAAACCTGATGATGAGATAGTATTGGCCCTCAATCCAAGTATTGAAGGGGATACGACCTGTCTATATATCAGTAAGTTATTAAGTAAGAAAAATATTAAAGTATCGCGGCTGGCCCGTGGGCTACCGGTGGGCAGCGAGTTGGAATACACCGATGATGCTACCTTGATGAGAGCAATGGAAGGAAGAACAATTATATGAATCTACCAAACATACTAACAGTTGGGCGGATCTTTATGACGCCTTTTTTCATTATTTTTCTATTTTACGACCATCCTTACGCAAAAACCTGGGCGCTTTGCATCTTTGTGATCGCCATGTTAACAGATATTTACGATGGTTATTACGCTAGAAAACATAACCTGGTTACCGATTATGGTCGGTTTTTGGACCCCTTAGCGGATAAAGTAATGATACTATCGGCACTAATATCATTTGCTGTGATGAATGTGATTCCTTTCTGGATGGTGGCCCTAATTGTTTTCAGGGACATATTTGTTACCGGTCTGCGTACGGTAATGTCATCGAAAAATATGGTGATGGTCACAAGTAAAATAGCAAAACGGAAAACATTGACCCAGGTACTGATCATAATTTTTATCCTACTCAACCTTGGATCAGCATCATTACCTATTTCATGGATCGGTGATTTCATTCAATTCTCTAGACAATACCAACTCATTTATTACCTGACCCTATCCGTAACTATATTTACCATTTTTACCGGTTTTACATACCTGTACACAAACCGGGCTGTCATTCGGCAGTTTATTTCCTGAGTATAGCTGTTGCTGCGCGTAGAATTATCGGAATGGTTGGCCACATGTTTTAAGATTGGCCATTTGCCTATCGCACCAGGTACCTGGGGGAGTCTGGCGGCGGTTATTGGCTGGTGGCTGTGGTTACAATATCTTGATCCATTAGTTTTTATTGTTCTAATAATTACGATATTTATAATTGGTGTATTTGCGACAAATATTATTATTGACCATACCGGTGAAAAGGACCCCTCCAGGATTGTAATTGACGAAGTGGCAGGACAGTGGTTAGGATTGCTGGTGTTGCCAGATGGTGCGCTATATATCGCTGCGGCATTTATTTCGTTCCGTTTACTGGATATTATAAAACCCTGGCCGATTCGACAGCTGGAAAAGTTTCCCAAAGGGTGGGGCGTCATGCTGGATGACATGCTGGCGGGGATATTGACACTGGGTTTGATTCAGGGCTACAGCAGGTTGGTAGTATGAATGTTGGTCTAATCACGATCGGAAATGAACTGCTATCTGGTTTCACAACAGATACAAATAGCGCCTGGATCGGTCAATCTATCCTGGAAGTAGGTGCGGAAATTACATGGCATGTGACCATTGGAGATCAAGCCAATAAGATTACCGCCGTATTGGATCAAATTCCTCAAGATATAAATGTTGTTTTAGTGACCGGTGGTCTAGGTCCGACCCATGATGATATTACCCAAAAAACGCTGTTTGAGTATTTTGGTGTACAGCCTGTGTTTGATGGAAACTATTGGAATATTCTGAATGCGCGTATGGTAAAACGAGTCAGAGTTATGCCCGTAATCAATAAGAATCAAGCTATCAGGCCGGATAAGGGTAGTGTGATTCCAAATAATTCGGGTTCTGCCAGGGGGTTGCACCTGAATAATGATAGAATGGATGTGTTTGCTATGCCGGGTGTGCCCCGTGAAATGAAAGATATGATGTCAAGCACAATCATACCATGGATCCATGATAAAACGAAAAGCAAGATTTATGTGAGAACACTCAGAACTACCGGGGCCATGGAATCCGTTTTAGCTGAAAAAATGGCTGATGTAACGGAAGATACCAGGCCAGTAACCGTTGCATTCCTGCCCCAGTTCACAGGAGTGGATATACGGTTGATGTGCCCCGAAAAGAACCCATTAATAGAAATTGAAGGAAAGATAAGGGACAAGGTAGATAAATATATATATGCAACCGGTACTGTAGATCTGGAAGAAATTGTTGGTGATATGCTTAGTGAACGCGGATATACGATAGCTACCGCTGAATCATGTACCGGTGGGCTCATCGGGCATCGCTTAACAAATGTACCTGGCAGCTCAACTTATTTTCTTGGTGGTGTTATTTCTTACAGCAATGATATGAAAATGAAAACACTTGGCGTCCAGGAAAACACGTTGCAGGAATTTGGCGCAGTCAGTAAACAGACGGCTACTGAAATGGCTCAGGGTGCTCGAGATCTCTTTGGATCAGATCTGGCAATAGCGGTGACAGGGATAGCTGGACCGGGTGGAGGTACGGCGGAAAAACCAGTAGGTCTCGTGTATATTACATTGGTTCACAATGATACAGTGTGGGCCAAGAAATTCAAATTTTTCACTGATCGAAAACTGAACAATCGACTGAGCAGTCAAGTGGCTCTCAACATGGTGAGGATACATTTGCTGAATGGCTGAGTCATTACTGCGTACATTTATATCAGTATCGCTACCAAAAGAAATTGTGAATATTAAAAAAATGCTGCAATCGACGATAGATTCAAAAGGTGCTGAAATTAAATGGGTAAGGGATGGAAACATGCATCTTAGCCTGAAATTTATCGGTCATACTCCTGAGGCATCAGTTGATGATCTTAATACAACTTTAAAGAGCGTTACTGAAGAATTTTCGACCATATCCTTATCATTAGTTGGATCAGGATGTTTTCCAAGACCGGAGCGAGCCCGGACACTTTGGGTAGGGATCGCCGGTGAATTAGATAAACTACTTGATTTTGTTAATACAATTAATGCACATCTAGACCCGCTGGGTTTTCCAATACAAGAACGCAAGTTTATACCTCATGTTACACTAGCCAGGATAAAATATCCGCAAAAACATACACCAGACGTAACTCAATTTCTGAACACAACATTTGCGGAATTACCGATGAAAATTTCCAGAATTAATTTAATGAGCAGTCAACTCTTTTCTAAAGGAGCAGTATATACTATTTTAGGTACCCATTTTTTAGTTTCAAAAGCATAAAAGGAGTGATGAATGGCAGCAACATCTAAAAAAGCAAAAGCGTTGGATCTAGCAATTACACAGATTGATCGTCAGTTTGGTAAAGGTTCCATAATGCGTCTAGGCAGTGATAGACCGAATATTGGTGATAATGTAATATCCACTGGCTGCTTATCTCTAGATGTGGCCCTGGGCGTAGGTGGTGTCCCTCGCGGTAGAATAGTAGAGATCTATGGTCCTGAAGCAGGCGGTAAAACAACCTTGGCTTTGCATATAGTTGCAGAAGCACAAAAAAATAGTGGGTATGCCGCATTTGTGGATGTAGAACATGCCTTGGATCCAGAATATGCAAAAGCATTAGGAGTGAACACCGAGGATTTACTGGTATCCCAGCCAGATACTGGGGAACAAGCCTTAGAAATTACGGAAACATTGGTTCGCAGCGGCGCATTGGATGTGATTGTATTGGATTCAGTGGCTGCACTTGTACCAAAGGCAGAATTAGATGGAGACATGGGAGATTCTCACATGGGATTGCAAGCCAGGCTGATGTCTCAGGCACTGCGAAAGTTAACAGGAACGGTTAGCAGGTCGAATACATGTGTATTATTTATTAACCAGATCCGTGAAAAGATAGGTATTATGTTTGGAAACCCGGAAACGACTCCTGGTGGTCGTGCGCTCAAATTTTATTCCAGCCAAAGATTAGAAATTCGCAGGATAACTACTATTAAAGATGGTACAGATTCTGTTGGTAATAGAGTGCGGGTAAAAGTTGTAAAAAATAAAGTTGCACCGCCATTTAAGATGGCTGAATTCGATATTATGTATGGTCAGGGGATCTCCTACATTGGAGATGTGCTTGATCTGGCCGTAACAGGAGATATTGTCCAGAAAATGGGGGCCTGGTATTCTTATAAGGACGAAAAGATTGGTCAGGGTAGGGAAAATACGAAAGCTTTTTTAGAAGAAAATCATGATCTATTATCTGATATAGTTAAACAGGTAAAAGGCTTCATGGGGATCAGCTTTGCGGAGGATGGCAAAGCGTAAGATCATAGATATCCAGGTACAAAAGCGCAGGAAAAACCGGCGCAGTATTTTTCTTGATGATGGCAGTGTCTTCGGTATTTCCGAAGACGTTTTTTTTCTATACCAGTCCATATTGGCGATACATTAACTGATCAGCAATTGGATGAAATTTTAGGTGCTGATTCCCAACAAAAAATACTGGATGTTGCATTAAATCTGCTAAGCTATAGAATGCGCAGTAAAGCGGAATTGATGCGCCGTTTGAAAAGAAAGAATTTTAATGAGGATGGTATCTATGCTGTCATGGAAAAACTCGAAAAAAAAGGGTATGTCAATGATCAGAAATTTGCCCATGTTTTTGCTCGTGAGAAGGTTCGGAGAAAACTCATTGGTCCGGTGGCCCTAAGATCAGAATTCAGTGTTCATAGTCTGGATCCAGATATCTTAGAGCATACACTGAAAAAAACTTATGATGAGTTTCCTGAGCATACTTTAATGGAACAGCTTTTAGCAAAACGAAAGGTTCCTACGAATGAGCCTCTTGACCTAAAGGGAAAAAAGAAAATTGTGAATACCTTGAGAAATAAGGGATTTTCATGGGATCGGATACAGGAAACACTCGTTAAGCGCGGTAATATCTGATTGCGGAACCTGATAGCGTATAAATTAATGAGCTATTGATTTATTATTTCCAATAAACCTGAAATGCTAATAGAAGAAGTGACTGCTATTTTGGGCCGGAGGCCCAATACTGATGAGCTAAAATTCATCAAGTCAGTCATGGTCTCAAAACAGATTCAATATCCATATCCAGCGCTAAACAGTATTATTACAGGAAATGAACAAGGTAGTGCTAAAAATGGTCGATTAATTATTGGTCTGGAAGGGAAAAATAATATTATCAGGACCAAGGCCAGGATGCAGTGTGCAGCGCAAGGGGGTGCAGGGCAATTAAAAATCTCTTTCCCAAATGCAAATTTCCTGGTGGGCGACAGGATAAATAGTGAACATCGTAAACCGGAGCCTGGTGACAAATTGATCTATCTTAAAGCAGCTGCTGATGCAGAAGTAACCTTATTAAATGTGTGGAATGAGGTACCTTTAGGTGCGGTTACAGTTGTTAACCCAGGTGGGCTTGGTGCCAGTATTCTTTCGTTATGTGCGGAACAGGAATTAGGCGTTGACCTAACCTTAACGAATAAGCGGCAGCTTGGTTATTATAATAGTAGAAATATACCCGGATTCCTTTTTTCTGTGCCGACAGCAGATTTTAAGAAAATGAATACGTGGAAAAGTAGGTGGAAGAACCTGGGCTCATTTAATGTTTCAAATAAAATCACATTTGGCTATCGTGGAAATGTGATCGGTACGCTCCCTGCTCGACTATTTCATGAACTACATGAGCGTCGATTGCCAATAATTCCACAGACAACGCCCAAGAAAGAGCACTCTAACACCAATAAATATGTAAAAGAACCAGCAAATTTTAAACTTGTATTGAAAAAACTGGTCAAAGCACAACAGGATCTTATAACACTGAAATTCACTCCAATAAGACAAAGAATCACACCATTTACTGCTATAAATAGTTCGTTTGTTCTAGCGGCAAGTGATCATCCGTATATTAAGCCACAGGAACCACGCGTAGGCAGTATGATCACAATTGCCAATGCGGTGCGTCATTTGGTTTGTTTAGGCGTAAAACCAGTGTATATGGCTGGAGCATTTCATGGCGGTGATTTGACTAATGATACGGATCGATGGTTTTTAGATGAGTTGGTGTCTGGGTCTAGAGAGGCTGCTACGGCCTTCCAATTACGGATTGTAAATGGGATGATTACCAAAAATAATTCGTTACATCCAATTGCTGACGTGATAACTGCCGGAGTGGGCACAGTTCGCTGTACACCAGGATTTAATACACCTGGTGATTTTGTCATCATGATCGGTAGTTTGCGTGGAGAAACTGGCAGCAGCATGTATGCAGATATTTTTCACAAAATTAAACAGGTTGGGCACCCGTCAACTATCGATATTGTTATGGAATGCCGTTTACAGGAAGTCATTTTACAGGGTATTGCAGTTGGAATAATCCATTCAGCGGTTAACGTCAGTCGAGGTGGTGTAGCGGTGGCGATCGCAAATTCTCTTTTGCTTGGAACTGATGGAATCGGTGCGCGAATACACTTATCCAGAAAGATGCGCAAAGATGAACTGTTATTTGGTGAAACCCAGGGATTGGTAGTGATAACTTTATGTGAAAACGATCTGATTGAATTTGAAAGGATCTGCATGACTACTGGTGTGCCATCGACCACTATTGGCCGCATAACTGATGACGGCAACTATATTTTTAACGAACTGATCGACATTCCCGTTAAACAACTTTCCAAATGAATTATTTTCTTGAATCCATGAAATTGCGGATGGTAACATGGTGGCAAATACCAGTGATCTGTTATTGTCGTCCACGGATCATTCATCTTGATGATGAATATTGTACATTGCGAATCCCGCTAAATTGGCGCACGCGGAATCACGTGCAATCAATGTATATTGGTGTATTCACAGTTGGTGCGGATCTTACGGGAGGGTTACTAACATTAAGCAGTATCCGTAAAAGAAAACGAAAAGTTGTATTAATATTCAAAGATTTTCATGCAGATTTCTTTAAGAGAGCAGAGCAGGATGTTCTTTTCATTTGTCGGGATGGTACAGCAATTGATCATGCGGTCCAGCAGGCGGTAGATACAGGCGAACGGATCAATTTACCGATCAATATCACAGCCATGCTATTCCAAGATACTGAGGACGATCCTGTGGCTAATTTCAGGTTAACCCTTTCAATGAAAGATCGAACCAATGCCTATCAAGAATGATAATTTTTCTGTTGTATTGGATAATAATCAAATCGCAGTACGCAATATTTATGCAGTAGGTAGAAATTATGCTGCCCATGCGAAAGAAATGGGTTCTGCCGTAAATAATGAACCCATATTTTTTCAAAAATCATTGACCAGTCTGCACACTGATTCGAAAATAATGATTCCTCGAGAACGTAATATTCACCACGAACTTGAAGTTGTAGTTTTAGTAGGTACACCGGGTGAATTTATCGATGAAAGTACAGCTATTGAGTATGTGGCTGGTCTGGCGTTGGGGTTGGATCTTACTGATCGTGATCTGCAGGATACATTGAAGAAACAATCGCTACCATGGTTCCTGTCAAAATCATTCAAGGGGTCTGCTGTTGTTTCAGAATTCAGGAGGAAGACGGATAGCATATGGGAAAAAGAGTTTTGGCTTAAACGCAATGAGGTAATTGTTCAGCGGGGGAAGATAGACCAAATGGTATTTCCTATTGCGAAGCTAATTGAATATTTATCTGCTAGGATGCCCTTGCTAGAAGGCGATCTGATTTTTACCGGAACTCCGCAAGGTGTCGGACCAATAGAACAGGGGAATAATTTAGAACTCGGTATTGCTCAAGAAACGTTAATGGATATAGAAGTGGCGTGAAAACCATTGGTATTTGCTCCTTCCATTCCAGTCAGTAACTTCCGCACCCCATGAAAATACTCACGAAAGAACAATTAGCTGCATTACATGCTGTTATTACACCAGATAATCTGCAATCTGTAGATGAAAATACGCGGAAGGTACTGGAGAAACTAGTCGATGATGATGACAATATTAATGCTGTATCACTATTTATTGATGGTGCAGCAGATTTGCATACCAAGACAGCTGGTATTGGCGGAGTCTTTTTAGGGGAGAATGACGAAGAACTATATCGATTCTCTGATTATCTAGATGATGCCACTAATAATGAGGCCGAATATTCAGCGTTGATAAGAGGACTTGAAGTAGGACTAGAATTAAATATTATAAATCTTGAAATATATGCTGATAGTGAACTTGTAGTGAAGCAGATAAACGGGGATTATAAAGTCAAACACGAACGAATGAAACCACTCCATCGAAAGGCGATTGCACTGTTGGACCAATATAGTAATTGGAGTCTGCAGCATGTATTCAGAGATGATAATACGATTGCTGACAAATTAAGTAAGGAAGGGATGGAACAAGGAAGATGAAAGCACTGATTACTGCTGGTGGTCATGGTACTCGGCTGAGACCAATCACTCATACCCAGAATAAACATCTAATTCCCATCGCAAATAAGCTGATGCTGCAATTTGCCCTTGAATTTGCTCAAGATGCTGGCATTATTGATGTGGGGATTGTTATAAACAGTAATGATGAATCCATAAAAAAAGCTTTTGGAGATGGCACAGATCTTGGTTTGAAACTGACCTACATCCCACAGGATGCACCGCTTGGCCTGGCCCATGTCGTAAAAATATCGGAATCATTCATTGGGGATGATAATTTTATTTTTTACCTGGGAGACAATATCCTGGTCGGCGGTATAAAAAAATTTATCGGTGATTTTGAGAAGAATGCATCGAATTGTCATTTAGTATTGAGCAAAGTTCCGGATCCTAATCGTTTTGGAGTGGCTGAAGTCGTTGATGATCGGATCGTTAGTATCGAGGAGAAACCTGATAATCCAAAAAGTGACCTAGCTGTGACGGGCATTTATCTATATGATAAAAATATTTTTGAAGCTGTGAATAATATCGAAACATCTCCACGCGGTGAATTGGAAATCTCAGATGCGCATCAGTACTTACTTGATAAGGGTTTCGATGTGAGCTACTCCGAAATTACCGGGTGGTGGAAAGATACGGGCAAACCATCAGATCTGTTGGAGGCGAATCGTCTTGTGTTGGATAATATAAAATCTGATTTTAAAGGGAGTGTTGATGAAAATTCTACAGTCTCTGGTAGGGTACAGATTGGAGCAAATAGTCGGGTGATAAATTCAAATATTCGGGGCCCTGCCGTCATCGGCGACAACACAACAATTGAAGAATCCTATGTTGGTCCATATTCTGCTATTGGTAATGGGTGTACAATTAGCGGTAGTGAAGTTGAATACTCCATCATTATGGATGGTTGCCAGATCAATCAGGTGCAGCGACGGATTGAATCGTCATTATTAGGGAATGACGTGGAAATACTGCGTTCTAAAACCAGACCCGCCACCCACAAATTTATGCTTGGGGATCAAAGTCGCATAGAGATCGAATAACCTAAAAATAAGTGATCACTGAATAAATGAAGCATATTGACCATCGAATTATTAATTTAACGGCTTAAGAGATTCGAGGTATTTCTTAATTTGTAGCGTTATGGGGTTTTTATCCAATATATCTAATCCGCTGAACTGGCTATCAGGTGATATTGCTATCGATCTTGGTACGGCAAATACGCTGCTCTGGATGAAGGGTAAAGGTATCATGATCAATGAGCCTTCAATCGTAGCTAGGTCTGTGAATGATGGTAATATTATCGCAGTAGGCAATAAAGCGAAAGCGATGCTGGGACGGACTCACCGTGACATAGAAACAATTCGTCCCCTGCGAGATGGTGTGATTGCCGATTTTGATATGACGGATGGCATGCTCCTTGGTTTTATCCGGATGATAAATATAAGTCCTTTGGCCAGAATGCGGATGGTGATATGTGTACCCTCAGGTGTCACTGAAGTCGAAAGACGAGCTGTAAAAGATTCTGGTTTGCGTGCCAATGCAAGAGAGGTATTTCTTATTGAAGAGCCTGTGGCAGCAGCAATTGGCATAGGCCTTGACATTTCACAGCCAATCGGTAATATAATTGTCGATATTGGTGGCGGCACAACGGAAATCGCTGTAATTGCATTATCTGGTGTCGTTACAAAAGAGACGATCCGCGTTGCTGGTGATGAAATGGATGAAGCATTGGTCCAGTGGTTCCGAAATGAACATAAACTGGATATCGGGATATCCACTGGAGAAGCGATTAAAAAATCCGTTGGTTCCGCCATGCGCATGAAAAGTGAAACAATATCAGTCAAAGGCAGGGACCTTGTGTCAGGGATTCCGAAAATTATCGAAGTTACTTCAGATGAAGTTCGGCAGGCATTGAAAGATCCAGTAAGTATGATCGTTGAGGCGGTAAAAAAAGCACTGGAACGTACACCGCCTGAACTTTCCGCAGATATACTGGACAGAGGTATCATTATGACCGGAGGCGGCAGTTTACTAAAGGGAATGGATCAGATCATTCGCGAACGTACAAATGTTCCTGTAAATATCGCTGAAGATCCACTTCTTTCCGTTGTAAGAGGTACCGGCATGGTACTGGAGGATATTAAAAAATACGAAGCGGTTCTCGTTTAACGCCCTTCAATCATGAGGAACCTCTACCTCATACTCCTAAAACGTAAAGATATTTTCACCCTAGTATTGAGTGTTATCTTTTCGTTGCTTATGTTGAGTAATGGAGAATCAGATAATGTTCGTTTATTACGGAGTAAAGCAAATCGCTTCTTTACCATTTTTTATTCTCCGATCACTTGGATACGTTCAATGGCACTTATTGAGGAAGAAGCGGCCTTACTGAGGGAGAAAAATCTGCAGTTGTCTTTCCAGGTAGAATCTATGCGTTATCTGTTGGAAGAAAATAATCGGTTGGCAGAATTACTGGATTTTCAACGGGAGAGTAAAATGACAATTTTACCGGCCCGCGTGATCAAAATGGGTACTTCACCATATTTATCATCATCCTTATCAATAGATGTAGGCCTAGAATCTGGCGTTGAAGAAAATAATCCTGTCATCACGCCCAAAGGCATTATTGG
>SCKQ01000052.1 GCA_004124535.1 Fidelibacterota bacterium
ATAATTACCGGTGATTTTAGCCAAGCGGGAAAACTCGAATATTGGTTAAATAATCATAGTGGGAAACGGATAAATGAATTATCGATGGATCGCTTAATTTGGGAAATAGAAATTCCAGTTATAACGGACTTAAAAGATTTAAGGATTCTTGGTGTGGACGTAAAAAAAAGAAGCGGACACAACCAAACCAAGGAGGTAACAAGGAGGGAAGTAGGGTAATAATACGTGTCCGCTTCAAAGATATATATGCCAATAATATTAAAAAGTTTCCAAAAAGTTCTATAAATTGAAAGGATAATTATGAATCCTAAATTTATAATAATACTCGCCTGTCTTTTCTCCGTCCTTTGGGGGCAATCCCTTCGGGTTGGATTTTGGAATGTGGAAAATTTATTTGACTTGGAGGATGATCCAACCACTCGGGATGAGGAATTTGCTCTAGGTGGAAGAAAAAATGTTACTCAAGAAATTTATGATCTTAAATTGAAAAATTGTTCATACGTTTTAGCTGATCTGAATGCGGATGTTCTGGGACTTTGTGAAGTAGAAAACTACTTTGTATTGGATGAACTCAATGATGCCTTTACTGGCAGAGATTATAAGATTATTCATTATGATTCACCGGATAGTCGAGGAATTGATAATGCACTTTTATATGATCCGAATGTATTTAATGTGCTATCAAGTACGCCCATTCAAAATATGCTTCCCGATGGAAATTTGACTCGGGATATCTTATATGTGAAAGGTGAATATGCCGGACACACACTGCATATTTTTGTAAATCACTGGCCGTCGAATTACGGCGGAAAGAAAAAAGCGATTCCCAAACGCCGTTCCACAGCACGTTTGCTGGCAAATGAAGTTGCGAAATTGTTATCCGAAGATCCAGATGCAGACATTTTGCTTATGGGCGATTTTAATGAAGATCCAACCGATGATAATGTGCGTATATTAAAATCTGTAAATATGACCAGTATGATGGCATCTATGATGGGGCAACGCAAAGTCGGTACATATGTGTATAAAGGTGTAGATTATTTTTTGGATCAAATTATTATTAGTGATGGTCTGAATGATGACAAGGGATTAATTGCCGGAAAAGCGCAGATTTTGGATAAGCCGTTCTATCGTCAGCAGGAGGGAGATTATGCTCATTATCCATTTCGGTTCTGGGCAGGAAATAAACTACTTGGTGGTTATTCAGATCATTTGGCTGTGTATGTGGAAATACTGAAAGTCTCTGAATAACATATTTTTTTAATTTTTACCTGATTATGATTGTAGTTTTTTTAAAAGTTAATTATTCAGTCATAAAACTACGATTACGTATACATAATATTTTATTTTAAAATTTACAAATAAAAGACGGGGCTAGCACCGCGTAATGAAAAAGCCCTTTGCAAAAAAGCAAAGGGCTTTTGATTGTAGCGGGGGCTGGATTTGAACCAGCGACCTCCGGGTTATGAGCCCGACGAGCTACCAGACTGCTCTACCCCGCGATCGTTAATAATTTATAATAAAAAGCGCCGGCAAAGTTAAACACAAATTCAACACGGTCAATGGGGAGTTTTACACTAGAATACTAACCGTAATTCGGTAGCAAGTCGCAGTCCCTTGGCATCTTCGAGAAAACCACCGTTCTCACCGAAGCCAACATTCCATTGGAAGCCACCAAGATTAAGGGAAAAACCACCACCCCAGCTAAACCCATGGAAACCGCCGATACTAACGCCCAAATAGATAGGGAAAACAGGTGTTGGTGCAATTTCCAGTCCAACAGAAATTTGTGGGTCCACGCCGGTAAAATAATCATTATCCAGGTACTGCCGCAGGGCAACGTCCACAGCAAGCGCCGGTGAGACACGATAAGCACCGCCTAAAACAACCTGCGCTGGATAAGTAGTATTGCTGGATCCACTGGCGTATGTCGTATCCAGTATGGTGAAGCTTTCCTGCAGGGAATCCTTTTCTGCGCTGCTGTAATCGGCAATATCTTCCATTTCCGCAGATAAGAGACTGATCGAAAACTCATGGGTCTTTCTAAATGTCTCCGGCCAGGTTATAGACCCAAGTAGATCCTGCAAGGCCAGACTTATACTCAATTGCGGATTGATATCTGCCGCGATCCCCAGGTCCAAGCTGAAACCTGTACCGAGAACAAAATTATTATTATCGATGTTACTCACCAAGGTCTGTTCCCCCTCAATAAATATGCTATCCGAAGTTGTACTGAGCATGAGTTTGTTCGATTCCAGGTGGATATCGGTAAGGCCCAATAAAACATTCAGGCCTGCACCGGCGTAAAACCGGTCCACCTTATCGGCCAATGCCGGTATCTGCAATTGCCGCCCATAAGTCAACGATAGTGGCGCAACTGCCAGCAAATCCAAGGTCAGATCAGACAAGTCCTGCGGCTGATCGAACTGCACACCATCAAAGATCACGTTCATAATTGCAGTGGGCACTGTAACACTGGTAATTACCTGAAGCTGGATAAAGGATATGGCAAAATTACCCATCCCAACCTCCAACCAGCTGCCACCGCCCTGGAAATTGATATCCAATCCTGCAGTGGGAAATATAGACAGAAAATTATCTTTTGCGCCCGGTTCCCGCAGGTCGATACCGCCAAACAATTGTTTATTAATCCAATCCGGGTATAGGGCATTGTTACCAATATCACTTCTTAATCCGGCGATTGTCATGGTGAAATAAGGTGTCATTTCCTCGCTCAACGGTAGTGGATCCACAGAGGTAACGACCCAGGCGTCGCTGTAGCCAGCGGCTATAATGGAATCGCGCAATGCATTCACCGAATCCCTGGATGTGAGATCACCAACGCGAAATTTGTATAATGATTCTTCAGCAATGATCGCTGTAGTAAGATCACGGCCGAATTGGGACAGGTAATCTTTCTGCACCTTTTTCACCAGCTTGCGATCAGGATTAGCTATCAGCTGGACAGAATAGTAGTATATTACGGAATCGGTGACAACTGCATTGCTATCACTATCAAGCAAGGTCAGCGAATCGGGTATGTCAATTGCCAGTGTATCTTGCTGGGGACTGCCCAGTATAAGTATTTCACCATAATGGCCCAGATTGGCCGGATTACTCCCCAGGGCATGGTTACCAATAGCCCTGGCATGGTAGGCGCCGGCGGTGGCCGTTTGCAGCGGATTATTACTGGCCAGCAGCAGCGCGCCAAAAACCAGTGGTACAAAAATGTACCTCATTAGCCATCCCCGGCTAATTCAGGACCATCAATAAAGTATTGAATACGGCCATAGATATTTAATTGCATTTCATCCGTGCTCAGGAAACGAGAAGGAATCGGATTGCCGTTACTGTCTGTCTGACCCAGGACGTTGACCTGTACCTGCACGTACATACTGTCCTGGTTGAAAAGTCCCAGTCGGTTATCATTAAGTTCGATCGAATCTACGCCTGCCGCACCAGCCGTGATCAGCAGCGCATCGATCAGGATATCCGCGGCACCGGATTCAAAATCCAGCGTATCCTGACTCATGAGCACTGTGAGGTTACTGCCGAATTCAAAGGCATTATCGTAGCTGATAAAAACAACTACATCTTCGATCTCCTCCGGCACCGTTTCCGCCGCATCTGCTTTGGTAACCAGCTCAGGATCTATAGTAATCGTTGCATCGGGACCTATTTCCAGTTCCAGCGGTGCCCGTACTGACAGCAGACCGGCAATCACCCCTGCGGAGGTGACGGTTCCAGAAGTGCCATCACCACCTACCCGCGCTGAACCATAGGCCAGGATCTTGTCCGGCTGAATATTGATCATTGTATTGGCATTGGGAATGATGACTTGCGAACTGTCAGTTATATTCCAGTTGGTAATAGATGAGGTCTCCATTTCGCCAGCGGAATTACTGGCCTCCATAGTCAGATCCAGGTAAACGGGAATGGTGATGCTCGATTCAAAATCAATAGCAATTTCCACATTGGCAAACTCAAAACCATCCATGTCCTCGGGCAAAGCCGATATTTCCTGTTCCACCGTATCAATGGTGACGTCCACTGTATCTATAATGCCCGTGATCGAACCAAACCACAACGTATCGATCAATACATCAATAGCAATGGAGTCATCCAGCGTCAGGGAAAGCAGCTGGTCAGTGGGGATGGATAAGGTCGAGGTATAGTTCACCCGCTGGTCATCTACAGGCAGCGTAAGGCTGTAGCCAGCTAGATCAATGGTCTGTTGGACTGGCTCGGTGGAAGAGATAATTTGTAAAGAAGTTTCCAGGGGAACACCGCCCACTGTTAATTCATCAATGGAAAACAATACCTCCGCTTCCAGACCAATAAAATTCCGGACAGTCAGCTGGATCTGACCGGAATCAATCAAGGCTGTTTCCACCTTGGTATCATTATCCAGTTCGATCACATCTGTCTCCACATTATCATCCTGGCTGATATAGCCTGTTACCTCATTAAAGGTCAGCCCCGGAAGAATAATTTCCACAGCGATAGAGTCTTGTAGGTAGTATGTGTTTGACCCCGATTGTGTTGTAGTTGTCGTACTATAGGTCAGGCGCTGATCCTCAAGACTTACCGGCTGCAGGTCATAACCAGCCAGTACAATTGTATGCCCATTCTCCCCAGGATTGATAGTCAAAACTGTATCCAGACCAGTACCATCGCGAACCAGTTCCGGTACAGTCAACTGCACATCCGCAACACCACCAATATTATTACTTATTATCAGGTCCATCTGACCGTCTGATATGGTCGCGCTCTGGATCTGTGATTCCGATTCGATGGTGATATCCCCCTCTTCGGTGATGGTTTGGGATTCGATCTGACCCGTCACCGCGCTGAAATAAATGTCTGTGATACCCAGGTCCAGTTCCACATTATCTGTCTGGGATATGGTTACACTATTGGGATCTGTATCAGCGGTAGTGATCAGGTAGTTGTAGTTCAGGTATTGATCAGCGAAATCCATGGCCATGGTCCAGCCGGCCATATCCACTGTGGGCACAGTGAACGTACTTGTCTCCAAGTCAAAATTCTGCTTAAAGGTTGAATCCGTCGATCCAAAATACAGACTGGGAATAGTCAGGCGAACCGCTCCAGTCAGCGGTAGATTATTGGTAACTGTGATGTCCAAGTTCCCCTTGGACATAACTGCTTCCTCCACCACCGTTTCTGATGGATCCAGCACAATACTGCTGGTGTCAGTAATGGACTGGGCCGGTACCACCGCACTGGCCTGGGTCACCTGGAACTCCCGTGCCGCCAGACCAACAGTAAACGTCGAACTCAGGTCCACAGTGGTCACCGCCACCTGCTGCCCCTGCGATCCGTTGGATGTGCCAGACACTTCCACCAGCATGCTACCCGGCAGGGTCATACCGCTAACATCCTGAGTGGCCGTGGCGGAATCACCAGCTGTTATCTCCGTATCCCATGTCAGTTGGAAGATCTGCGTACCAATACTATTCTTAATATCAACGTATATGGGCGCGCCCAAAGGAATGAACAAATTATTGATGATTGTTACATCGAGATAACCTGAACTGAGTACGGCGGATGTAAAGGAATCAAAATTGACCGATTTCTGCTGCGGAACCAGAGCCACTGTATCCACCACCACCTCGGCGGTGCCTCCTGCGGCTGCAATGGCCGTTTCAATTGCCGTCACCAGCGCAGTGGGCATCACATCTGTAAATGAAATAGGATCTGTTTCTTCGGCGCCGATATTGTTCAGCTCGATCAAACCTATCTCCGCATCAATTAGTTCGGTAATATCATCCAGGCCAACAGAATCATACCCAATGGTGAAACTAGTGGTTGAACTATCGACCGTCACTGCACTGGCAAATTGGACAAAACTCTTTTCAACGGGGTCGATCTTCAGTTTATCACCCACTTCCACCGAGTCCAGCTCGATTGTTTTATTGAAAACAAAGATTGAATCCCCTCCCTCTCCAATTGGGTAGGTACTGATCAATGAATCCTCGAGGAATTCGTTCAGGTCGATAGTGGTCTGTATAATGGGAAATTCCAATGTGGTGGACCACACCGGCAACTTATCCGTATCGGGTATATCCAGCGCACAACCGGTAAAAAAGATCGCTAAAAAAAGACTCGTTCTAAGTTTCATAAAATAATATCAGGCAAAAGTGCTAAAAATCATACTAGGGAAGCAGCCCTAAACTAAGGGGAATTATGTTTCGAAAGAAAAATTATTTACGGATGGACCTGCTGCAACTCACCAAGGAAATAGGTTAATGGATCATCATAAAAATCGATGAAATTTGTTGCGCTGGAATGCCCTGGGTATGGTGCGAAGTGGTGTTCGGTTGTGGAGTTCCGCCATACCAGTGCCCAAGCCGTTTTCTGGGAATATTCGTTATAGTTTATGGACGCTAGCAGATAATCAGTCCACCAGTTGGCAATCGGGATATTCTCAATGCCTACTTCCGTCAGAGCCGCCACCTTACCGCGGTGCACTGCCAATATTTTATCACGTTATTTATCTATGATTACCGTACAACTTACAGCCAGGTGATCAGAATAGCCGCCTAAGAGACGATTACCAGCCCAAAACCGGAAAGGATAATGGGCATATTTCCCTTCCTGCTGGCGATATTTTGGCTGATCCAGGATCTCCATAGAACCAGGTAATATTCTGAGTGGTCCTGAGTTTATCAAACCGGAACTGGCGATGATCTGATCCAGTAAATTATCCTGTCCCCGATATACGTAAGTACCCACACCTGGTTTCCCAACCAGCGGATCCATCAGGTTGATAAAGGGGTCGGCCGATATTTGGCCATTATTCATATCAATAAATCCTATTATATTTGAATCTATAGGCTCTTCATTAAAGTCACCTATTAATAGTATATCCGCGTCTGGATCATCTGCCAAGATGTCCAGCATCACATTTTCTAGCAGGTCTGCCGTTGCCGCCCGCTTGGGGATAGCTTTTTCCTTGCCTCCATAGTTCGAAGGCCAGTGATTGACGAAAATATGCAATACCTGGTCCCGGTAAGTGCCTTGCACATGAACAATATCTCTTGTGGAAAGATTCCCCGGCAAAATGTTCTTGATCGCCCTCGATTCCAGTACGGTGAATACCGCCGGGTCATAAAATAGTGCACAATCAATGCCGCGACTATCGGGAGAATCAAAATGGACAATGGCGTAATCCCGGTCCGTATAGACACGGTTTAATTCCGTCATCATAAAATGATTTTCTACCTCACAGATACCCACTATATCCGCATTCAGATCGGTGAGTACTGTGGCACAATTTTTCAGTTTCAGATCATAGATTTCCTGGGTCACATTTTTTCTGCCGCCGCGGGCGAATTCATCGTCATTTTTTTCCGGATCATTTTCCATATCAAACAGATTTTCCACATTCCAGAAGGATATCCTTAAACCGGCTACGGACTGACCCCAAGCCAGCGTATTGTAGAAAACAAATACCAGAGCTATTCGTAACACAATAGGAACAATAGCGTAGTATTTACGGAACTTATTCAAACTAATATCGTATGCTGCAGTAATGGGAGCGGGATTAAAACCCAATATTCACCCTCCAACTTACCTCCTTGGTTTGGCTACCCCCGCTCCCAAACCCTTTTCGAATTTCCATCAACATCCTTTTCTGTTCAATTTCATTTTGATTCGCGGAATGATAATTTGATCGGTACACCGCTGAAATCAAAAGCCTCTCTTAACTGATTTTCCAGGTAGCGTCGATAATTTACTGGTACCAATTTGGGATAATTGGAGTGACAAACGATAAGCGGTGGCGCTGTCCGCACCTGGTTGATGAATTTGATCCGGATCAAACGTCCTTTTACTGCTGGAATGGCCATTTTCTTAATGGTCTTATCGAGAAACTCATTCAATAATTTGGTATTAATTTTCTGCTGCCGGGCCTGATGGACCTGATCAGCTATTTTCATAATATTGGAAACCCTTCGACGTGTCAAGGCCGATATGAACAGAATCGGGTAGTCATCCAGCGCCTTGAATTGCCGCTGAATTTCTTTTTTCATCTCCGCCATCGTATTGGTCTCTGCCTGTACCAGATCCCACTTATTAACCAATAGCACCAGGCCCTTGCCCTTCCGGATCACCAGGTCAATGATCGTTTTATCCTGCTTGCCAAATCCTTTCTCTGCATCGATCATTACCAAAGACACATCAGCATTTTCAATAGCACTGTGGGTTCTCACATTGCTGTAAAACTCGATATTATCACTCACCTTGGCCCGTTTTCGCAGTCCAGCGGTATCAACCAAGATAATGGTCTTTCCGTACCATGTAAAGGCTGTATCGATGGAATCCCGGGTAGTTCCTGCTATAGGGGTTACAATAGTCTGATCCTTTTGCAATAATGCATTGGTCAGGGATGATTTGCCTACATTGGGCATGCCCACAATGGCCAGTCGCATATAACTTTGTTCATCCTGTTTTGCTGACGATGGACCGAGCATAGCGGTAATTTGCTCTAGCATGTCCCCAGTCAAGCGACCATTGAGTGCGGAAACGGTCACCATTGGTTCTATAGCTAATTCATAAAACCGCAACTGCTGCTCGTCTGTTTCCAGCGTATCGCATTTATTGACCACCAGCAAATGCGGTTTTCCGGACTTGCGCACCAGTTTCGCCAGGTCCTTGTCACTGGCTGTGGGGTCTTTCTTCCCATCCACTAGAAATAAGATAAAATCCGCTTCGGTAACAGCCAATTCTGCCTGTTCACGGACAGCAGCGTTGAATACATCCACATCATCGGGGATATATCCGCCGGTGTCCACAATGTCGAACAGGCGATTTTCCCAGTCCAGCGTACCCCTTATCCTGTCTCGCGTGATACCTTCCTTAGCGTCTACGATGGCCTTCCGTTGTTCAACCAGCCGGTTGAACAACGTTGATTTACCTACATTCGGTCGACCGATGATGGCAATGGTTGGCCTAGCCATGATCGATAGCCGCAAAAAATTCGGACGGAGAATCACCCACAACCCGCACGGGAACTTCAAGCGCTTGGGATATCTGATCCAAAGTCATGTCATCCAGGGTCAACGTATCATCATCATTCAGGATTCGATTGGAAAATAACACCATATCCCCCAGATCCTGCTCTGCCAGCTGGGCGATTATGTCCTGACCCGTTAATAAACCACTCACAGTCACATCATCTTCACCAAAAAATGTATTATTAATAGACTTCAGCTGCACATCCAGGTTAGAAACTGTTTCCAGCAGGGGTATGAAATTGGTTTTGAAATAATTAGCGATGAGGGTACCCGTGCCAATAGTAATACTTGCTGGTTTTTTAAGACCAGAACTGTAGTCTGCAATATTATCCTGCCAATCGGCCATGAAATGGACTACCTGGCCCACGCCATTCTCCCGCAGGTCATGGCCGGCATAGTAACCTACGTCAGGGAAGGCCGCGCCAACCTTCAAAAACCACTCATCACTCAGAAATAAAAAATTTTCTCCATTTTCCCGACGGTATTTTGCACTGAGCTGCTTACCAATTGGTATGAGCGATTGGGCATATTCTGCAGTTACTGGCGGCAGATCTGGTAGTCCTTCCCGGTGTTTTGTAAGTCCTACCGGCACAATGGATATCGATAAGGCATTGGGGCGAAAAGAATGAATATCCGCCACTGTCTTTTCCAGAAATTCACCATCGTTCCAGCCCGGACAGAGCACGACTTGGGCGTGTAGTTCTATACCATTCTCGGTAAGGTATTCAAATTTTTTCATCAGAAAATCATCCTTGCCATACAAGAACATCTCCAGCCGCTTATCTGGGTCTGTTACATGGACAGAAACATACAGTGGTGAAAGACGCTGTTCCACAACCCGTTTTAATTCTTTCCAGCCCATATTGGTCATAGTGATGAAGTGTCCATGCAAAAAGGACATACGGAAATCACCATCTCGAAAATAGAGACCTTTGCGCATTCCAGCCGGGTTCTGATCGACAAAACAGAATACACAGTCATTGGCACAGCCGCGAATCTTGAAATCATCAAATCCAAGGCCCAGGTTATCATCCATATCCTTCTCAATATCATATTCCTTCAGTTCCCCACCCTGCCGTACCCTGAGCAGTATATTTTCATCCGTAACCTTGAAGCGATAATCAATGATATCCTTTACCCGGGACCCATCGATGGACTCCAAGCGATCGCCCGGTTTCAGGCCGATAGAGGCGGCAATACTCTCTTTTTCTACATGGTTGATTTTCATGGCGTGGAAATTACATTGGTTGGTTCAAACTTCCCCTGTTGAATCCCCAGGGTTCCTACTCAGCGATATACGCGGCGAAAGTCGTCTGTATAGAGCAGCAGTCCACTGGCCACCGTCCACAAGGCCACCAAGGAAAAAAAGATCACTATAGTAAAATAGTTGCCTCCAGGAACCATGTGGATATTTACATAATCAATGCCGGCCTTAATCCAGATAATAATGCCGGCGTAGGTCAACCACTGTACGAACAACAGCGCCTGGCGACGAAAGATCAATAGGCACATGGGGATAGCCAGACTGGCGACCATCAGCGACTTATGCCCAGCCATTTGGAATTGAGCTGATATGAGGATCCAGGATATGACCAGGGGTATGATACGGTAAATCATGACAATTGTTAGAAATTAGTCGAGCGGGCGATGGGAATCGAACCCACGTCACGAGCTTGGGAAGCTCGGGTAATAGCCATTATACGACGCCCGCAAATTTGTTCATTTGTCGACAGTAATCTATCATGTAACATGCATAAATCCAAAGTTTGAGTACAGCTCTAGGTACCCTTGATTAGGTACCCTTAAGGGGTTTTTACCGTCAATACCGTTGTTTTTCATAGCTACAATATCTGGAAATGCTCTTGATAATTCAACCTTATCAAGATTTGTATATTGTTTAGTCATATTTGTATCAGTATGACCCAAAGCATAGCATAAAGTAAACTCCTGCCCTGTTAAAAAGTAAAGTCTTGATGCAAATGTTTTCCTCAGGTCATGGAATTTGCCACTAAGTTGAGACATTTTTAAAGCCTTTGAAAAAACACGACTAAATACCTTAATTGTTGCGTATCTATTCTTTCGAGTTTTTAACTGATTATTTAACCACTCATTCATTTGGATAATTGTCAATGCCTGTTGTTCAGTTAGATGTACGTATCTCTCGTAGCTATTTTTAGTGGTGCTGCCTACGATCCTGAGTCTAAAGCCATCATCGTCCCTCTTTAGCTGATTGTTAAACGGCTCAGATAACCGTAGTCCTGTATCTCTGTAAAGACGGTATGCGTCTATAAATAGTTCTCTATCGCCATCATTTATTTTTGCCTCGGAATAAGGAAAGCCTTTCTTGACATTTTGCAGGATGATTTCAAAATCAGCATTGCTGAAATAGTTAACAGGCCTATTTATCACAGATAGTTTCTTTATTTTTACGGGGTTATCTATTAAGCCTTCATCAAACATCCAATTAAAGAAAGTCTGTAAAGCTCGAAGCTTCCTGTTTACTGTATGCTTACTCGAATGAACCATACTGTTTTTGAAGTTAGTAAAGTGCCTTCGTTTAATATTGCTTACATGCTTTATTCTAATCGTTTTGGCAAACTCATTCAATGCATGCAAGTAAATCACAATGGTATTTTCATTTAACCTTTGCGCCATACAATATTGTTCATATTCACTTATTGCCTGACTTAAGGTAAGTGAGATATCAACAAGAGTACCGCTTCGCCTGAGCCAATCAATTTCATTTTTTATTTTCTTCACACCAGCGGGACCATGTTCTTCATATGCTCGAATTATTTTACCTCGCAATGATGTATCTTGAATGGTATCTCTCCTGTGTTCGGCTACCAGCTTTTCATCTGTATTAAGAGGGAACTTCACAGCACCTCTCCCAGTGCGATCATTACCCCATCTTATCCTGGTATAATACTTTCCACCAGCTAAATAAATGGGCATTCTTTTTATACCTGTCCTATTTGTCATATTTAATCATATATTGTCTTACATAATCTAACACTTATTTTATGGCCTCACAAATTGTATTTGTCTAACATTGTATGACCAATGAAACAGAAAAAATCCGAATTCATTTCTTTTAGGACAACAGATGATGTAAAAGATCTCCTCGAGAAACTTAGTGAAACACATGACCGGCCATTATCTGATGTAATTCACCAGCTACTGAAATCATTCATTAACGATCCACCCCAGCAACTGCCCATACCAAAAAAGAAATAATCAACCTTCATCCCCCATATAATAATACTACCTTAGCAAATACCCCATCTTCCCTCGGTAGACTATATGTTTTTGTGTAACAAGTATCACAAGTATAACAATTAGATTATTGTAGTTATTTGACTCATTCGACCTTGTTGTTCTTTCTAGCATTTTTTTCGATTAAGTAAGAATTATAATCCAACATTTGTTCACCACATTGCTTACAAAATGTAAGTCGTTCTTCTTTACCTCTCTTTACCTCTTTAGGCCTAGTACATACAACACAATGGAGTGTCACCAAATCGTTTGATTTATCTCTTGGGTTCCATCCACGCTCTACATCCCTAATTAACCATTTCTCGAAAGCAGCTACTAAATCCTCAAACACCCTTCCCTTCTCTTTCATATTGAGAATAAATTTCTTGTAGGATTGATTTACATCAATACCTGGGTATTTTTTTTGAAATTCACTTAATTCTTCTTTTGAGAGCGAACTCTTTCTCTTCTCTTCTATTCTATTCTGTTCTATTCTATTAGGCTGTAGTGCTACAGTAGGACTACTGTAGTCATCTGGTAGTTTATATTTTGAAGGAATGGGCTTTTGAATAGATTGATATATTTTCCAGTTTTTCACATAGAATAATTCAATTCCATTAGATTGAAATGGAATAATGAGTTCCAATTCGATCAATTCATCTTTCAACTTACCCACTTCTTCAACTATAATATCATCACAAGGAAATACTTCTGCCTTGAGCATATTGTTGCTATTCTTATGGATACCCCCATCATCGCTGAAATTCCATATACCGATAAATAGCAAACGATGCCTGGTAGTTAATGACATCATTTTGTCATCAGCCCAAAACTTAGGGTCTATCATTCTCTTCCTTGCCATGTCTAATATGTAAGATTAAAGGATGTCAAATTCTCCACCCATACAGTATTTGATAAAATCTTTTAATATTTTTTTATTATCCGCACCACTCCAATGATCTATTGAGTGAACTATCGTACTATCATCATCTTCATCCGGTAACACTTTCACAGCAATCATTAAAGCAAAGGCTAGATTGAGTGCATCTTCTTCTTCTACTAATTGCCATTCGTTGGCACAATATCGACCATCCCACCTTTCTACAGTTTCCCTAATATATTGTTCATTGGAAATATCTAGTCCATCTGGAACCCTTACTGTAGAGCCTCGCAGAGTTGTCCCCATAGGTTGCCAGCCAAAATAATGGGCGAGTTCCAACACACGAGACCATGCGCCAATGTTGAATCGGAATGCTTCTCCATTAAGATTTTTAAAATCATATCCCATGATATACTCCTTTTATTTGATTGTTATTCATTATTAGCTACCGAGCCAGTTCCTTACATCCTTTTCCAGAAATAAGAGCTTTCCCAGCTTTTTAATACACTTCAATTCCCCTCTTTTAATGGCCCTGCGAATGGTGCTGGCGCTGACTGAGGTCAAATCAGATACCTGGTGAATGTTCAGATATTTGTTTGTGTATTTACCAGTGATTAACTTTTCTATACGGTCTAACTGTTCGATGATTTTGAATTCCATATCTTATCCTTTCAATTAATTGGTTATTCATCGATAAGATAATAAGAAATGGATTGAGTATTTGAAGAACGAACTGGGAATTAAAAGGTATCAAAAACTATAGTTTTCAGTACCTTTTTAGAGAGTAGAATTTTTCTATTTGGGAAAAGTTTTTAGTACCTTATATATTGTTGATTCTTGATAAATATTGCCTTTCCACCAATTCGGCTTTTTTGTTAACAAATTGGTTCGAATCTTTTCTGCAGCATCTTTTTTTGTTTGTTCGCCAATATCTTTTCGCCTGTATGCCTCATACAATTCCATAATCTTATCTTCTTTCAGGATTTTTATCTTTGATTTACCTGGTGGCCTACCACCTAATTTTTTCTCTTGAACTATATTTATCTCAAAAAGAGGTTGGACTTTGTTATAGCTGAGATTTTTTTCGGCAAACCAATCCAGAATTTCATCTAATATAATTTGCCATTTACTATTTTTTGCTGAACGACCTTGGGATTTTACGATTTGAACTTTTCTTTTAACATAATTGCACAGGTCTTTATTAAACCTGTTGATGAATTCATCTCGAGTTAATTGATTTATATAATCGAAGAGAATTTTGTCCTCAATAACCCAATGAATTCGGTAATCACATATTTGAAGTCGGTCAAATATTTGATCATTATAATCTTCCTCAAATTTTTTCTTGGTTTCTTTAGACATTGGGTGTGTTGAGATTAGGTTCTTTTCTACTTGGTGGCGTTCAAAATATTGATTATCATTGTTGCCGCCAAAATTGGCACTTATCCACACACTATTTTTACTTATTTGAGGATGTGATGAGGCTAGCTGATGCTCATAGTTTTTATCGAACCTATGTGGATAGTATTTTTCGTTATATAGATCAATTTTGTAATTGATACCCTCAATATAAGAAGCCCAATCCCAGTTACTACCATAATCGTAGTTTATTACATCCTCTATTGGGCAAATTCGAGGAAGACCCTCGGCAATTTTGTCAAATCTTTTAGCTGTTTCTTTCATATTTGCTAGTTTTTTATGTCCATTTCAAATTACAATTTATGAAACTAGGTTGACAAAGGTAAGTAGGGGCAGCACCAAGTACTGCCCCCCCTATCCCTTCATCTCACTTTCTGGGTCTAAACGGCATGGTATGAATGACCCATGGTGCTTCATACTCTAGCGGATATTCTCCTTCTTCATCGTCCCAGTTATTGGCAAAATCAATCGCTTCATGGAGTGTGCTAAACTCCTCTCTATCCTTATCTGACCTTAGGAAAGATACCAGATAGACCGTTGTTGTTTCTTTTCTGTTTTCACCTTTCTTAGCTTTTATTATCCAGATATAGTCGCTACCTCTTACAATTGCCTTATCAAAGAAATTATCCTTTGTAAGCTTATCTGTAATATTTGCATGACTGATACCATAGGTTGGATTTTGAGATCCTGCCAAACCGCAGTTATATATTCTTGCCACTTTTATTCTCCTTTCTGGTCTTTCTAGGTTTCCTAGGCTTACCAGTGAAGAGAATACCAGGCGGTTCACTATAAATAGGGTCATCCGCTGGTAGGCTTCGTAAGCCAGGTATTAGCTTTTTCAGCTTCTCTGTTGTTGGATTCATGATGTGTATCCTTTCTTTTTAAGGTTAACACATCAGGTAAGTCTATAAACGAAAAAGACCGCACATCAGGCGGTCTTTGATTTCCTTTTCAGGCACATCTACCGTCTA
>SCKQ01000084.1 GCA_004124535.1 Fidelibacterota bacterium
TTGAACGCTGGGTTTTCCCTTTCATAGTCAGCTATTGCTGGACTAAACGAATAGTAGAATTGATTGAACCCAGTCATGAAAGCAGAGCCAGATTCTGTTTGGAGAACAGTGTTATCACGAATTTCCCTTAGTAATTGTACTTGTGGAGCCATTTCAGAACCGAATGCTGCTGTTGCTATGAGGCAACCACCTTTTTTTTCTTCAGCAACCTGGTCTTCTTGGGTTACTCCCTCGCCTTTTTCAACAACCTCAAACGTTGCAGTGCTAATTACAGGTACGTTATCAATAACGGTACTCACTATAACTTGATAATCACCAAATGTTGCAGTTTGTGAAATCCTAAACTCAAGTTCAAAGTTTCCATCTGAATCAGTTGTAATTGACCTTACAAGAATTGATATGCCAGTTGGATCTTTTACCTTGATGGCAACAGATTTTTCTTCTGCGTTTCCAGTTATTATTACTACCTGCCCTTGTTCAAACAAATCAAAGTTTGTTTCAACAGTAATTCCAGTTTGAGCACCTGCGTTTGAAATTCCAAGACTAGTGGCAAGAATTAGTATCAGAAGTAATTTTCTACTCACTTAGATTTCACCCACAACTATCATGCCCTGCATCCACGGATGGAGAGTACAATAGTAATCATATATTCCTGCCTCATAAAATGTGTGAGAAAAGTATCTGTAGTTAGGAAGTATACCACTGTCAAAAACTCCATCCGGTCCATCTTCAGGAGTACCGCTTGTTATAGTGTGAGAATAACGGTCAATGTTTTTCCAAATTACTTCAGCACCAACATCAACACTTACTGCAAATGGTTCATAACATGAATTGGTTATCGCACAGTCAGGGCCTGCAGAATCCATAGCAATCTTGATACTTTCCAAAGTTTTAGATTCTATTGGTATTGTGCTAAGTCTGTTTTTGATTTCCAGCTGTTCTGCAATGATTATCTTTCCAGTTAATGATTCGTTTAACACGTCAAGATATTCATAAGCACCATAGGTAAAGTCAGGCTCGTAAAAGTCCATTAAAGCAAATGGTGCAAATTCAGTTCTGAACAGATCGTCAACCGACACCATGATATGATATGGTCCACCATCCAAGGGAAGTGTTTCCATCCACAAGATACTGCTGTTTAATGGAATAACCACATTAAATGGGAATTGGCATACTAAAGTGTGAGTTCCTTGTAACTGTCCTTCAAGTCCTCTTTCCTTTGCAAGGTCTAAACACTCGCTATCAGATAATGCAGGAGATTCAGATCCTATTGCGACAGAATCTATAGCGTTGGATTTTTGGTAATAATTTTTATCTTGTTCATAAAGTCCAAAAATCTGTCTCTTTGTAAACGCATCGCTAAATATTTCAACTGAAGAAATTATGCCTGTAAAATTGTCTTTAACTGTCAATATTTCTTCAGGTTCCGGTTGCTGGGTGGCAGTGCTTGTGGTCGCAGTATTGGTAGATAGCGTGCATTCCATAACATAAGCCCCGATAACAAGATCTGAGTCAGACGTTAACATTTTAACATCAATGATGCATTCTTTCTGCTGGCATATTCCTGCTTCTGATGAAAAATCCACTGGCACCTTTTTCTCAAGTTTAATTTTTCCCTCAAGTTTTCCATCAAGATACAAAGTTGCTACTGAGCCATCAACAATGGCGGCAACATGATGCCAATCTTCCGAAATCTTGGTCTGTCCCGGAATTGTGTGCCATACTGCACCATCAAATAATGTAAAGACTAGTGTGCGAGGCTTAATTACAACCGAGTTAGCGCCTTGAACCTGCAAAAATTCTTTTTGCAAATACAGGTCAAACGAGTGGAACTTTGATACAATGGTGAGATCTTGTATACTTTTGCTAAAATCTGGCTTTATCCATCCTGTAATAGAAAACTTGTCAATGTCTTGGGTTAGAGTGGTGTCTGTTACTGCTAGGTAGTCTGCGCCATCCATGAACACAGATTCATGCTCAGATTCGACATCGGATATCTCCAAAAGTTCAACCTTGGACGACTGAGTCGCTGTTGTAATTATTGGGGCTTCCTGTGTTGTTGCAACGTTAGAAAGCGTTTGGAAACCGCCAAAATTTTCCTGCAGCTTGACTGCAACCTCTGTTAATGTTTGTTCTGTCGCAGATGTCAATGGGATTGTGATGAACAAGCCACTGCCCATCTCAACATTATTGCAAGATAGGGTGCCGGTAGACATTGCGTCTTCAACAAAACAGCCAGGGTAGGAATCAATTTGCTGGGAACTTTCGTATTGTGCTTCTGCAGTTTCCAAGTCTGGAACAAAATACACATTAAATCCTGCTTCATTGTCAGTGCTTACGTGATAATTGAAATTAGTTGCATCCCTACTGGTGAATGCGGTTATCGACCATGAACCACCTCCTACTATCTCTTTTGTCAACTCAACAGTTCCATATTCTGGATTTATTTTAGGAGCACCAGTACCAGCATCAGGTGAATACATGAGGCTGTCAGGATTTCCATCATGGGCAAATCCTATAACATGACCCAACTCATGTGCCATAGTGTCTATCAAGTAATCCGTAGACCATGGTTGCCAAGATCCATCAGATTCAGTACTACCTATTTCCATGTAGATGACATCCATTTGCAAATCCTCCTGCGTTGATAATGGAGCGTGACCAAGAGCATAATCAGTAAATTCTATTACCCAATGTATTTGGAGGTTCGCTGCATCGAGGCTGGAAACTGGGTTAAATTCAAGATCAGTAAAAAAGTCATCGCCAAAAGGAACTTTGGATTCCGCATAAGAATTAACAGAATGTCCCAGACAATGTGGACAATCTTCATGCCACATGTTAAAAGTATCTGGCTGTAGTGTTCCATAAGGCATATCTGCTTGAGGTGGAATGTATTCAATTAGATAAGCATCAGGAGATCCTCTCCAGTATTCAACTGCATTGAAAACTATATCTGCTGAACTATATCCATCTGGTGTTGCGCCAGAGGTGAAACCACCATAATTAGGAAAGCCTGTCAAAGCAACAAAAAAGTCGCCCAAATTATCTGTCGATGGGTCCAATGCAACGATCTGAATGTTGCCAAGTGGCTGTGGCCTGCAATCAATGCACACTTCCACATTTTCATCTGTCCATACATTGACGAAAACATCAGCGAGTCCTGTAGTTGCATCACTTGGCATCCTGAATCCCAATGTGATGTCAGAATCTCCCATGCCTATAACAGACTTAAACTTCCCAACGCCAAGTGCAGTATCATCAGAATCCTGAACAGAGATTGTGATAAATGCATTCCCAGTGGAGTTTGTAACAAGTGATGTAGTAAAGTAGGCAAGTCCGCCCGCAGGAACTGAGGCAACTGACGCTCCGCCCACAGTTTGTTGAATCACCACTGCTGTTATCGAAGTATCAGCAGTTTGATCAGATGTCAGTTGCTGTGTAAATGATGAAATTTCAACATTAAATGTTACAGATCCTTGGTTTCCATCCTCGTCTATGGCAGTACAGGCTACGATTGTATCACCAACGGAAAAAAATGTACCAGATGATGGTGTGCAGAAGACCAAAGGTGATTCTGTTTCATCGTCAGTTGCAATTGGGGTAGGAAACAACACCATCTTTCCATTTGGAACATCCGCTTCT